>JACMOT010000265.1 GCA_014377915.1 Tardiphaga sp.
CGCAAGAATCCCCCCCCCGGGCCAGTGGGGGCAGGAACGATCTGCTTCGAGCTACAGCACAAGGCCCATAATTTCCGCACTTTCACCCTCCTGTCTTCGGGAACGAAGTCCAGCCACTACACTTATCTGGCAACACTAATTCGATTTGCAGAACATGGAGATCGGCAGTGCAGATCCGGGCAGGATACGACATCGCGTTCCAGTGCTTTCAGGAAACGCCCATGATCCTGATGCTCAGCATCCACCCCTCGCGGGCCAAGGACCTACAAACCCCTCATCGGATCACCTTCGCCCAGGACGTCCAGGCGCGCGACTACCTCGACATGTTCGGCAACACCTGCACGCGGATCATTGCCCCGCCCGGCGTGATCGAAATCCACAATCAGTTTCTGATTTCGGACAGCGGGCTTGCTGATGCTGTTGTATCCCATGCGCATCAGACGCCGATCGCGCAGCTGCCCGATGACGTGCTCGTCTATCTGCTGGGCAGCCGCTATTGCGATACCCAGAAATTGTCAGACCTGGCGTGGTCGATGTTCGGCGACGTGCCCGCCGGATGGCAGCGGGTGCAGGCGATCGCCGATTACACGCATGAGCGTATCGAGTTCGGCTATCACCACGCCCGCAACGACCGCACCGCATGGGAAGGTCATGAAGAACGCATCGGCGTGTGCCGCGACTTCGCGCACCTCGCCGTGACATTATGCCGTTGCATGAATATTCCCGCGCGTTATTGCACCGGCTATCTCGGCGACATTGGCGTTCCGATCGATCCGGCGCCGATGGATTTCAGTGCCTGGTTCGAAGTCTTTCTCGATGGCCAATGGTATACGTTCGATGCCCGCCACAACCATCCGCGCATCGGACGTATTGTCATGGCGCGCGGCCGGGATGCAGCCGACGTTGCAATCTCGACCGCCTTTGGCCCGGCGCCACTGGCGAGGTTCAAGGTGATCACGGACGAGATCACCGACGAGGATGCGCCTGCCGTCGCTCCGATCTCGATGGTGGCTTAATACAGTCCGCCATTATAATGCGATCCACTATCCGTGATGCCCGGCTCCGGCCAGACCGCGGTATCCAACGAACGAAAGTCCGCGGATTGCAAAGCGGGCTTTGCCATCCCCAGCGCGGTTTTATAAATTGAGCCGGCGGACTGAGGCCGCTATCATAACCGTGTCGGGCTGAGTTTCCAGGCCAGTGCGATCACCGACGCTGTCATCAGCGCTGCCACCGCCGCCGCGACCGGCACCACCAGCGCGAGCGCGGCGGTAGCCGCCCAACCGATCGAGGCGAAGGCCTCCGCAAACGTCGCGATGCGGGACGAAGTCTGCCGCCGGCGGAAATGGCTGCGGCGCGCCTGCACGCGGAACCAGAGTTGGATCGAGGTCGCGGAGGCGGGCGCGATGATCGCGGTTGCCGCGGTTACTGCTGCGAGTTGCAGCGAGACCAGCGCCAGCGCCACGATCAGTGGCGCGAGCACAATTCCAATCAGAATCAGGACTACCTCGATCTTGGCCTGTGTGACCGAGGCTTCCGGGAGCGGCGCGGTTGCTACCAGATCGGCCGCGTCTTCGCCGGAGATGGTCAGCCAGGCCAGTCCGCCCGCCAACTGCCCGGCCGCCATCACGATCACCGGCGCCAGCACGATGAAAGCCCCAACCCCCTCGCCGAAACTGTTCCACAGCATCAGCGCCGGCGGCAGCAGATACAGCAACTGCATCAGGGTCTGCGACATCAGCCACGGATCGCGCCACAGCAGACGGAATTCCTTGCGGCGCAGAGCCGCCTGACGTGATCCGCTGCGAAACGGCGCAGGTTTGGTCGCCCTGTGGATATTCGTTTTCGGCAGCACGCGGGCAACATAATTGCTGAAGCGCGGCGCGAAGATCGCCATGGTAACGCCAAGCAGCAGCAGGCTGCCAGCCAGCAGCGGCAGCAGCGCCCCAATATCGCCAAGCATGGCCCGCGCCGGCCACCACACCACGCTGTCATCGGCCGGCGCAAAGGCGGCCGTGGCATCCGACGTCAAGACTGCGAAGCGTGACAGCGTGCCATAGGACAGGATCGCCGCCACCTGCAATGCGATCACAAAGCCGGCGCCGGTGACGGCGGAGATAATCTGCGCCACCGCGCGCGTCCTGACGGGACCACAAAGCTGAAACAGCCCGACCGTCACCGCAATGGCGACCGCCGCCGCCGACAGGCCGATGACAATGACCACCGCATAGGCCACGAACCAGCGTACGCCGCCGCCGAGCACCAGCACGTCGATGAACGGCGTCGCCAGCAGCATTGCCATGATCGTAACCGTCAAGGCGATCGCGGCGATGCGTACCGAGAAGACATTGGTCAAAGGCACCGGCGAGGACATGATGAGGTCGAGATCGGCCCGCGCATAAAACACCCGGGTCACCGATTCGATCGCCTGCGAGAGCATCAGTGCCCAGGCGAGAAACAAACTGACGCTCATGATGATCAGCGTCGACTGCTCAATCGGCATTTCCACTTCGGCAAAGCGGCCGACCACCGCGTAGGCCGGCAGATGCAGGAACGCGAAAAACAATACCATCACAATCGAGGCGCTGCGCGCGCGCCAGCGCCGGCCGGCGGTCAGCATGCCCAGCAATTCGCGCCACGCGAGCCGGATTTCATGACGGGCAAACCAGGTCACGGACACTGACGTAGTCATGCCGCTACCGGCGCAGTCTCCACCAGCGCCACGAACATGTCCTCAAGGCTGGTATCGCCTTGCCCGTTCTGCTGGCGCAATTCCTCGAGCGTGCCTTCGGCAATCAACCGTCCCGCCGAGATCACCCCGATACGATCTGCCATCCGCTCGGCGACTTCGAGGATGTGCGTGGTCATGATCACGGTGCAGCCAGCGCTGACCCGCGCCTGCAACAGACTCTTGACGTGACGCGCGGAGACCGCGTCGAGGCCGGTCAGCGGTTCATCGAGAATGATCAGGCGTGGCTCGTGGATCAGGGCGCCCGCCAGCGCTACCTTTTGCCGCATGCCTTTAGAAAATCCTTCGCAACGCTCGTGCCAATGCGCTGCGAGGCCGAGAGATGTCAGCAACTCGTGCGCCATCCGCTCTGCCGCCCTGACGTCACAGCCCCACAGTCCGGCGACGAATTCAAGATATTCGAGCGGGGTCAACTTGTCGTAGATCATCGGCTCATCTGAAACCCACGCGGTGATCTGCTTCGCCGCCACGGGATCGCCAAGCGCATCGATCCCCAATATACGGACCGATCCGGCGTCGGGCCGCAGCAGGCCAGCGACCATTCGCAATGTCGTGGTCTTGCCGGCGCCGTTGGCACCGAGCAGCGCGTAGAACTCGCCACGACGCACCGTAAGGTTGAGGCCGTCGACCGCCGGGCGATCGTAATGTTTTGTTAGCTCTCGCAATTCGAGGGCGAAATCCTGCTCGATCATAATACTCGACAACCCGCATGTTGCATCGCGTGCGTAGGATGGGCGCAACTTGTTTCAGCGCGGTGAACGCGCAAACCAAAACGACGGATTTCGACGAAATCAATCTCGATTGCTCCATCAAGAATATCATCGAGACGCGGTATGTTTTATTATGGGTTGATCAAAATTGGACAGACGATAACTGGCCTCTGCTGCACCCTGTAACCGATGAATTTGCTCGGGTTTGAATGCCAGCGATCAGGGTCCGCCGCCTCTGTATCGCAGCGTAAGGCTGAATCGACGGGCAGTTCATCCAAGAGCGGGACGAGAATAATTTTCTCCTGCCAAGTCGCGTCAAGGTTGGCATTTTGCCCCATTTGTCTGCCGGGCGCGTTAAGAGCTCCGTCGCCCCCCGACGGAGCTCTTTTTTGTTGCCTCGCCCCTGCACTTTTCCAACGACAACGGGGCGACACAACCAAGAATGTCTTTGTGCTATACCGGACATAACGATAGGATGTTGTGATATAAACAAAAGGTCATTGGCAGTGGGCACAGCCCTTAAGGATACCTTCGATCCGAAAGCTTTTCTCGCGCGAGTGGGACAAGGAAAGACGATCAGCGAATACAAGAAGCACCAGAACATTTTCTGTCAGGGCGAGACGGCGACGTCGGTATTTTATATCCAGAAAGGCAGGGTCAAGCTCACGGTTCTGTCCGAGCAGGGCAAGGAAGCCGTCGTTGGCATCCTGGAAGCTGGACAGTTCTTTGGCGAGGGCTGCCTGAATGGCCATCCGCTTCGCATCGCCACGACCACGGCGCTTGAGGACTGCGTGATCACCTCGATCACGACCGCTGCGATGATGTCGACCTTGTATAACGAGCCCGCCTTCTCCGAACTCTTCATGGCCTACCTCCTGACTCGTAACTCCCGGGTTGAGGAAGACCTGATCGATCAGCTATTCAACTCGAGTGAAAAGCGGCTGGCTCGCTTGCTGCTCATTCTCGCCAATTTTGGCAAGGAAGGTGTTACCCAACCGATCGCGGTCGAACTCAGTCAGGAAACGCTGGCGGAGATGATTGGAACAACACGGTCACGGGTCAGCTTTTTCATGAACAAGTTCCGCAAGCTGGGATTCATCAGCTACAATGGTAAGATTGAAGTGCACAACTCACTGCTCAACGCTGTCCTTAACGACAAGCCGCAGATCCGGCGCGAGGACGCCTAGGCGGCGGACAGCGGTAATTGCCAAGTGACTTTGTCATACTTTTTGGCTGAGCATTTTTGAGCAGCGAATCACACAATCGCAGCGGCACTGATAAGCAAAGTATATAGCGCGCATCCGCCGACCGGTTCCGCACCGGCGATGGGGCCTTGGCGTTCGCCCCGCTACCAAAACGCGCCATCCGGAGGATTGGCCATGGCGAGCATTCTGATTATCGACGACGACAAGGCCGTCCAAATCATCGTCAAACTGCTGCTCGAACGCGACAACCACGAAGTCACCTGCGCGGGCGATGGCCCTTCGGCGCTGCGGGTGTTTCGTGACGGTAGGTTTGACCTGCTGATCGTCGATATCTTCATGCCCGGAATGGATGGACTTGAAACCATGAAACGGGTGCATGAATACCGATCCGACGTCCCTATCATCGTGATCTCCGGCCATGCTTTTTCAACGAAGAATGCGCGATTACCGGATTTTCTATCGATGTCCACCCGGCTTGGCGCGTTCTGCAGCCTGCGAAAGCCGTTCAAATCCGCGGTGCTACTGTCGCACGTTACCCGCTGTCTGGATCGCCCCGCGGCCGCGACGAAGCATGGCGGCACGACATCAGAGGCTGGCGTCATCTCTCCGGAGCTCTGACGGCGCGACCCGCGGAGCGGCCTTTATCAGGTGGCAATAAATACCACTCAGGTCGCGGCACCGCGCCATTTCACCATGATTAACAGCTCCTTCACGGGAATTCCCTATGGCTTGAGCAGGGAACAAGCCGCGCGACACAACGAGCCTCGCGGCCGAGGGGCACACCGATGCACGCACTGAAATCCATTTCAGCCCGCATGATTTTTGCGATCACGCTGGTAGCGGCAGGTGCTTGCGGTGTCATCGCCGCCTTCAGCATGTGGCAGCAACAGGCCATTGTAGAAACCGCGCTGGAGCGCGAACTACAGAATGACTATCTCAACTTGACCGCCGCGCTGAATGCCGAGACCCGCACGACATTGTCGGTCGCGGAGACGCTGGCTGCGATGCCGCAGTTGAAAGACGCGATGCGCGCACGGGATCGCGCGGCCACGCTGGCCTTGCTCGCCCTGCCCTATCAGAGTCTGAAGCTCCGCGGACTTGAACTTGTGACTATCGCATTACCCCCGGGCATCGCTTTCGCGCGCATTCACAATCCGAAGGTGTTCGATGACGATATGACCACGCGGCGCAAGACGCTCGCACAGGCGATAGGTGCGCGTAAATCTTTCGGCGGCATCGAAGCCGGACGCGATGTGCTCAACGTGTTCGGCTCGGCGCCGGTCATCGAAGGCGACACCCTGATCGGCGTCGCTGATGTCGGTGCGCCGTTTGGCAACGGCTTTGTCGAGAGCATGAAGGCCCGCTTCAAGGTCGATGTCGCCATCCACCAGCTCGATGGCGAGCGTGCCAAGACGCTGGCATCGACCTACTCCGGCACCGCGACCGACCCGGCCGTGATCCGCCGCGCGCTGGCGGGAGAACTCGTCATCCAGCACGGCGAACTCAACGGGCGCGCTTCCGCGACCAGCTTCGGCCGGATCAGTAACTTCTCCGGCGACCCGGTCGCGGTGTTCGAGATCGTCCGTGATTCCAGCGCCTATCGTACCCTGACCACCACATCGATGACCTGGCTGGCTGTCGCCTCGGTCTGCGTCTTGTTGCTCGCCGGCGCCATCGCCACCCTGCTGGGCCGCGGCATGGCCCGCCCGATCAAGGCGCTCGACTCGGCGATGCGGGACATCGCAGCCGGCCATCACACGATCGCAGTGCCCGGCGCTGGCCGCCAGGACGAGATCGGCTCGATGGCCGGCGCCGTCGAGATTTTCAAGAACGGCCTGATCGAGACCGAGCAGATGCGCGCCGGTCAGGAGCAACAGCGGGAACGGGCCCTGCTGGAGCGCCGCGACACCATGAACGCGCTTGCCAGCCGTTTTGAAAATGGCGTCGGCAGCGTCGTTGGCGCCGTCGGCTCAGCGGCCGGCGAGTTGCGCAGCACCGCGCACACGATGGCTACCACTGCCGTGGAGGCCACCCGCCAGACCGCCGCCGTCGCCGCGGCGTCCGGCGAATCGACGCAGAGCGCGCAGGCGGTCGCGGCCGCCGTCGAACAACTCAACGCCTCGATCCGCGAGATCGCCCAGCAGGTCAACGAATCCGCCCGCATAGCCAGCGATGCCGTCTCCCAAGCCAACACCACCTATTCGGAAGTCCAGAGTCTCGCCGAAGCCGCGCAGAAAATCGGTGACGTGGTCAAGCTGATCAGCGAAATCGCGGCGCAGACCAACTTGCTGGCGCTTAACGCGACCATCGAGGCCGCGCGCGCCGGTGAAGCCGGACGCGGCTTCGCCGTGGTTGCCTCCGAGGTCAAGGCGCTGGCAACCCAGACCTCGCGGGCAACCGACGAAATCTCGGCGCAGGTCGGCGCGATCCAGGACGCCACCCGGTCATCGGTCGGCTCGATCCTCGGCATTACCTCAACGATCGGACGGGTCAGCGAGATCGCCAGCGCGATCGCCGCCGCGGTCGAGCAGCAGGGCGCAGCTACCTTGGAGATCGCCCGCAATGTCGCCGAGGCCGCGCGCGGCACCAGCGAGGTCTCCGAGAACATTGTAGGCGTCGATCAAGCCGCTCGCGAAACTGGCCTCGCCGCCACCCGCGTCGTGGAGTCGGCGGCCGATCTCGCGCGCAACGGCGACGACCTGAAGACCCAGGTCGATACATTTTTGCGGGAAGTACGGGCGGCGTAACGAAGCAGCGCCCTATCCCAGCGCGCGCAGTTCCCGGCGCAACACTTTTCCCGTCGCCGTCATTGGCAGGGTTTCGGCGAACTGCACGTGGCGGGGATATTCATGCGCGGCGAGCTGAACCTTGACGAAATCCTGGATTTCGCGGGCCAGCGCGTCATCGGGCGAAAAACCCGGGCGCAGCACGATCCACGCCTTGATCGCCTCGGTGCGGATCGGATCGGGGATGCCGACCACCGCGGCATTGGCGACCGCGGGATGTTTCAGCAGCGTATGCTCGATTTCCGACGGGCCGATACGATAGCCGGCTGACGTGATCACATCATCCTCGCGGCTGACATACCAGAAGTAGCCATCCTCATCCTGCACGCCGAGATCGCCGGTGAGCAGGAAATCGCCGGCGAATTTCTTCACGGTGCCTTGCGGATTTCTCCAGTACTCCAGCATGGTGCAGGGATTGGGCTGGCGCACGCCGACGATACCGCGCTCGCCGCGCGGCAGTTCTGCGCCCTGCTCGTCGACGATGCGGACGTCGAACCCCGGCGTCGGCCGGCCCATCGAGCCCGGCCGGATCTCAAACAGCGCCGAATTGTTGCCGATCACCAGGTTGCATTCGGTCTGGCCATAGATCTCGTGGGCGTCGATGCCGAAGGTCGAGCGCACCCAACCGAGCAGTTCCGCGCCGAGTGACTCGCCGCCGGTCAGCATGCTGCGCAGCTTCACCCCGGGATGTTTGACGTCGGCCTGGCGCATCAGTTTCAGCGCGGTCGGCGGCAGGAACACGTTGCGCACATGGTGGTCCGCCATCAGCTGCATCGCCGCGGCCGGATCGAACTTTTTCGCGCGGTGCCCGACCACGGGCACGCCAAAATACCAGGCCGGAAACAGCGCGTCGAACAGCCCGCCGATCCACGCCCAATCGGCCGGCGTCCAGTAGATATCGTCCGGTTTCGGGAAGAAGCCGTGCACCATCTCGACATTGGGCAGATGGCCGAGCAGCACCCGGTGCGCATGCAGCGCGCCCTTGGGATTTCCCGTCGTACCGGAAGTGTAGATGATGATGGCGGGATCGTCGCAGGAGGTGTCGACGGTGTAGAAGTCTTCCGAGGCGGCGTTGATCGCCGTCCAGAACGATTGCGTGCCAGCCGGCGGGGTGCCGGCGATGACATAGACCTGCGCGAGGTCAGGTAGCCGGTCGCGGATCTTTCGCAGCTTCTCCCAGCCCGAGGCGTCGGTGACCACCGCACGGGCGCCGGAATTTTCGAGCCGGAATTGCAGCGCGTCCTGGCCGAACAGAGTGAACAGCGGCACCGAGACCAGGCCCGAGCGGAACGCGGCGAGATGCACCACCGGCAATTCCACCGATTGCGACAGGAACACCGCAACCCGGTCGCCGCGCAAGAGGCCGTCGGCCGCGAGCACATTCGCGAAACGGCGCGAGAAGGACTGCATCTGGTCGAAGGAGAAGCGGGAGGTGGCGCCATCCTCGTCGACATAGATCAGCGCCAGGCGCCCAGAGCCGTCGGCATGGCGGTCGCAGGCTGACGTCGCGATGTTGAAGCGCGCCGGCACCTGCCAGCGGAAATCGCGGTAGAGGCTGTCGTAATCGGCGGTTTCGGTCAGCATGGCAGCTCCCTGCGGCCTTCACCTCTTTCTTGGAATGCGGAGAGGTTGCAGGCCAGCGTGCCCTTCTTAGACGATGCCGGCAGCCCGCCAAAGTCCCTTGAATTTCCGGCGCCTTCATGGTCTCAAACAGGGATTGCCGCCCGGCCCCGCGCCCCGCTGACCTCGAATTCGACAGAAATCCACCATGGCCCGCAGGTTTTCCGCCGCCTACCAGTCGGAGCCGGTGTCCAGCCTGGCGCTGTGGGCGCGGCGGCTGGCGGTGTTCGCCGCTATCGCAGCCCTCGTCTCGATCTTCATCGTGCGGTTCGGCTTTCTCGAAGTCAAACCGGCGCTGATGACGTTTTTTGGCGCGCTTGGTTTTGCCGGGCTTTCGATCCTGGTGGCTTTGTGCGGCTTCATTGCGATCTGGCGCAACGGTTCGCGCGGCATGAGCCTGATCCTGCTGGCACTGATGCTGGACATCGTGATCCTCGCCTACCCGGGCTATCTCGGGCTGCGGTCCCGCAAGCTGCCTGCGATCCATGACATCACCACCGACCCGATTGACCCGCCACGCTTCGAGGCGCTGGCCCGGCTGCGCAATGGCGACGGCGCCAACTCCGCTGTCTATGCCGGACTGTATTCCGCCGAACTGCAGCGCGCCGCCTATCCCGACATCGAGCCGGTCGATTTGGACGTGCCAGTGCAGCGCGCCTATGATCTGACCCATGCCATCGTCACCAAGCGGAAGTGGCTGATCATCGACGAGCGCCCGCCGCAGCCGCCGCGCCTGGTCGGCCGCATCGAGGCGGTGGCGCGAACGCCGATCATGGGATTCCGCGAGGACGTCACGATCCGGGTGACGGCGGACGGCGAAGGCTCACGCGTCGATATCCGATCGTCGTCGCGCTATTTCGAGGGCGACCTCGGCAGCAATGCCGCGCGCATCGCCAAGCTGATCGCGGATATCAACACGGCCGCCGACAGCACACCGGCGCAGAAGAAAACGCCGACGCCGGCGAAGGCGTTGCCGAAGGCTGTGAAAAAGTAAGGCGCGCGTCCCCTCAGCCGTCATTGCGAGGAGCCCTTGCGACGAAGCAATCCAGAAGCAAAGACTGGATTGCCGCGTCGCTTCGCTCCTCGCAATGACGGGGATAGGTCGGAGTATTTAATTAGCCAGCCTGTAGCTGCCCGATATCACCGGATCGCCGGCGGTTGCCACCACGCCGCGCGCGACGAGATCTTCCAGATGCGCCAGCACCGAATAGCCGGCGGCACCGGTGAGGCGCGGGTCGATGCCGATATAGATCGCGCGCACCAGGGTCGGGATGTCGGCTTCGCCCTTGGCGAGGCGATGCAGGATCGACTGCTCGCGGGCCTGCCGATGCCGGATCAGAAAGCGCACGAATTTTGGCGCGTCGGGAATTTCCGGACCGTGACCGGAGAAGTAAAGATCCTCGGGGCGCGCCGCTAGCCGATGCAGGCTCGCCATGTAGTCGATCATCGAGCCGTCGGGCGGCGCCACGATCGAGGTTGACCAGCCCATCACGTGATCGGCGACGAACAGATATTTCCTCTCCACCCAGGAAAACGCCATGTGGTTGGCAGTGTGGCCAGGCGTCGCCACCGCCCGCAGCGCCCAGCCATCGCCCTCGATCACCTCGCCGTCGGCGACCCGCACGTCCGGCATGAAATCGCGGTCGGCGCCGGATTCCGGCGAAAGCTGCTCGCTCTCGAAGCGTGGCCGCGAGGCGCGGTGCGGGCCTTCGGCATAGACGGTGGCACCGGTGGCCGCCTTGATCGCCGCGGTGTTCGGCGAATGGTCGTTGTGGGTGTGGGTGACGATGATGTGGGTGACGGTCTCGCCCTTGACCGCATCGAGCAGCGCCTGCGCATGCGCCGCGTTGAGCGGGCCGGGATCGATGATCGCGACGCGGCCTTCGCCGACAATGTAGCTGTTCGTCCCGGTGAAGGTGAAGGGCGACGGGTTGTTGCACAGGATGCGGCGCACGCCCGGCCGGACATGGTCGACGACGCCCGGCTGCAGCGGATAGTCGCGGTTGAACGGGACGTCGTCATTGTCGCTCATGCTTGATCAGTTCCGCGTCACTCGCCATTCCGGGGCGCGAGCGCCGTCAGGCGATCGCAGATCCGGAATCCCGATATGGGAGTATCCGATGGCGCCAGGCCATTGCGGGATTCCGGGTTCGGTCGCGGCTCGCGCCGCTCCCGCCCCGGAATGACGTTTGTTACCCGAACGCCTGAATGCCGGTGATGGCGCGGCCGAGGATCAGCGCATGGACGTCGTGCGTGCCCTCGTAAGTGTTGACCGTCTCGAGGTTCTGGGCGTGGCGCATCACATGGTATTCGATCTGAATGCCATTGCCGCCGTGCATGTCGCGGGCCATGCGGGCGATATCCAGCGCCTTACCGCAATTATTGCGCTTCATCACCGAGATCATGTCGGGATGAAAATTGCCTTCATCCATCAGCCGGCCAACGCGCAAGCTGCCCTGCAGGCCGAGCGTGATCTCGGTCAGCATGTCCGCGAGCTTCTTTTGTACCAGCTGGGTGGCGGCGAGCGGACGGTTGAACTGCTTGCGGTCCAGCGTGTACTGCCGCGCGCGCGCCATGCAGTCCTCGGCGGCGCCGAGCACGCCCCAGGAGATGCCGTAACGGGCGCGGTTGAGGCAGCCGAACGGGCCCTTCAGGCCGGAGACATTGGGCAACAGCGCCTCTTCGCCAACCACCACGCCGTCCATCACGATCTCGCCGGTGATCGAGGCGCGCAAGCTCAGCTTGCCGCCGATCTTTGGCGCCGACAGGCCCTTCATACCCTTCTCGAGGATGAAGCCGCGGATCTGGTTGTCATGCGCGGCGGACTTCGCCCACACCACGAACACGTCGGCGATCGGCGCGTTGGAGATCCACATTTTCGAGCCGGTGAGACGGTAGCCGTCGGCCACCTTCTCGGCGCGGGTCTTCATGCCACTGGGATCGGAACCGGCATCGGGCTCGGTGAGGCCAAAGCAGCCGACCCATTCGCCAGTGGCAAGCTTGGGCAGATACTTCTTGCGCTGATTGTCGTCGCCATAGGCGTAGATCGGATACATCACCAATGACGACTGCACCGAGTTCATCGAGCGATAGCCCGAATCGACGCGCTCGATCTCGCGCGCCACCAGGCCGTAGGCGACATAGCTGGC
>JACMOT010000266.1 GCA_014377915.1 Tardiphaga sp.
GCCGAAGCCGCGCGACTTTCCGGCACAGGCCACCAAGCAGTTGGACGAGATCGCGGCCTACGAAGTGCTGGCAAAGTACGGCATCATGCACGCTCCCGCCGTGGCGATCGGCATCGAGGAACCGGACGTCGCATTGCCATTCGGCTATCCGGTCGCCGTGAAACTGCTGACCGACGAGATCGCGCACAAGACCGAGGTCGGCGGCGTGGTTCTGAACGTCGCCGATGCGAAGCAGTTGCGGGCCGCGATCCGCCGGATCGCCGAAAACGTCGGGAAGCATCGGCCGGACGTGAAGGTCGCCAAGGTGCTGGCGCAGCCGATGACCTCGGGGCTGGGCGAGATGCTGCTCGGCTACCGCGTCGACGCGGAAGCCGGGCCCATCGTGCTATTGGCTGCCGGCGGCATCTTTACCGAGATCTATCGCGACCGCAGCATCCGGCTGGCGCCGGTTACGCTCGACAGTGCGCGTGAAATGATTGCCGAACTGGCGATCACGCGGGTATTCCAGGGCTTTCGCAACAAGCCTCATGGCGATCTGCGGGCTCTGGCGGAGGCCATCGTCGCGATGTCGCAACTGGCGCTCGATCCGGACGTCACGGTAGTGGATGCCGAAATCAATCCGCTCATCATCAACCCGGTGGGCCAGGGCGTAATCGCGGTGGACGCGCTTGTCGCACTCGCCCGAATGGAGAAAACATGATCGAAGACCTGAAAACAAAGGTCAATGCCGACGAGATGCTGGTGAAGCGTGGTCGATTTCTCACGACCACCTTCCTGCTCGAGGTCGGAGCGACCGCATGGCTGGTCGCCATCGTCGAGGGCAGGATCGTCTCGGTCAGCCGCGGTCCGTTCGTAATGCCGTCATGGTCGTTCGCGCTGCGCGCCTCCGAGGCGGAATGGGGGCATTTCTGGAGCGCCAGGCCACAGCCGGGTTTTCACGACCTGATGGCGCTGATCAAGCGCCGCACGCTGAAGGCCGAGGGCAATCTGCGGGTTTTCATGGCCAATCTGCGCTATTTCAAGGAAGCGCTCGTGAAGCTGCGCGCCACGGGAGCGGCATCATGACCGTGACGTTCGAACCGACCATCGGTCGCTATCTTCATCTCGACCTGTTCGGCCGCAAGCATCGCATCTATGTGGAAGAAGCCGGGCAGGGCACGCCGCTGCTTTGTCTGCATACGGCCGGCGCCGATGGCCGGCAGTATCGCGCGCTGATGAATGATGAGCGGATCACCGCGAAGCATCGCGTTATCGCCTTCGATATGCCGTGGCATGGCAAGTCGTCGCCGCCGGAAGGCTGGCACAACGAGGAATACCAGCTCACCTCGGCGCAATACACCGGCATGATCCTCGAGATCTCCGCGGCGCTGGAACTGGATCGTCCCATCTTGATGGGCTGCTCGATCGGCGGCCGCATCGTGCTGCATCTGGCGCTCGAGCATCCGGAAGCCTTCCGCGCGATCATCGGACTGCAGGCGGGCGCCCATGTCGATCCGTACTACGACCTCAACTTCCTCCACCGCCCCGACGTCCACGGCGGCGAGGTCTGCGCGGCCATCGTCTCCGGCCTGGTCGGCCCCGATGCGCCTGACAAGGAGCGCTGGGAAACGCTGTGGCATTACATGCAAGGTGGTCCCGGCGTGTTCAAGGGCGACCTGTATTTCTACAAGCTCGACGGCGACATCCGCGACCGCGTGGCGCAAATCGACACCACGAAGTGCCCGCTGTTCTTGCTGTCCGGCGAATATGATTATTCCTGCACGCCAGAAGAGACGCTCGCCGTGGCGAAGTCGATCAAGGGCAGTCATGTCGAGATTATGAAGGGCCTCGGCCATTTTCCGATGAGCGAGGATCCCGAAAAATTTCTCGAATATTTGCGGCCGGTTCTCGACAGGATCAAATGAGCCGGGCGATCCGGTTAAATAATGTATCGACACAAAAACAACACTGGGAGCGAAACGTGAAATTCCAACATCTACTGGCGACCGTCGCGGTCATGGCATTCATCAGCTCGGCATCGGCCGAAATATCCAACGGCACCATCAAGATCGGCGTGCTGACCGACATGTCCGGCCCGTATGCCGACAATGTCGGCGCCGGGTCTGTGCTGGCCGCCAAGATGGCCGTCGAGGACTTCGGCGGCAAGGCCGCCGGCATGCCGATCGAGGTGGTCTCGGCCGATCACCAGAACAAGGCCGACATTGGCCTCGCGCTCGCACGAAAATGGTACGACACCGAAGGCGTCGACACCATCACCGAGGTCGTGTCGTCCGGCGTGGCGCTCGCGGTGCAGCAGCTGTCGCGCGATAAGGACAAGGTTTTCCTGGCCACGGGGCCGGGCACGCCGGATCTCACTGGCAAGGCCTGCTCGCCGGTCGGCATTCACTGGGCCTACGATAATTACGCGCTCGCCAATGTCGCCACGGCGCCACTGGTGCAGAAGGGCCTGAAGTCCTGGTATTTCTTGACCGCGGACTATTCCTTCGGTCAGGCGCTGGAAGCCGAAGCGGCCAAAGTGGTTACCGCGAATGGTGGCGCCGTCCTCGGCTCGGCCAAGCACCCGCTGAATTCGTCGGATTTTTCCTCCTTCCTGCTGCAGGCGCAGGCCTCCAAGGCCCAGGTCATCGGCCTCGCGAATGCGGGCTCCGATATGATGACCGCGATGAAACAGGCCAATGAGTTCGGAATCACCGCCGGTGGCCAGAGCATCGCGGCATTGCTTGTCAATCTGCCGGATATCCATGCGCTGGGACTCGTCAGTGCCAAGGGTCTGATCTTTGCCGACAGCTTCTACTGGGACGCCAATGACAAGACCCGCGAATGGAGCAAGCGCTTCATGACCCGATTTGGTGGCAAAGCGCCGGGCAGCCTGCAGGCCGCGGTCTACGGCGCGGTCACGCATTACCTGAAAGCGGTGGATGCGACAAAGAGCGATGCCGGTTCGGTAGTGGTGCCGGAGATGAAAAAGCTGCCGATCAACGATTTTTACACCACCAACGCTTCGATCCGCGAGGATGGCCGCGTGATCCGCGACATGTATCTGATGCAGGTCAAGGAGCCCTCCGAGTCGAAGTACCCGTGGGACTACTACAAGATCCTCGCCACCGTTTCCGGTGACAAGGCGTTCCGTCCGATGAAGGACGGCAACTGCCCGCTGGTCAACGCGGCCAAGTAACAGCCGGGTTGAAAGGCGACCTTTACCTCGGGCACGGCCTTTCGCCGTGCCCGTTTCTTTCCGGAGAGATCAAGATGGCCGTTTATCCCGTCCTGAAGCTGCTGATCAATGGTAACTGGCGTAATGCCGACGGGCGCGCCAGCGAGCCGGTGCTCAATCCATCGACCGGCGCGGTACTCGGTGAATTGCCGCACGTCACCGACGCGGATATCGACGAAGCGCTGGCATCGTCGGCACGCGGCTTTGACGTCTGGCGCAAGACCTCCCCGGTTGAGCGTGGCCGCATCCTGCACCGCGCCGCGGCGCTGATCATGGAGCGGGCGGAGCATATTGCCAGCCTGATCACGCTCGAACTGGGCAAGCCGATCGCCGAATCCCGCGTCGAGGTCGAGACGGCGGCTTCGATCTTCGTGTGGAACGCGGAAGAGGGACGCCGCGCCTACGGCCGTGTGATTCCGTCGCGTGATCCGAAAATCCAGCAGATCTCGGTTCGCGAGCCGCTCGGCCCGATCGCGGCGTTCGCGCCGTGGAACGCGCCGGCGATCACGCCCGCGCGAAAAATCTCCAGTGCGCTCGCCGCCGGATGCTCGGTCATCATCAAGCCATCGGAAGAAACGCCGGCCACCGCGCTCGCGATCGCCGCCGCCTTGCAGGAGGCCGGCCTGCCGGACGGCGTGCTGAATGTGTTGTTCGGTGATCCGGCGATGATTTCCGCGAAGCTGATCGGCTCATCCATCATTCGTGGCGTCACCTTCACAGGCTCGACGCGGATTGGTAAGCAACTCGGAGTGCTGGCGGTCCAGACCATGAAGCGGATGACGCTCGAACTTGGCGGCCACGCTCCCGTCGTGATATTCGGCGACGTCGATCCGGAAGCCGCCGCGCTATCCGCCGTTTCCGCCAAGTTCCGAAATTCCGGTCAGGTCTGCACCTCGCCGACCCGCTTCTTCGTGCATGAGTCGATCCACGATCGCTTCGCCGCTCGGCTTTCCGAGTTGACCAACGCCATCACCGTCGGCGACGGCTTTGCCGCTTCGACGAAAATGGGTCCTCTGGCGAATGCGCGGCGCGTCGAGTCGATGGAGCGCTTTGTTGACGATGCCCGGGCGCGCGGCATAACGGTGTCGGCCGGCGGCGAGCGCCGCGGCGACCAGGGGTTTTTCTATCGGCCGACGGTGCTGACGAATGTCGACGATGACTGCATGGCATCGAACACCGAGCCGTTCGGCCCGTTGGCAGTCACGTCGCCGTTCCGGACCATCGACGACGCGATCCGGCTGTCAAACCGGCTGCCATTCGGCTTGGCCTCCTATGTCATGACGCATGACATGCGAAATTCGTCGGTGATGGGGGAGGCAATCCAGAGCGGTAATGTCATCATCAACCACTGGCAGGCCTCGCTGCCTGAAACGCCCTTCGGTGGCTACAAGGACAGCGGTGTCGGCCTCGAGGGCGGCATCGAAGGCTTGCAGGAGTTTCAGACAACGAAGTACCTGAGCCAGTTCGCCGATTGATTCCGGGGTTCCGACATGTTGCGTGAAATAGACGGACACGACGGACCGCTTCTGGCGTAAAGCGGCCAATGAAACCGCAGCTTTCTGTTGCCAAGGCAACTATTCTGTGAGAACTTTTCCAATGAGCGCAGAGCGATTAATCGCCGCGCCTGAGGGAGAGAAACGATGGTGGACCACGCCTGTGGTGCGGCAATCGCACGTGCGCGCGGACATCTATTCGGATGGCTCGCTGACGGCGTCGAGATTGCCGTGAATGCGGCGCAACAGGTCGATCAACACTTCGCGCTCCCGTTCGTCGAGGCAGGACAACAGTTTTCTTTCCCGTTCCAAGGCGGCGCCGATCACGGCGTCATGCGTGGCGCGCCCCTTCGCCGTCAACGCGATCGAATGGCTGCGGCCATCCTGGTGATCGGTTTCGATCTTGATCAATCCAAGCCGTTGCAGCCCAGCGAGCGTTCGGCTGACCGGCCCCTTGTCGAACCCGATGACATCGCAAATGCGCGATGCGGGAATGCCGGGCTCGATCGCCAGCAGCGACATGATGCGCCACTCGGTGACATTGACGCCGAAACGCTTTTGGTAGAACGCCGTCGCGCTGCGCGACAGCTTGTTGGCGATGAAGGTCACGAAGGCCGGCACGTAGCGGTCGAGATCCAGCAATTGTCCACTTTTGGCAGGCCCCGCGGGGACCTTGGTCTTCGCAATCGTGCGGCTCGCCTTGCTCGTCCCGTTCTTGTTCATGCCAATACAATCCGACTGTCCTTGCCGTCTGGCCAGTGCGGCCTGCCGGGTCCTTGCGCCCAGAAATAAAGACAACCAGCCGCAATTGCCAAGAAGAAAAGCAGGAGCTTTCCATGGTCGCGACTAATGCCTCACCCGCCCCGGCCAATCCGCCAGTTCTGACTTTCGGCAACAGCGATTGCCTAGCCGGTTCGTCGCCAGCGATCCCCGTTTCGGACATCGATCCGTTCGCAATGGACTTTTTCGCCGATCCCCATCCAACGCATGGAGTGCTGCGCGAGACAGGTCCCGTCGTGTATCTCGACAAATGGAATGTGTTTGCGGTGGCGCGCTATGCCGAAGTGCATGCGGTGCTGAACGATCCGCAGACGTTCTGCTCCAGCCGCGGCGCAGGGCTGAGCGACTTCGCAAAGGAGAAGCCGTGGCGGCCGCCGAGCCTGATTCTGGAAGCCGATCCGCCGGAACACACGCGCACCCGCGCGGTGCTCAGCAAGGTACTGTCGCCGGCGGTGATGAAGCAGTTGCGCGACCGCTTTGCCGCCGCTGCCGACGCCAAGGTCGATGAACTGCTGGCAAGAGGCAGCTTCGACGCGATCAGCGATCTGGCCGAGGCCTATCCGCTGTCGGTGTTTCCCGATGCGATGGGACTGCGGCAGGAGGGACGCGAGCACCTGCTGCCCTATGCCGGTCTGGTGTTCAACGCTTTCGGACCGCCGAACGAATTGCGCGAAGCCGCGATCGCGCGCTCGGCGCCGCATCAGGCCTATGTCCTGCAACAGTGCCAGCGCGACAATCTTGCGCCCGGCGGGTTCGGCGCCTGCATTCACGCTCGGGTCGACAGCGGCGACATCACGGCGGCTGAGGCGCCGTTGCTGGTGCGCTCCCTGCTGTCGGCCGGCCTCGATACCACGGTGAACGGCATCGGGGCGGCTGTTTATTGCCTGGCGCGCTATCCGCGGGAATTCGCCCGTCTGCGCACGGATCCGTCGCTCGCCCGCAACGCCTTCGAAGAAGCCGTGCGCTACGAAAGCCCGGTGCAGACATTCTTCCGCACCACGACGAGGGACGTCGAGATCAGCGGCTATCATGTCGGTGAAGGCGAGAAGGTACTCATGTTTCTGGCCGCCGCCAACCGCGATCCACGGCGCTGGGCCGACCCCGATCGTTACGATATCACGCGCAAGACTTCCGGCCATGTCGGCTTCGGATCCGGCATCCATATGTGCGTCGGACAATTGGTGGCGCGGCTGGAGGGCGAGGTGATGCTCTCCGCGCTGGCGCGCAAGGTCGCGTCGATCGAGATCACCGGCGAGCCGACCCGGCGCTTCAACAACACGCTGCGCGGGCTGGAAAGCCTGCCAATCAAGCTCACAGCCGCCTGAGGATTCTCGATGCCTGACGTCACCTACATCCATCCCGACGGCCGTGCTGAAACCGTCAATGCCCGCGACGGCGACAGCGCCATGATCACGGCGATGCAGAGCGGCGTCGACGGGATTGTTGGCGAATGCGGCGGCGGCCTGGTGTGCGCCACCTGTCACGTCTATGTCGACGATTCCTGGATGGAGCGGGTCGGGACCGCCGCGGCCGACGAAGACGAGATGCTGGAAGGCGTGGCGACCGAGCGCAGCCCGAACAGCCGGCTGTCGTGCCAGATCAAAATGAGCGACGCGCTCGACGGCCTCGTGCTGCGATTGCCGGACCGGCAATTCTAGTTTGCAAACGGCGCGACCGGCAACGTCCGGACCCGCGATTAGAACAGGGAGGTAATATCATGAAGGGCTTCAAGACAGTTCTGGCGGCAGCGGCATCGTGCATGCTGGCCGGCGCCGCGCAGGCGCAGATTTCCGACGATGTCGTGCGCGTCAGCGTGCTCAACGATATTTCCGGCGTATTCCAGGACACCAACGGCATGGGCTCGGTCGAAGCCGCGCGGATGGCCGCCGAAGATTTCAACGGCGGCGGCAAAAACATCAGGGTCGAGATCGTCTACGCCGACCACCAGAACAAGGCCGATGTCGGCTCCGGCATTGCGCGTAAATGGCTCGATGTTGAGAAGGTCGATGCCATCGTCGACGTGCCGAATTCATCGGTCGGGCTGGCGATCAACAACATCGCGCGCAACACCAAGATGACTTTCCTGGCGTCTTCCACCGCCACCTCTGACCTGACCGGCAAGGGTTGGTCGCCGAACACCA
>JACMOT010000267.1 GCA_014377915.1 Tardiphaga sp.
ATTTCGTGGCGCCACCGTTGCGGCCTCGATCGGCGGCGCGTTCCAACTCACCGACCAGTCCGGCCAGACCGTCACCGAGAAGGATCTCAAGGGCAAGCCGACGCTGATCTTCTTCGGCTTCACGCATTGCCCCGACATCTGCCCGACGTCGTTGTTCGAGATTTCCGAAGTGCTGCGCGCAATGGGCAAGGACGCCGACCGCGTCAATGCCTGGTTCGTCTCCGTCGATCCCGAACGCGACACCGCTGCCGCGATGAAGGACTATCTGTCGAGCTTCGATCCGCATCTGAAGGGCCTCACCGGTGACCAGGCTTCGGTGGCCAAGGTGATTTCCAGCTTCCGGGTCTACGCCAAGAAGGTCCCGCTCAAGGACGGCGACTATACGATGGACCATACCGCGCTGATCTATCTGATGGACCGCGACGGCAATTTCATCGCGCCGTTCAACCTGAAGCGCAAGCCGGAACAGGCCGCCGAGGATCTCAAGCGCTATCTGTAACAGGCGCTGCCGGTCTATCGCGCGGCGACAGGCCATGCTCGGTTTTCTCCCAGTGATAGGGATCGCGCAGCAATTGCCAAAGTGCCCGCCAGGCGGCGATCGACAGCAGGCCCCAATACACCGGCGTCAGCAGCAGCACCCAGCCGTGGCGCAAATGCCGGCGGGCCGCGAGGCCGCGCAGGCCGATGCCAACGGTTGACAGCAACCCGACAGCGATCACGACCAGATGCAGCGTCGCGGATGGATCGCCGGGAGAATCTGATTGCGGAGCGACCAGTCTGGTCAGCAATCCCGCGAGCAGGGTTGGATAGGCCATCGCTGTCAGGATGGTGGCTCCCGCCGTCAGGTTGATGGCCACAAAACTGCGCGGGCCGACATCGCGCCACAATCGCCGTGGTCGGCGCATGTGCACGCACCAGGTTTGCATCCAGCCCTTCATCCAGCGCGAACGCTGTCGCAGCCAGGCGGCGGTATGCACCGGTGCCTCCTCATACGTCGTCGATCGAAACATCACCGAGTGGTAACCAAAGCGCGCGAGGCGAATGCCGAGGTCGGCGTCTTCGGTAACGTTGTAAGCGTCCCAGCCGCCCAACCGGCGCAGCGTGTCGGTGTGAAAATGATTGGACGAGCCGCCGAGCGGCAACGGCAGACCTGAATTGGCCAGGCCGGGGAGAAAAAGGTCGAACTGCCCGGCATATTCCGCTGCGAACATGCGCGGCAGCCAGCCCGCGGCGGCGTTGTCGATGCACAGACTGGCCTGTGCGCAGCCCACGCGGTCGTCGCCAAGGAGCACGTCCAGCGCGGCGCGCAACTGGCCGGGCTCAGGCAGATCTTCGGCGTCGAACACCGCAATGAAGCTGCCGCGTGCGAAGCTCAGGGCGTAGTTCAGCGCCTTCGGTTTGGTCTTCGGCGCTATCGCCGGGGCAATCAGTAGCTGGACATGCGGCATCGGGCCGAGCCGCGCGATCGCCGCGCGCGTCCCCAGATCGTCAGGTTCGGTCACAAGGATGATGTCCAGTTTTTCGCGGGGATAGTCGATGGCCTCGATCGACCGCAGCAATGATCCGATGGACCGGGCCTCGTGATACAGCGCCACGATCACCGAGTAGATCGGAAGCCCCGCATCGGGTCGACGAGGCCTTCGCCGAGCGGCCGGCAGCCGCGGCGTCAGGCAGGCGGCCAGGCGAAACACGACAAAGGCGAAGAATGCCAGGGTCAGCACGCTGCTCCATGCGAGCCCGGCGAAAAAGGGCGGCAGCACGACCAACGCCGCAAAACTGCCAATCGCACTCGCCCGGGCGATCTGTCGCGTGCGGGCGTCGCCGGCGGGGGCCGCCGAGAAGTCGGGTGCGGATTCGTGCAATTCCCGCGCGGCTTTGTGGGCAAGCGCCGGACCGCCGTGCCGGGTCAGCAACCGGTTGAGATCCTGTGTTGCAATCAGGCGCATTTTCGATGCGAGGGCAGGGGCGCTCCGGACCGCTCGCGTCAGCGCGCGGGCGCCGTGACAGCGCGGCGCGATCACCAGCAGCATTTCGCCATGCGAGCGTACGTGCAGCATGCCGGACCGTGCCGCCGTCGAAATCTGGCTGTCATCCATCAGAAGATCCTGGCGGGCGACGTCGGGTAGCGGATCAAGGGCGATGCCGAGATCGGCCGAGAGATTTTGGAGATAGGCGCTCTCGTCGATCACGCCCTGGTTGATCAGGATCTGGTCGGCGCCGAGACCGATCGCCCGACTGCGCGCCGCCGCGGCCTGCAGCAGGCCGGGCGACAGCACGCCGCGCAGGCAATCCAGTTCGTCGGCGGGACCGTTCTCGACCAGGCGGACGTGATCATCGTCGGGGACATGGGCGGTGCCCGCGCCGTGCTGCGGAAAGGCAGGCCGCACCAACGGTGCCGCGATCAGCGGCGCCGGTGGGAGCGGCACGCCGACAGGCCTTGATCTCCGATCATGGTCCAGCAGGGCCATGCAACGCCCCTGACGCAAACGGCACTCGCCTCCGCGGCCGGATGGTTTATAAGACCGGCAATCGGAATGCGGTTTCATGCAACCACAGATAGTTAACGCCATCAATACGTGGCTGCTCCAGCCGGTCCGTGCAGCGCTTCCGCCGCTGGGCCTGATGCTGGGCTTGTGGCTGATGTGGCTCCCCGTGTCCGCCATGGCCCAGACCGCCGCCCCCGTGGTTCAGCCCGGGCCGCAGGCGGTGCCGGGGTTCTGGGATCCGCGGCGTCGGCCCGACCGGCCGGACCTGACGCGCCTTACCGTGATCCGCTTCCTGACCGAGACCGATTATCCTCCGTTCAACTTCACCGGGCCGGACGGCAATCCCGCCGGCTTCAATGCCGATCTGGCGAGACTCCTGTGCGAGGAGATCAAGGTCACCTGCACGGTGCAGATGCGCCGTTTCGAGACGCTGCTCGATGCGATTTCCAGTAACCGCGGCGACGCCATCATCGCCTCGA
>JACMOT010000268.1 GCA_014377915.1 Tardiphaga sp.
AACAAACGTCTTGCCATATCAACATCGGCAAATACGGTGCTGCTTCGGCTGCCTGTCTTTGTCTCGAACAGCCGGGTCAGGGTGTGGACCAACCATCCGACCGAGCCCGAGCGTATCTTCGTTCTGGTGAATTGAAGGTCCGCAACCGGGGAGAGCCGTCTATGCGGAGTCCTACCTTACTCGCCTTCGAACAGGCATTGGTGGGAATTATGGACCCCCGCTCGACCCGTTGCCGCAGACTGGCGCGTCACCGCGTGGTCAACCGATATCGGGCGTTGGCCGAACGACGGATTTTTTCACGCCGAAGCAAACATATTAGACCGGGCAGCAAGGGCGCGTGGTGGATCGTTGGCAGACACATCACTTCAGGTTTACGTAGACCGCGGCGTTTGTTCGAGCTGCAGTCGGGTGTTGCCGAAGCTCGGATTGGAGCTTGGAAATCCATATGTCGAGTACATCGAGCGACAAACAGGCGAAAGGCTTGTAATGTGGAACGGTAAATGGCTTTCGGGGAGATATCGGTGAAACGAACCGTCTATTTCGATCGCTTTCGCGGCGACTACTGGCCGTCGCCTGCTGAAATTGAGCCATTCTTTCTGGCTCCTAAAAGAAAGGAATGGTCGTACCGGGGCGGCAATGACAGTTGGGTCATGAGCGTCAGCGGGCTTTACGATACGGCCGATCGGCCGGACAATGACCAGGTCAGTGTGTCCTTGGCCATGATCGGCAATCCCGAGCTTGGAGTCTATCTCGACTATAGGAAATGGGACGGCAGGATACGGCAAGGCTCGAGTTATTCGCCGAAAGGCGACCTGACGCGCCTGCTGGAGTTCGTCGACTCCCTGCATGAAACCCCGCTTTCCATCGGCCTGTTCATTCCGTTTCCAAAGGCTTGGCGCGCGGTGAAGGAGTTTATGGAAACCGACGGCGCGTTGCCAACCAGCATCGAATGGATTGCTGATTACGATCTGCCGCCGGAGGCGTTTCCGGTCCCGGGGCCCCCCAGCCAGAAAGCGCGATAGTTACGGATGTCCCCTTCGCGATGGTGCAGAAGGCTGCGACGTCACCAGCGCGGAGGCCAGTTTGGCGGTGGCGCTGCGTTTCATGGCGGCTTCGTCCTCCAGCGCGTGGCGGACGTCGCGGGCGGCTCTCAGCGCCTTGCGGATGTTAGGGTCTTCGGAGCTGGAGTCGATTGTAATCAGCTTGTTGCAGCCGGGGCAGTTCAGCTGGTGGCCGTTGCGAAGCCGGGTGCCGCGCTCACGAAAAATCGCGGTGCACTTGCTGCATTTGATTTTGATTCTTTCTTCAATCATCACGGTGTTCCAAATCAATTTCTGAAAAACCGCAGCATCATCCGGCATTCGCTAACCGCGCCTTAAATTGAATGGCGTGATCCGCGCGACAGGCCGAATGGTGTGTAACAACGTGTGAAAACATGGTGTTGCACGCGCGCGCCGGCGACACCAGCCCCGCCGCGTTCGGGTGTTCACGTCGGCGATCGAGGCGCTTCGATTCCGCAGCGGAAATTTTGAAGTGTAGTGACGTCAGTTCGCACGCCCGGGGTCGATGATGTCGACCGTGGTCGATGGTGTCCCTTGCGCTGCTCGATTTCGATCGCGTCGTTCGGTCGCGACGGCGCCGCCTGAATCATTGTCACGGCGCTGCGTTGGTTGGGATGAGCAAAGCATCAGCCAGCGAACGACCGATGGGATTGCAGCCAGCCCAGCTGACGTCTGCGACGCCGACCCTGCCAACCATGCCGTCGCCTGGTGACGGGCTGGTCGGTCCCATACAAGAGAAGAAGCCGAAGTCGTCACGCGACCACGATATGCGGGCAGCTCAGGCACGGGGACGCGACGAAAATCGTTGCGTCAGCAACGCGCGGCGCAGACATAGCGGACGTCGCGCCCTAATGGGCGCGCTATCGAAGCATGTACATGCGACGCCGGCATCAGGCGTTTTGTTGCCGCTGGCGACGCGGGTCGGCCGTTGCGCGTCCCGAGAATGCGCTGACGCAAATTCGGCGCTACGAACCAAGCTGGCAGCCGCGTGAGCAAAGCATCGAAGCGCCCGGCAGTATCAATGGTGCGATCAGTGCTGCCGAAGCGCGCGCCGTCTATGCGGAGTCCTATCTTACTCGCCTTCGAACAGGCATTGGTGGGAATTATGGACCCCCGCTGGATTCGTTGCCTCGAACTGGTTCGTCGCCGCGAACTTTCGATGGCGGGGCGTGGATCGATATCTATCGTACTATCAACAACGCGCCAAACCTGTTTGGCGACCCGATCTGGCCCCAAGACAAAGACACTGTTGCCGTAAGCATGGTCGACGACCAACTTTTCGTTGGTGTCAATCGTTGGGCTCCAGGCTACATCACCGCAGATCTCGCACGAGCAATAGACGCTCGAAACGCTCTTATTCAGAAATACCCCGATGTAATGGCGACAGGTAACATTGGGGCGATACCGAATAATTCGCTGTTTCACGCCGAACCAAATCTCCTGATCCGAGCCGCGTATAGATTCGGCTCTCTAGAAAACAGAACAATCGAAATGGAAGTTGATCGCGAAGTTTGTTATAGTTGCGGTCAAGTTTTGCCAAAGCTTGGATTGGAATTAGGAAATCCCGATGTTGTCATTGTCGAGCGGGGTACGGGGACCAGGAGCGAAATGTGGAACGGCCAATGGCTCATATGGAGGCGTAAGTGAAAAAAACAATTCACTTCGATAGCTTTGAGAGGTCGGGGTGGCCGCTGCCTGCTGAAATCGAGCGCTTCTTCCTCGCTCCGAAGGGACAGGAATGGTCCTACCAGGGCGGCAACGACCATTGGGGTATCAGCATTGATGGCCTAAGCGGAACCGATGCTTTGCCGGAGCAGGAGCGAGTGAACGCGGCCCTTTCGATGCTCGGCCATCCGGATCTCGGCGTTTTCCTTGGTTACAGCAAATGGGACGGGCGCTCGCGTACTAAATTCAGCTACTATTCAAAAGGCGATTTCACGCAGTCTGGCAAGTTTGTGAAGTCGCTGCAGGGCGACATATGGCCCGTCGCATTGTTTGTTCCCTTCCCGCTGGCTTGGCCGCCGGTGAGAGATTTCATGGCAACCGATGGTGAACTGCCGGCAAGCGCCGAGTGGATTGCCAGCCGGGATCTGCCACCAGGAACGTTTCCTGAGGTTGGCACTGGATACTGACCGTGCATCTCCTGGAGCGATCCCAGTGCTGCGCTGTAGCCGGGAACACACCGCTCAAAAGCGGCGACCGGCTCGGCCAGGGCGCGGACGCCCGAGGCCGCCGGAGCAGTTCAACCCGGTTCTACCCTGCTTTAGCCCGGTCATCGCGCGTCCAGCGCGATGCGGTCGGCGCCGCGCTTCAGGGCCGCGGCGTCGTCCAGCGCCAGACGCGTTTCGCGGGCGCGTTGCAGTGCCTTGCGGATGTTCGGATCCTCGGAGCCGCTGTCGAAGGTGATCAGCTTGTTGCACTGAGGACAGTTGAGCTGATGGCCATTGCGCAGCCGGGTCGCGCGCTCGCGGAAAATCGACGTGCACTTGCTGCATTTGATTTTGACTTTTTCTTCAATCATCATGGTCTTTCAAATCGATCGTCTGAAAGACCCCGGTATCGACGAAATCATCTAAGTCCGGATTAAATGCGACCTGCAAATTACGCGCATTCAGCGTCGGCTACCGCGCCGATGATAGCTCGCGATCCCGCGTCATGTTCAATGCTGGCCCTGCGGGGCTGCGCCGCTGCCGCGGCTATCAGCCGTTCTGCCGGCGCTCGAAATCGCGCAGGAACGACAGCCCGTGCACGGTGAGGCGGTGCGGGTCGCGCTCGCCATCGAGGTAGAGGCGATCGAGATGTTGCGTCAGCTTGGCGCGCGCGCCGCGCGGCTCCGTGCGGTCGGCAAGGGCTTCGTAAATGCTGATGGCACGGTCGACGGGTTGTAGCTGCATGGCGGGCCTCGCAGGATATGACGGCGCGCTGGCCATCCGGACGCGGCCACCGATGTGACCGTTGGTTAGGTAAGGTCAGATGACATTTTTCGTTCCCGATTCAAGGATGATTTGGTTCAACTTTTCGCCAGGTGCGGCGTGGTGCGGAACCGGTGAGGTTCCAGTGCGGCTCAGGCGCCGGTCGGTTCTCGCCCCTGCGCGGGGGCGCCGGTGGCCATGGCGCGCGGCGAAGGCGCCCGGTTGAGGCGGCGCTCCAGCGCCGAAGATCTCTGCTGCTCGATGAACTGCACCGCAAAACCGTCGGACAAATGCCGCACCACGCGGCCGACGCAGGAACCGACCGCCAGCGGCGTGCCGATCTCCGGCTGCACATCAGCCGACACCGCGACGCCGGTTTCCGAAGCGTCGATGATGAAGCAGCGCCGCGTTACGCCGTCGTGAAAGGTCAGCATCGAATGCGGGTTGGGCAGGATGATACGGGCGCGGCGGCGGGCGTCCTTGACCGAGCCGTCCTTCTGCTTGTTTTCCAGCCAGGCGAGCTTGTTGGCCATCTTGCGCCGGTTGTCCCGGGTCATCGCCAGCTCCATCAGGAACTCGCCGCTGGTGACGTCGGAGATACGGCCGTCCAGCTTGCCGAAATCGCCAAAATAGCTGCGGATGCTGTCGCCGACCCGGCCGATCACCGGCCCCGCCACGATCATGCGGAAGGGTGACACCCGCGTGGTGCGGCAGGCGAATTGCCGCGCGCGACCCTGCTGGTCGAGCCAGTTCGGCAATTCATAGCTGCCGCCGACCATGATGTTCACGGCCCGCTGCCTGAAGAACTCCTTCACGGACATGTCGCATCCTCTGGGGTATGCAGACACCATACAATAAAACATCCTGAGGTTGCGTACGTTAGTGCGGTGAACCTCGCGTCGCGGTTACCGAAAGGTTGATGGCGCGCGATCGTCGCGCGGGGAGCCCGCGATGTCCGAGCTGATCCGGATTGTGGCCGAGCGCGGCGACCTCGCCCATGTCGCGCTGCTGGGCTGGGCGCTGTCGGCGAGCGCCGCCTGCGCGCTGCTGCTGCGCGAATTATCCGCGGCGGCGCGGCGGTTCGACGATTTCGTTCGCGAATTGCAGGTCTTCAACCGCCGCGGCCGAGCGCTGCGACCGATCGACGAGGCCGCCGACGATCCCCCGCGAGACTGACGGAGAGCGACCCATGGATACGTTGCACCGGGTGCTGCGCACGCTGCGCCCCGAAACCAAATCCCGCCCCGACCACTTCACAGTGTTCCGCGAATTCCTGGCGCAGCTCGACGCGCTGCGGCGCCAGGCGATGCTCGACAGGCCGGTGAAGACACCGATCCGCCGCCGCGCGATCCGGCGCGCCAAAACGGGCTAGGCGTGCCCCGGGCGGCGTGCCGCGGTCCGACGTCGATAGCTGAGAAATCAAACCGCCTTCCCCCGCACCCTGCGAGGCCGCCGATGCATGCGCCATTGTCACCGCCGTCGCGGCTCGAACTGCACGCCGACGGCACCATCGAAGGCTATGCCAGCCTGTTCGGCGCGGTCGACCAGGCCCGCGACATGGTGATGCCCGGCGCGTTTCGCGATACGCTGCAAGCGCGCGGCTTGCGAAAAATCCCGATGCTGTTCCAGCACGATCCGGCCGAACCGGTCGGAATCTGGCTCGAGCTTGTGGAAGATTTTCGCGGGCTGCGCGCGCGCGGCAGGCTGATCCCGGATGTGCGTCGCGCGCGGGAATTGCTGGCGCTGCTGCGCGAAGGCGCCATCGACGGGCTGTCGATCGGCTACCGCACCGTGCGCGGCGTGGTCGAGCCACGCTCGCGGGTGCGCAAATTGTACCAGCTCGACCTGTGGGAAATTTCCATCGTCACCTTCCCGCTGCTCGACGGCGCCCGCGTGGCGGCGGTGAAGCAGGCGCCGCCGTCGCGGCTGCGCGCGCAGGCCGAACGCGAATGGGAGGCGATGCGGCAAGAAGATACGGCGCAGGGCTTGCGCGGCGCCGCGGAGGCACCGGCGCCGCGCCCGCGGCCCGGCCGCGCGGCGCC
>JACMOT010000269.1 GCA_014377915.1 Tardiphaga sp.
GCGCCTTGCCTTTGACATTGCCGCGCAGCATCGGCCCTGCGGGCATGTAGATGCACGGGTAACCCGCGCTCATGGCACCCATCAACAGGCCGGGCGTGGTCTTGTCGCAGCCGCCCATCAGCACCACGCCATCGACCGGATGACCGCGCAGCAATTCCTCGGCATCCATCGCCAGCATGTTGCGGTAGAGCATGGTGGTCGGTTTCAGGAAAGATTCAGACAGCGACAGCGCTGGCAATTCCATCGGAAAGCCGCCGGCCATCAGGATGCCGCGCTTGACGTCATCGACGCGGGTCTTGAAGTGCATGTGGCAGGGCTGCGCTTCCGACCAGGTATTGAGGATGGCGATCACCGGCCGGCCCTGCCATTCCACCGGCGCAAAGCCCTGCTGCATCGCGCGCGAGCGATGGCCGAAGGCGCGCAGATCGTCCGGCGCGAACCAGCGCGCGCTGCGAAGATCTTCGGGAGATTTCTTATGGTTGGTCATCAATGCCCCATTCGTCGGATGGGTTGAGCTCTTCGCGAAACCCATCGCTTTCGTGAATTCGATTTGATGGGTTTCGCAACGGCTCAACCCATCCCACGCCCTTACGTCTGCAGTCCCCATTTTTGCACGGTGTTGCGCTCGATGGTGCGGAAGATCAGGTTTTCCACGATCAGGCCGATCACGATCACCGTCAGCAGGCCAGCGAACACCGCGGGTATATCCAGCAAATTGCGGTTCTCGAAAATGAACCAGCCGAGACCGCCCTGCCCCGACGACACGCCGAACACCAGCTCCGCCGCGATCAGCGTGCGCCAGGCAAACGCCCAGCCGATCTTGAGACCGGTCAGGATCGAGCCGAACGCCGCGGGGATCAGAATGCGCATCACATAGGGCAGACCGCGCAGGCCGTAATTGCGGCCGACCATCCGCAGCGTGTTGGACACGCTCTTGAACCCGGAATGGGTATTGAGCGCCACCGGCCACAGCACTGAATGAACCAGCACGAACACCAGGCTGCCATTGCCGAGCCCGAACCAGATCAGCGCCAGCGGCAGCAGCGCAATCGCCGGCAGCGGGTTGAACATCGCCGTCATCGTCTCGAGAAAATCGGTACCGATCCGGGTGCTGATGGCAAGGATGGTGAACAGAGCCGCGAGCACGATGCCGGCGCCATAGCCCATGAACAGGACTTTCAGCGACGCCCAGGCGCGCAGCGGGATCGTGCCGTCCATTACCTTGGCGTACATGGTGATGACGGTGTCGTGGAAGGTCGGAAACAGCAGCGGATTGTCGAGCAGGGTGCCGTAGGCTTCCCACACCAGCGCCAGAAAGATGATAATCAGGGATTTGCGTACGAAGCCGTCATTCCACAGCAGTTCGGCCACGCTCAGCTTGCGCTCGACCGCGGCGGCGTCGGTTGCGACGGCGACTGCGTCGCTGCGCATCAGGATTTTGGCTTCACCCATGGTGTGATCCTTCAATGCGCGGTAGCGGTGTCGGCGAACAGCAGATCGTGGATCTGCTTTTCCAGCCGGGCGGCGCTGCCGTCCTCGCTGGACACCTTGTCGACGTCGATCACCTCGGCCTTGACCCGGCCGGGATGCGGCGACAACAGCAGGATGCGATTGCCGATCTTGATCGCCTCGGCGATCGAATGGGTCACGAACATCACGGTGAACTGGGTCTCTTCCCACAATTGCAGCAGCTCGTCCTGGCAGGTGCGACGGGTCAGCGCGTCGAGTGCGGCGAACGGCTCGTCCATCAGCAGGATGTCCGGCTCCATCGCCATGCCACGCCCGATCGCTACCCGCTGCTTCATGCCACCGGACAGCGTGTGCGGATAGGAGTCGACCACGCGGGTGAGGCTGACCTTCTCGATATAGGCCCGCGCGCGAACCTCGGCGTCCTTCTTGCCGAGCTTGCGCGTCATCAGCAGCGGAAACATGACGTTTTCCAGCACCGTCTTCCACGGCAGCAGCTGATCGAACTCCTGGAAGATCATCATCCGGTCGGCGCCGGGCTCGGTGATCTCGCGGCCGTTGATGCGCATTGTGCCCTCGCTCGGCGTCATGTAGCCGCCGACCGCCTTGAGCAAGGTGGACTTGCCGCAGCCAGACGGCCCCAGCAGCACGAAACGGTCGGAGCGATCAACGCTGAACGAGACCTTCTCCGTCGCGGTGACGACGACGCTGGAAGTCTTGTAGCGCAGCGTCACCCCGTTGACGTCAAGAAGCGCGGCCATCAATTACCCTTGAGGTCGGCGGAGGACGGCAGATAATAGTCGGTCCAGGCCTTCGGTTGGGTCTTCAGGATACCGGTCTTGAACAGATGGCTCGCGACCTTCATCGTACCCTGCGGCGCCGTCGTATACTCCATCATGCCGGGCTCCTTCAGCCAGCCGAGAATGACATCGATGTCGGTCTTATCGCCGGTGACTTCCTTGTAGATTTCGACCGCCGCGCGGGTATCGTTCAGGATCAAATCCTGCGCTTCCCGGGCGGCGTCGCGCAGTGCCTGGATGATCTTCGGATTGGCGTCGGCGAATTTGGTGGTGGTGAAGAACTGCGACTGGCTCAGCGGACCGCCGATCACGTCCGGCGAACTCAGCACCACATGCGCGCCGGGGACGTTCTTCATTTCCAGAAAGGTGAAGGGCGGGATCGAGAAGTGGCTGCGCACCTCATGCTGTGAATTCGACAGCGCCGCATAGGCGTCGGGATGGCCGAGTTGCACGGTGTTGGCATCGAGCTTGGCGTACTGGTCGGCGCCGAACGTCTCGGCGACCGCCATCTGCAGCACGATGGCCTGGGTCGAGATCTTTACCGTCGGCAGCGCGATCTTGTCGCCGGGCCCGAAGTCCTTGATCGTCTTGATATGCGCGTCGCGGCTGATCAGCGTCATCGGCTGCGCCGAGGTGGCGACGATGCCCTTGACCCCGCCGCGGGTACGGTCCCACAGCAACAGCAGATTGCCGGTGCCGGTGTTGATGATATCGACGCCGCCGGCCAGCAGCGCATCGGTCTGCGCGCCGCCGCCCGAGAAGGTGATCCATTTGGTGGTCACGCCGGTGACGCCAAGCGCCGCGGCGTGCTTCTCGATCAGCTTGCGCTGCTCGATGATGTGCGTGGGCATGTAGAAGATGCCGGGCTGCCGCGACAGCGCGATCTCGGCTTTTTGCTGCGCCTGCGCGCTCGCGCCAGGCAGCAGCAGTCCGAGGAACATTGCCACTACGCCCGCACGGGCCTGCCAAATTGTCCGGTTCATCACGCTTCCTCCGTCGCGGCGATCTTGTTGACCGCCTTGCGGCAAGGCACTAATGTATTAGTGCATTGAAGGCAAGCTGCCTCGTTTTGACCACAACCGGCTTCGCGATGAAGTCCCTGAAAACCCTCCCCCGCGCGCCGACGGGCGTGGCCGACCGGCTCGACCGCGATCGTCAGGCGGCGCCGCAGATCTATGAGCGGCTGCGCGAACTGATCACGGCGCTTACCTTGCCGCCGGGGGCGCCGCTGTCGCGTACGGCGTTGGCCGCGCAGTTCGGCGTCAGTTCGACGCCGGTCCGCGACGCGCTCATGCGGCTGGACAAAGAGGGTCTGGTGGAGGTGTTTCCACAATATTCGACCGTGGTCAGCAAGATCGACGTCGCGCTGGCGCAGCAGGCGCATTTTTTACGACAGGCGCTGGAGCTGGAGATCGTGCGCGAGCTGGCGGTGCGGCACGATGCCGCGCTGATCGTCGAGATCAACCGCATGATCGCGCTGCAGCGACAATATGCCAAGGCCGGCGAATTCGAAAAGTTCATGGTGGCGGACAACGCGTTTCACCAGCAGCTGTATGACGCCGCCGACAAGTCCGCGTTGTGGGCACTGGTGCGTAGCCGCAGCGGTCACATCGACCGGCTGCGCCGGCTGCATCTGCCGACGCTCGGCAAGGCGCAGAATATCGTGCGCGACCACAAGGCGATCGCCAGAGCGATCGCGGCCGGAGAGCCCGACGGGGCACAGAAACATCTGCGCCACCATCTGTCGGGCACGTTGCGCGATCTCGACAAGATCCGTGCGCGCCATCCGGCCTATCTGAACGGCTAGACGATCATTGGCTCCTGATCGCCGGCCATTGGTCCACCCAGCGATGCATTCGGCCGGTTGCGCTCTCCTCGCGTCCTAAACTAATATTGGGTAGCAGGCGGCACGCCTGCGCATGCCCTCGACCGTGAAGCCGTGCTGATGAGAACTCGTTTTAGTCCCCGTAATCTCTGCCCACGGCACGCCGCCCGAGGCCTGGTACGTGCGTCGGCGCTGGTGCTTTGTATCTGCCGTACAGACTTGGCTCTGGGCAAGAGCGCCGACGAGGATGAGCCGGAAAATCCGGGCACCACGGCCCCCAATCTTTACCTTGATCTCACGACTTACTATACTACCCTTCCCGCCGGTGCGCTCGGTATCGGATTTCGCAATTTCACGGCGCTGCCGACGCGCGCGTCGCCGGCCAGCCAGTCATTTTCAGTGAATGCGCCGATCACGCTGGATCTCACCGACCGCATCTCGGTCTATGGCGGCATCAGTTCAAGCACGTCGCGTACCGACGTGGCGTCATGGAGTTCGCTGGTAGCTGATAGCTGGAATGTCGGGTTCCAGGCGGACGTCATCCAGCAAAACGGCGGATCAATTCCTACCGTCACGGTACAGTCGACGCTGTCGCGGTCGATCGCTTCCGGCCTGCAGGCGACCACAACCTTGACGAACATTGTCGATTTTGACTACGCGCTGGATTCCGACGCGACCCGCGGGCTGTTGGCGGGTGTGCGCCATGTCAACGTGACAGTGGACAGCGAGCTCGCCCGGGTCAACCCGTCGATCATCGGCTATGTCGGCGCCTATTACCAATGGCCGAGTAACTGGAAATTGTCCGGCCGGATCGGCGTGCAATCGTTCGGCGGCGCGCAGATCGCGACGCTGAGTCCGTTTCAGCCATTCACCCAGCCGGTCGCCCGCTTCGACCTCGATCGGCTGGATGACAATGACAACCGGCTGTTCGGCCTCACTGCGGAAATTTCCTGGGTCCCGAAACCGGCCTACCAGCTGACGATGCGGACGCCGCTCTACGCCATCAAGAACTGAGCGGCGCCATCATTGTCACCCGTCGATGATAGCTACGGCGCGCGTCCAGCCCGCGGAGGCCTTCTCGATCTTCACCGGGAAGCAGGACACCGAGAATCCCGATGACGGCAGTTGCTCCAGATTGTGCAGCTTTTCGATGTGGCAATAGCCGATGTGACGGCCGGCCTTGTGGTCTTCCCAGATCAGGCTGGCGTCTTTCGTCTCGGCGTATTTTTTCGCCGTGTAGACGAACGGCGCGTCCCAGCTCCAGCCATCGGTGCCGGTGAGGCGCACGCCGCGCTCCAGCAGATACATGGTGGCCTCATAGCCCATGCCGCAGCCGGAGGTGACGTAATCCTGCTGGCCGTATTTGGCGCCGGCCGAGGTGTTGACGACGACGATTTCCAGCGGGCTCAGCCTATGGCCGATACGCTTCAACTCGGCTTCGACATCCGCGGCCGTGGCGACATAGCCATCGGCGAAATGCCGGAAGTCGAGCTTGACGCCGGGCTGCAGGCACCATTCCAGCGGCACCTCATCGATGGTCCAGGATTTTTCGCCGCGATTCATCGTCGGATGGAAATGATAGGGCGCATCGAGATGGGTGCCGTTATGGGTCGAGAGCTTGACCATTTCCACCGCCCAGCCTTCGCCGTCCGGCAGGTCTTCCTTCTTCAGCCCGTCGAAGAACTGCAGCATCCGCGGCAGACCTTGCTGGTGATCGATATATTCGATGGAAGGACTGTTGCCCGGCGGATCGGCGGGCACATCGTTCTGCAGCGGCACGGAAATGTCGATCAGTCGTCGGGCCATGGGATTTCCTCGCTATTGATTGTTAGGTGTCATTCCGGGGCGGGACCGGCGCCGAAGGCGAAGGGACCGAACCCGGAATCCTGGAGTGTGTCTCACGTCGAGGTTCCGGGTTCGCGGTCGCCTCGCGGCATCCGCGCCCGGAACGACGATCATTGATCCTGCCGCACCACCTTGTTTTTCAGAATTCCGATCTTCTCGACCTCGAGCTCCACCTCGTCATTGTTCTCGAGATACCAGCCGAGTTCGAGACCGCAGCCATTGCCGACGGTGCCGGAGCCAATGAACTCGCCGGGCATCAGGGTCTCGTCCTGGGTGACATGGGCGATGATCTCCTCGAACGAAAACAGCATGCCATCCGTGGTACCGGTCGAGCGCAGCTTGCCGTTGACGCGACACTCCATCTTGAGCTTGTAGGGATCGCCGATCTCGTCGGGGGTGACGATCCATGGCCCCAGCACATTGCCGCCGTCAAAACTCTTGCCCTTGGCAGGACCGAGCCGGCCTTCCATCTCGACGCGCTGCGCGTCGCGTGCGGAAAAGTCATTAAAGATCGTGTAGCCAAAAATGTGATCTTTTGCCCGGGCCGCCGGGATGTTGGCGCCCTTGTTCTTGGTGACGATGCCGAATTCGAGCTCGTAATCCATCACCTTGCTGTAGCGCGGCCACTTTACCGTGGTGTTGGTGCCGCGGACGCTGAAACGATTGGTAATGTAGTAGATCGGCTGCTTGCGATAAACTTCGGGCAGTTCGCCCAGCGGCTCGGCCTCGATCCGCGCCAGTTCGGCCATGTCGTTCCGCGACCGCGCCGCGAGCTTGAGCTGGCCGCGCGGCGCCTGTCGGATGTGCAGCGGAAACGACATGCCGTCGCGCATCTGTCGCGGCTCCGGCAAGGGGGCGAGGATGTCGCTGCCGGAAACAGCAACGGACAGCGTCGAGTCGCTGCCATGTCTCTCGAACAGCACGCGTGCCGCATCCAGCGCGGCATCGCCGGCATCGATCAGGGAGAGCATCGAGACGAAAGCGGGATTGCCCCCCTCGCGCGCGGCAGCCGCCGCAATATCAAACAGACCGCTATCGTGGGAATGGACCAGACCAACCTTGTCGTGACCGGCGGTACGATATGTCGCGAGTTTCACGCGCGTTCTCCCTCTTGCTTTTATTCTTCAGGAAAATATATGATCAAAAAAAATATCGATAAACAAGAGCCGATCGAAAAGATCGTGTCAGGGAGGCGACCATGAACAGGTTGATGGCCATCGCTGTGTTGGCTGCGATGTCTTTCGCAAGCGCAGCAAATGCGCAGACCAGAATTCAAATCGGGTGCACCGCAACAACCGACTGCGCGTCGGCGATGATCGCCGTGGACGAAGGCATCTTCAAGAAGCACGGGCTCGATGCCGAGATGATCCTGATCGGCATCAACTCCAATATTCCCGCCGCCATCCTCTCCAACTCGATCCAGATCGGCGGGCCCACCTCCACAGTGTTCCTGCAGGCGGTCGATGGCGGACTCGACCTGGTGGCCGTGGCCGGCGCCACCATCATGAATCCAGTATCAAATGCCAACATCACCGCCTTCGTCCGCAATGGCCTCACCATCAAGGAACCGAAGGATTTCGTCGGCAAAAAGGTCGGCGCACCGGGGCTGGGCGCCTTCCTGCATGTCCTCTTCGTCAAGTGGCTGGTCGAAAAGGGCGTTGACCCGAAGAGCGTCAACTTTGTCGAAGTCACGTTTCCAACCATGGCCGACATCATCAAGTCCGGCGGCGTCGACGTGGTGCTGGCGGCGGAGCCGTTCATCTCCCGCATGACGAATGCCGGGTTGGGGACGGTCGGCGCCCGGTATGCGGCCGAGTTGAACCGCACCGAACCGATAATCTTCTACGCGGCGTCACGCGAATGGGCCGAAAAGAATCCAGAGATCGTGAAAAAATTCCGTGCGGCGATCGCCGAGGCCGCGCCGATCGTCAACAACGACCGTGAAAAATCAGCGGCGGCGATCGCGAAGTTCACCAAGCAGTCGATCGATCTGGTCAAGGCGTCGCCGCCAAACCAGTCCGAACCGGTCCTGAAGTCCGAGCAACTGGCCTGGTGGATCGACATCATGTCGTCGCAGAAGATGCTTCAGGGCACGATCGACCTGAACAAGGTGATGCTCAAGTAGAAAAGGCTCGACCATGGCCGATCCGGCGCGAGGCAGTACAGCGGATGTATCGGGAGCGGACACGCTGAGTGAACGCGCGGCCGATCTGGTCGAGCATGACATTATCGCCGGGCATCTCGCGCCCGGCGCGCGGCTGGGGATCGTCGATCTCGTGCAGCGATACGAGATCGGTGCCACGCCGCTGCGCGAGGGCCTGTCACGGCTGGTGTCGCGCGGGCTGATTGTCGGCATCGGCCAGCGTGGTTTTCGCGTCGCCGATATTAGCCGTGACGACCTTGCCGACATCACCCGGATGCGCACGGTGGTGGAAATGGAAGCGCTACGCCTCGCCATCCAGCACGGCGACGATGCCTGGGAAGCCGGTATTGTTGGCGCGCTGCACCAGATGCGCCGGCATATCGAGCGCACCGGCGACGCGTTTCGCGAGGGCGCGCCGGACTTCGACCGGCTGCACAAGGGATTTCACACGGCGCTGCTATCGGCCTGCGGCTCCAGGCGCCTGCTGTCAGCGCATTCCGACCTCTATGACCAGGCCTATCGCTATCGTCGCGTGATGATGCACGGCTTCGATAGCGGCACGCGCTTCGTCGCCGCGCACCAGATGCTCACCGACCGTATTCTGGCGCGCGACATCGGCGCATCGCAGGCGACACTGGCCTCGCATCTACGCTCGACGCTGGATTACGTCTATCCGCCGGGCTACGGAGATTGAACATGATCATGTCCAGCGCGATGCGCCAGACCGTGGCGTCGACTCCCCCGCGGAAAGCGCAGATTGCGTTCTCCCATGTCACACTGGATCTGGGCGGCAAGACCATCATCGAGGACGTCAGCCTCGACGTGAAGCCGGGCGAATTCCCCTGCATCATCGGCGCGTCGGGCCGCGGCAAGACGACGGCGTTGCGGCTCGCCGCCGGACTGTATCAGCCGACTTCCGGCGACGTCAGCTTTGACGGTGCGCCAATGCGCGCGCCACGGCGCGACGTCGCGATCGTATTCCAGGACTATGGCAAGGCATTGCTGCCGTGGCGCACCGCCGCCGGCAACATCTCGCTGGCGCTGGAAACCATTGGCGTTCCGGCCGCGCAGCGCCCGGACCGCATTGCTGAACTGCTGAAGAAGGTCGGCCTGCCTAACCACGCCGGAAAATATCCGGCCGAGATGTCCGGCGGCATGCAGCAGCGGTTGCAGATCGCGCGCTGTCTGGCGCAGGAGCCGAAGGCGCTGCTGATGGATGAGCCCTTTGGCGCGCTCGACGCGATGACACGGCAGGGATTGCAGGACGAAGTGCTGGAGCTGGTCGCTGCGAGCAACGCCACGGTGATCTTTGTCACCCACGATCTCGAGGAAGCGATCTATCTTGGCGACCGCGTCATCGGGCTGTGGCCGCATCCCGGACGGATCGGCATCGAGTTGAAGATCGACCTGCCACGGCCGCGCGACCAGTTGACCACGCGGGAGCAGCCGGAATTTTTACGGCTGCGCCGCGAGTTGTTCGACTTCATCAAGGCCTCCGAAGCATGAGCGGTGAGCGCTTGAAGGCCGCGGTGTTGCCGGTAGCGCTGCTGGTGGCGCTGGAAATCGGCGCGCGCCTCAGTCCTATCCAGAGTGATGCGCTGGCGCCGCCCAGCGCAGTCGCCATCGCGCTGGCCGAGGCATTCGTCGACGGCTCGATCCTGGTCGCTACCCGCGACACGCTGGCCTCGGCCTTTGCCGGCCTGCTGGCCGGCAGTACGGTGGGACTGGCCTTCGGCATCGCGCTCGGCATCGTCAAGCCATTCGACCGTCTGATGGAAGTGACGATCGAATCGCTGCGGCCGATCCCGTCGATCGCGCTGCTGCCGATCGCTCTGATCGCGCTCGGCTTCGGCTACCGCATGGAGATCCTGATCGTCGGCTTTGCCTGCGTCTGGCCGATCCTGATCCTCAGTCGCGCGGCGGTGGGCAGCATCGAGCCGCGTCTGATCGAAGTGTCGCGCGCGCTGCGGATGTCGACGGCCGACCGCGTGCGAAAAATCATTATTCCCGCCGCTTTGCCGCGAATCTTCCTGGCGTTCCGTCTTGCCGCCGGCATCGCGCTGATCGTCGCCGTCACTGTTGAGATTGCGATCAACCCGATCGGCCTTGGCGCCGGCATCATGACGGCGCAGCAGGCGCTGCGGCCGGACCTCATGCTCGCCTATCTGCTGTGGATCGGCGTGATCGGCTACGCGCTGAACAGCGGCCTTGTCGTCGCGCAGAAGCATCTGTTCGGCCCCGCCGCGTTCGCTGGGGAGATGCGATGAATCGCGCCGTGCTGCTGTGGCGCACCGCCAGCTTCATCGTTGCCGCGGGCTTCGTGGCGCTGTGGCAGCTAATCGCCAACCTCAAACTGGTATCGCCGGTGTTTCTGCCGGGACCGGACCGTGCCTGGGCCTCCCTGGTGCGCGGCTTCACGTCCGGTGACCTGCTGGCGAAGACGATCGGCACGCTGGAGCACATGGCCTATGGCTGGCTGCTGGCCTCGATCGCCGGCATCGCGCTCGGCGCCATGATCGGCTCGTCGAAGACGATGCGCAGCTACGTCGCGCCGTCGCTGGAATTCTTGCGGCCGCTGCCGGTGTCCGCGATCATCCCGGTGGCGATCGCGCTGTTCGGCCTAACCCAGGGCATGGCGCTGTTCGTGATTGCCTTTGGCGCGATCTGGCCGATGCTGCTGGCGACCGTGCATGGTTTCGCCGCCGTCGAGCCGCGACTCTACGAGGTGGCGCGCTCGCTCAACATGTCGCGGCCCGCGGTGATCTTCAAGATCGCCTTGCCCTCGGCCAGTCCCGACATCATTTCCGGCATGCGGCTCAGCCTGACGGTGGCACTCATCCTCGCTGTCGTTTGCGAGATCCTCGCCGGACTCGACGGCCTCGGTCACTGGATTTTGCTGTCGGCGCGCGCGTTTCGCTCGGCCGATCTGTTCGCCGGCGTGATTTTGCTGGGTGTGATCGGCTATGTCACCGCGCTGGCGATGTCGGTGATCGAGCAGAGGCTGCTTCGCTGGCGGACGAGCGGGCATTGAAACACATTCGTCGTTCCGGGGCGCGTGCGGCGCCAGCCGAACGCGAACCCGTAACCTCGACATGAGACTCACATATCAGGATTCCCCGCCGCTCCGGTTGGAGTGGCTGGGGTTCGCGACCGCCTCGCGGCGTTCGCGCCCCGGAATGACAGTTTGGCCGCGAACACCTTCGATATCGCGGCCTGCGCGTCGTCCTGGATCTGGCACAGGTGATCCTTGCTCACAAAACTCTCGGCGTAGATCTTGTAGACGTCCTCGGTGCCGGAGGGCCTCGCGGCGAACCAGCCATTGGCCGTCGAGACCTTGATGCCGCCGAACGCCACCCCATTACCCGGCGCGACGGTCAGCGTCGACGTCACCGGATCGCCGGCGAGGTCGGTCATGCCGATCTGTTCGGGCGACAGCTTCTTCAGCAGATTCTTCTGCTCCACCGACGCGGGCGCATCGATGCGCTCGTAATACGGCACGCCGAATTCCCCGGTGAGCTTGTCAAAGCGCTGGCTGGGGTCCTGTCCGGTCACCGCGGTGATCTCGGCGGCCAGCAGGCCGAGGATCAGCCCATCCTTGTCGGTGGTCCATACCGTGCCGTCGCGGCGCAGGAACGAGGCGCCGGCGCTTTCCTCGCCGCCGAAACCGAACGAGCCATCGCTGAGGCCATCGACGAACCATTTGAAACCGACAGGGGTCTCGACCAGCCGGCGACCCATCTTGTTGACGACGCGGTCAATGATCGCGCTGGAGACGATGGTCTTGCCAACCGCGGCATCGGGGCGCCAGTGCGGACGGTGGGCGAACAGATAGTCGATCGACGCCGCCAGATAATGGTTCGGATTCATCAGCCCGCCGGAACCGGTCACGATACCGTGGCGATCGGCGTCGGTATCGTTGGCGAAGGCGACGTCGAAGCGGTCGCGCAGCCCGATCAGACGCTCCATGGCATAGGGCGACGAACAGTCCATCCGGATCTTGCCGTCCCAGTCCACTGTCATGAAACGGAAAGTGGGATCGACGACGCTACTGACGATGCTGGCAGCCAGCTTGTAGCGGTCGATGATCGGCTGCCAGTACGGCACGCCGGCGCCGCCAAGCGGATCGATACCGATCCTCACCCCGGCATTGCGGATCGTCTCCATGTCGATCACGCTGGCGAGATCGGCGACATAGGGCGTAATATAGTCGTAGCGCGTCACGAAACCCGATTTGCGCGCGCGCTCATAGGGCATCCGCCTGATGCCGTTAAGATCGTTCTCGAGAAAGCCGTTGGCGGCCTTCTCCATCGCGCCGGTGATGTCGGTGTCGGCCGGGCCGCCATTGGGCGGGTTGTATTTAAAGCCACCATCTTCCGGCGGATTATGCGAGGGCGTCACCACCACGCCGTCGGCGAAGCCGCCGCCGCGGCCTCGGTTGTAGGTCAGGATGGCATGGCTGATCACCGGCGTCGGCGTGTAGCCATCATGCTGGTCGATCATTACCTGCACGCCATTGGCGGCGAATACTTCCAACGCGCTGGCCAGCGCAGGCTCGGCCAATGCATGGGTGTCGATGCCGATGAACAGCGGTCCGTCGATGCCGGCGCCGGCACGGTAGTCGCAGATCGCCTGCGCGATCGCCAGGATGTGGTTTTCGTTGAACGAGGTATTGAGGGCCGAGCCGCGATGACCCGAGGTGCCGAAGGCGACGCGCTGCGCCGGAATTTTCGGATCGGGCTTGCCGGCGAAATAGGCCGTGATCAGACGCGGCACGTTGACCAGCAGAGCGGGATTGAGCGTCTTGCCGGCCAGCGGGCTTATATGGGCAGCCACATCATTCTCCTTCGCGCACCATCACCAGCCGCGCGAAACGTCGCGCGGCGCCAGCTTCATGGCATGTTTCGGAGCAATAATCAGCTAATTGAGGCGGGGTCGAGGGCCCTTAGTCCTTGGTGCTGTGCTGCACTGCCCACGCCACCGGAACGGCGAAGCACAGGAACATCAGGACGACGGCACAGGCGACCAGCAGGCTATCGAGGGGCATCTCGCTCTCCTTGGATGGATGAGCAAGCCTAGGTCGGTCGTGCCGAAGCGCCTTGAGCTGAGTCAAAATCCAGCCGACGGGGTCATGCCGCGGCGAGTTTTTCCAGCCACTCCGTATTGAGAAGCCGAACGCCGCCCGGAACCACGACCAGGATCTTCTCCCGGGCGAATTTCGTCAGCGTCCGGCTCACGGTCTCGATGGTGAGACCGAGATAGTCGGCAATGTCCTGCCGGCCCATCGGCAATGGCAGATTCACCGACATGGCGCCAATCCGACCATAGCGGGATTGCAACTGCAGCAGGAAGGCGGCGACCTTTTCATCGGCGGTGCGACGCCCCAGCAGCAGCATCTGGTCCTGGGCCATGGCGAGTTCGTGCCCGGCGAATTCGTACATTCGCCGCAACAGATGCGGCCGGCCCTCGACATAGCTGATGAAGGCGGTGCGGGCGAAGCGGCAGGCTTGGACATCCGTCACCGCCTCCGCCGCCACGCCGTGCCGATCGAGTAACGCCAGTCCGAGAAAATCGCCGGGCAGCGCGAAGCCGACGATCTGACGACGCCCGTCGGGCAGCGACTTGTAAAGCCGCACCACGCCGTCGATCAGGTTGAATACGCCATCGGCCAGCGCTCCCTGATCGAACAGCATCACCTTATGTGCGTAGTGCTTGATCTGGCTGATGCGGTTCAGTTCAGCCAGTTCTCCGGGCTGCAGCGCGCCGCAGACGCTGAACGAGCGCACCCGGCATTCGTCGCAGCCATTTTCACTGCGCGGATGCTCGCATATGCGCCGCTCCGACCCGACGCAGGGTTCGGTCGAGGTACTGGCATTGTCCATGTCGGGTCCGGTCCGGCTGATCACGCATCACTTGACCGCGATCAGCGCGTGCCCGGTTGATCCAGATCAATGCCGGCATGATGGTCCCCGAGATTATCGCACTCGGCTCAGGCCCCCTCGTCGAGCGCCACCAGCGCCCTCTTGCGGCGGAACGATGGCAGCAGCGGACCAATCAGAAGCAGCAGCGCCAGCGCCAGGCAGACGGCCGATATCGGCCGCTCCACAAAGGTCATCAGGTCGCCCTGCGACAGGATCAGCGATTTGCGCAGATTGTTTTCCAGTAGCGGCCCGAGCACGAAGGCCAGCACCAAGGGCGCCGGCTCGTAACCGAACTTGCGCATGAAGTAGCCGATCACGCCGAAGCCGACCATGACGTAGACGTCGAATACATTGTTGCTGCTGCAATACACGCCGATGATGGTGAACAGGATGATCATCGGAAACAGCACGTTGTAGGGCAGTTTCAGGAGCTGCACCCACATCCCGATCAGCGGCAGGTTCAGCACCAGCAGCATCGCGTTGCCGATATACATGCTGGCGACGATGCCCCAGAACAGCCCGGGGTTCTGCGAGATCAGCAACGGCCCCGGCTGCAGGCCGTGGATGACAAAGGCGCCGAGCAGCAGCGCCATCACGACATTGGGTGGGATGCCCAGCGTCATCAGCGGAATAAAGGCGCCGCCGGCCGCGGCATTGTTGGCCGCCTCCGGCCCCGCGACGCCCTCGATGGCGCCACGACCAAAGCGTTCCGGCGTCTTCGACAACCGCTTCTCCAGCGCATAGGAAGCGAAAGACGCCACCACCGCGCCACCGCCAGGCAGGATGCCGAGGAAGAAGCCGAGAATGGTGCCACGTCCGATCGGACCGGCGCTGGCCTTCCAGTCGGCCTTGCTGGGCAGCAATTGGGTGATCTTGGCATTGATGATGTCGCGCTTGATCACCTGCTCGGTATTGAGCAGCACCTCGGCGAGACCAAACAGGCCCATCACCACCGGCACCAGGCCGATGCCGTCGATCAGTTCGATCCGGCCGAAGGTCAGGCGCGGCTGCGCGGTGATGCCGTCCAGCCCGACCAGGCCGAGCACGATGCCGATGCACGCCATCAACAGCGCCTTGGCCATCGATCCCTGGGTGAGGAAGGTCAACACCACCAAGCCGAGCACCATCAGGCTGGCATATTCCGCCGGGCCAAAGGCGATCGCGACACTGGCGAGCGACGGCGCGACCAGCATCAGGGCGACCAGCGAGAACGTGCCGGCGATGAAGGAGCCGAGCGCCGAGATGCCGAGCGCCGGACCCGCCCGGCCCTGCTTGGCCATCTGGTGCCCGTCGATACAGGTGACGACGGACGCTGCCTCGCCGGGAATGTTGACCAGGATCGAGGTGGTGGAGCCACCATACATCGAGCCGTAATAGATGCCGGCCATCATGATGATGCCGGATTCCGGCGTGCCGGACAGCGTGACCGGCAGCAGCAGCGACATCGCCGAGATCGGGCCGATGCCCGGCAGCACACCGACCAGCGTGCCGATGAACACGCCGAGAAAACAATACAGGATGTTGATCGGCTGCAGCGCAACGCCGAACCCCTGCATCACATTATAGATGACGTCCATGATGTTTGTTCCGGTCAGCCGATTTCGAAGATGCCCGAGGGCAGCTGGATCAGGAGGGCGTGCTTCAGCACCCACCACACGCCCAGCGGCGCCAGGATCGCCAGCGGAATCGCCAGCGTCCAGCGCACCGGGTCGATGGCACGCAGCAGCAGCAGCATCAGCGGGATGGTGGCGATCAGAAAGCCCAGCTGGTCGAGCGCGAAGGAATAGGCAATCAGGCTGGCGATGATGACGACCGGCTTGGTCCAGCGCGCATCGTCCCAGCGCGATCCGAAGGTCGGCCCGCCCTCGGTCACCGCCGCGATGCTGATCGACGCCGCGAACAGGCACATCAGAATGCCGGTGTAGAACAGTACGTAGCCGGAGCCGGGATCGTTGATGGTGCCGAGCTTGAGCTTCAACCCCGACCAGATCACGAACGCGCCGAGCGCGAGGCCCAGCAGACCGGTCCACAGTTCGGAATTGTTGAGGCGGAAGGGCGGGCGGGCGGGAGTGGTCATATAAGATTCTTTCTCGAAGCTCTTGCCCCGGACGCAGCGCACTACGTCGCACTTGCGACGTGGCGCGCTGCTGAGCCGGGGCCGTTGCAAGCACCGCCTTTGGTACGATCCCGGCTCTGCGCAGCAGCGTAAGAACGTCGCGGCGCGTCCGGGACAAGTGAGCTCGCTAGTTCGCCTTCTTGCTCAGCCCGATGCCGTCGATCACCTTGCGCTCGGACTCGGTCAGTTCGGTGACAAACTTGCGATAGTCCGCGGTGTTCTTGTAGTTCGGCAGCATGTCATATTTTGCCAATGTGGCGATGACCGCGGGATCCTCGATCGCCTTCTTGAAGGCGTCATGCAGCTTGGCGACGATCTTCGGATCCATGCCCTTCGGACCGGCAATGCCGAACGGAGAATCATACACCATCGGATAGCCGATCTCCTTCAGCGTCGGCACATCCGGGAAGTTGGGTGAGCGCTTGTCGGTCCACACCATCAGCAGGCGCAGCTTGCCAGCATCGACCAGTGGCCGCCAGCCCGTGGAATCCGCCTGCAGCATGGTGTGCTGGCCGAGCACGGCGGCATTGGTTTCGGCACCGCCCTTGAACGGCACCTGGGTCAGCTTGATGCCGGCCAGCGCCGAAATCTGCTCCATGCCGACATGCAGCGAGGTGCCGGCGCCCGGCGTCGCATAGGTAACCTTGCCCGGATTGGCCTTGGCAAAATCGACCACGTCCTTCCAGGTCTTGAATTGCGATTCCGCATGGGTGGTCACACCGAACGTGTAGCCGGTCAGATGGATGATGTAGCTGAAATCTTTTTCCGGATTCCATGGCACGTCCTGCATCAACGGCAGGCGGAATACCGTGATCGGAATCTGCGAGATGGTGTAGCCATCCGGCTTCGACGCCGCTGCCATGGTGGCGGGGCCAATCGTGCCACCACCGCCACCCTTGTTGTCGACGGCGATCGGCTGGCCGAGATGTTTCGAGGCCGCATCGGCAATGGCGCGCATCGAAATGTCGGTCGAGCCGCCCGCCGGCCACGGCACGATCAGCGTGATCGGCTTGGTGGGATATTCCTGCGCCATCGCGACGCCGCCGCCGAACAGCGCGGCCGCGGTGACAAGTACAATGGCAAGCCGATTGCGTTGCAACATAAAATCCTCCCTGGCGATCCGTGTTGAGGTCCGGACCTGCGTTTTAATTCTGCAATTCAGTCTCGGCAGTATCAACGACTATTCGCGCCGCACCGCAACGCGCGGATCCAGCGTGCGACATTACGTCCGTGGATGCCGCTGGTTGCTGACCGGACGTTCCGCTGTCAAAAATATTCAAAACCGAAGTCGGATCATGGCTTGCTCGACCGTCCTTCGCCTGGACGCTCCCGCGGTCGACGCCTGACACCTGAACGGAGAACTTCAATGTCGAAGATTTCGCCCTGCCTGTGGTTCGCCCGCGACGCCGAACAGGCCGCCAATTTCTACGTCTCGCTGCTGCCGGATTCGCGGATCGACAGGGTCCAACGCAGCCCGATCGACACGCCTCCGGCAAGGCCGGCGACGTGCTGGTGGTTGGCTTCACCCTCGCGGGGCAGAGCTTCATCGGCCTGAATGGCGGCCAGGCGGTGCCCTACTCCAATGCCGTATCGTTCACCATCACTTGCGAGGACCAGGCCGAGGTGGATCGGCTATGGGATGCCCTGACCGCCGATGGCGGCAAGCCGGTGCAATGCGGCTGGCTGAACGACCGCTGGGGCGTTCCGTGGCAGATCGTGCCGAAGGGCTTCACCGAAATGCTCGCCAGCGACAATGGCGAGGGCGCCAAGCGGGCCATGACGGCGATGATGGGCATGGTCAAGCTCGACATGGCGGCCCTCGAAAGCGCCTATCACGACGAGCCCAAAGGCCGGAAAACAGCCTAAGTGATTGATCCAAATCGTTTTAAGTCCGGGAATGGCGACGTCCCCGGACGCCTGTTATTTGTCCGCAGCTTGCTTGACATCGAGTCCCGCGGCTTCTTATATGCCGCGCGTTCACAAGGGTTGTTTCAGCCCCTGCGGGCTCTGTGGCGGGGTAGCTCAGTTGGTTAGAGCACGGGAATCATAATCCTGGGGTCGGTGGTTCGAGTCCACTCCTCGCTACCAAAATCCTCCTATATTCAAGGTCGCAGCCCGACACCGCGGGTCAACTCGGCTTGCAGGTGCAACTTGTCTTGATGCGGCAGGATGCAGGTCGATGCTATGACCATGCCATGACCCGACTCACTGCTCCCATACCGCCCACCGACTGGACCGACGCCGAGATACGCGCCGCGCTGCGCGACATCTTCGATGCCGCCGTTGCCAGCGCCGAGCCAGGCGCCGCCGTATTGCGGCATCTGCCGGAAAAACCCAAAGGCCGCTGCGTCGTGGTCGGGGCCGGCAAGGCCGCGGTGGCGATGGCGGTGGCGCTCGACAAGGCATGGCCCGATGTCGACCTGTCCGGCGTGGTGGTCACACGGCACGGCCAGGGCGCGCCGGCCGGGCGGATCGAGGTGCTGGAAGCCGCGCATCCCCGGCCCGACGCCGGCAGCGAGATGGCCGGCCGCCGCATGCTGGCCGCGGTGCAGGGCCTGACCGCGGACGATCTCGTCGTCGCTCTGATGTCGGGCGGCGGCTCGTCGCTGATGGTGGTGCCCGCCGACGGCATGACGCTCGCCGACAAGCAGGCGGTCTACAACACCCTGCTGCACAGTGGCGCCAACATCGTCGAGATGAACGCGGTGCGCAAACATCTCTCGGCCATCAAGGGCGGGCGGCTGGCGCAGGCGGCGCATCCGGCGCGGGTGGTGACGCTGGCGATCAGCGACATTCCCGGTGACGATCCGGCGGCGATCGCCTCGGGACCCACGGTGGCCGATTCGGGCACGCTGGCCGAGGTGCGCGACATCCTCGCACGCTACCGGATGGAACTGCCGGCGGGTGCGCTGGCGGTGCTCGCCGGCGATCCGCAGACGCCGAAATCGCTGGCCGCGCACAATAGCGTCACCGTGATCGCCGCGCCGTCGCTGGCGCTGGAGGCCGCCGCGAAAGCTGCGACAAAACTAGGTCTGACGCCGCTGATCCTCGGCGACGCGATCGAAGGCGAGAGCCGGCAGGCCGGGATCGTGATGGCCGGCATCGCGCGCTCGGTCCACCTCAACGGATTGCCGGTCCGCGCCCCCGCCATACTTTTGTCGGGCGGCGAGACCACCGTCACGATCGGCCCGGACAAACCCGGCCGCGGCGGGCGAAATACTGAATTCCTGCTCGGCTTCGCCATCGCCATGGCCGGCGAAGCCGACGTCTTCGCACTCGCCGGCGACAGCGATGGCATCGACGGAACCGAGGATGCCGCCGGCGCCATCGTTACCCCCGACACGCTGGCGCGCGCCCGCGAGAAAAATCTCAATCCGCGTGCGCTGCTTGTCGCACATGACAGCTATAGTTTGTTCGCAGGGATCGGCGACCTGGTCCACACCGGCCCTACCGGTACCAATGTCAATGATATCAGAGCCATTCTGATCACCAGAGGCGGCCTCGCGGCCGAATGAACATGCGTCGCAACCGTCGGGCCAAGATCGTCGCCACCGTGGGTCCCGCCAGCGGGTCGCCGGAAATGCTCGAGCAATTATTCCTGTCTGGCGTCGATACGTTCCGACTGAACTTCAGCCATGGCACCCATGAGGACCATGCCAGGGTCCACGCCGCGATCCGCGCGCTGGAAACCAGGCTCGGCCGTCCCATTGGCATTCTGCAGGATCTGCAGGGACCGAAGATTCGTGTTGGAACCATCAAGGACGGCAAATTCGTCGTCGCGGCCGGCGAGGCGGTGCGCTTTGTGCCCAAGGGCGCGGACGGCGACAAGATGTCGATCCCGCTGCCGCATCCGGAAATTTTTGACGCCGTCACGCCCGGCGACGATCTGCTGATCGACGACGGCCGCATCCGCGTCCGCGTCACCGGCATCGGCGGCGATTTCATCGATGCCAAAATCATCACAGGCGGTACGATCTCGAACCGCAAGGGCGTCAATGTGCCGAGCGCGGTGCTGAACCTGTCGCCTTTGACGGCGAAGGACCGTGCCGATCTCGCTTTCGGCCTCGAACTCGGCGTCGACTGGGTCGCGCTGTCCTTTGTGCAGAAGCCTGGCGACGTGATCGAGGCGCTCGGCTTGATCGACGGCCGCGCCGGCGTGATGTCGAAGATCGAGAAGCCGGCGGCGCTGGAACATATCGACGACATCATCCGACTGTCCGGCGCGGTGATGGTGGCGCGCGGCGATCTCGGCGTCGAGATCCCGCATGAGGATGTCCCGGGCCGACAGAAGGAACTGATCAAATCCTGCCGCCTCGCCGGCAAGCCGGTGATCGTCGCCACCCAGATGCTGGACTCGATGGTCGCAGCCCCCACGCCGACGCGCGCGGAAGCCTCCGATGTCGCCACCGCGATCTATGACGGCGCCGACGCGGTGATGCTGTCGGCGGAATCCGCCAGCGGCGCCTATCCGCGCGAGGCCGTGGAGATGATGAGCCGCATCATCGAGAGCACCGAGCGGCACAAGATGTATCGCTCGATCCTCGACGCCTCGCAGCCCGGCGAGGAAGAGACCGCGCCGCACGCGGTCGCCGCCGCCGCCGCCGATCTCGCCGCGGCCCTTCATGCCGCGGCGATCGTCGCCTTCACGTCGAGCGGCACCACCGCCGCGCGCATCGCCCGCAAGCGCCCCAAGGTCGCACTGCTGGCGGTGACGCCGAACCAGCTGGTGGCCCGGCAATTGTGCCTGCTGTGGGGCGCGCACAGCGTGCTGTCGGAAGACATCCACACCTATGAGGAAATGGTCGAGAAGGCGACCCAGACGGCGCGCGCCGAATCATTCGCCAAGCAGGCGGACGCCATCGTCGTGGTCGCCGGCATTCCGTTCGCCGAGGCCGGCACCACCAATAACCTGCGGGTCGTGCAGATCGATTGAGCCACCACGAACGGCGGATCATCATTCAACCGGTTGCTGTCAGCAATCCAGCGTGTTGTCGCGTTCCCATTCCGAGAGATGGCGGGCGTGGTCGTCCCATTCCTGTCGCTTCAGCCTGGTGAAGGCCGCGACCAGCGCGCCCAGGCTTTCGTTCAGCACCTGACTTCCTTCCAGCGCGCGAATCGCATCGAGCAGATTGAGCGGCAGGCGCTTGACGTCACCGACGGTGTGGCCCTCGGTGTACATGTTGATATCGAGGCGCTTGCCGGGATCGCGCTGGTTGCGGATGCCGTCGAGGCCGGCGGCGATGATGGCGGCCTGCAGCGCATAGGGATTGACGGCGCCGTCGGGCAGCCGCAGCTCGAAGCGGCCGGGCTCGGGAATCCGGATCATGTGGGTGCGGTTGTTGCCGGTGTAGGTCACCGAACTCGGCGACCACGTCGCCCCCGACGCCGTGCGCGACGCGTTGATGCGCTTGTAGGAATTCACCGTCGGGTTGAGAATGGCGGCCAGCGCCTCGGCGGAATGCATGATGCCGCCGATGAAGTGATAGCCGAGCGCGGAGACGCCGAGCTCGCCCTTCTCGTCCTCGAACAGGTTGCGGTCGCCGTCCCACAGCGAGACGTGGACGTGGCAGCCATTGCCGGTGAGGTCGACGAACGGCTTGGGCATGAAGGTCGCGCGCATGCCGTGCTTTTCGGCGATCGCCTTGGCCATGTATTTGAAGAACACGTGACGATCCGCGGTCACCAGCGCGTCGTCGAAGCCCCAGTTCATCTCGAACTGGCCGTTGGCGTCCTCGTGATCGCTCTGATACGGGCCCCAGCCGAGCTGCTGCATGGCATCGCTAATCTCGCTGATGACCTCGTAGCGCCGCATCAAGGCGGATTGATCGTAGCAGGGCTTCGCCTGCCGGTCGGCGCCATCGTCGATGCTGCGGCCATCCGGCGCGATCAGGAAGAATTCACATTCGACCCCGCTCTTGAGCTGCATGCTCTTGCCGGCCTTGGCGATCAGGCGTTTCAAGGTGTTGCGCGGCGCCTGCTCGACCGGTCTGCCGCTCATCCACGGATCGGCGGCGAGCCAGGCCACTTCGGGTTTCCATGGCAACTGAATCAGGCTGGCGGCGTCGGGCATCGCCAGCACGTCAGGATCGGCCGGGGTCATGTCGAGCCAGGTCGCGAAGCCGGCAAAACCGGCGCCATTCTTCATCATGCCGTTGATGGCGGTGGCCGGCACCAGCTTGGCCCGCAGCGAGCCGAACAGGTCGGTGTAGGAGATCAGGAAATTCTTGATGCCGCGTTGTTCGGCCGTCTTCGCCAGGTCCGACATGTTGCCTCTTGCCTCGCTGCGGTTACGACGTGGTCAGAAGTTATTTCTACCCGGAATCCAGTTGGTGCCCGCCAGCGGAACGCCGGCCATGGCAGCGGCCTCCACCGTGAGCGCGACGAGGTCTTCGGGTTCCAGATTGTGGACATGGCTCTTGCCGCAGGCCCGCGCGATGGTCTGGCACTCCAGCGTCAGCACCGCGAGATAATTGGCGAGCCGTCTTCCGGCGAGCACCGGATCGAGCCGCGCCGCCAGCAGCGGATCCTGCGTGGTGATGCCGGCGGGATCGCGGCCCTCATGCCAGTCGTCATAGGCGCCGGCCGTGGTGCCGAGCGCGCGATATTCTTCCTCGTGGCGCGGGTCATTGTCGCCCAGCGCGATCAGCGCCGCTGTACCGATCGAAACCACGTCGGCACCCAGCGCCAGCGCCTTGGCGACATCGGCGCCGGTCCGGATGCCGCCGGAGACGATCAGCTGCACCTTGCGATGCAGGCCGAGATCCCGCAGCGCCTGCACCGCCGGGCCGATCGCCGCCAGGATCGGCAGGCCGACATTCTCGATGAAGACTTCCTGCGTCGCCGCGGTGCCGCCCTGCATGCCGTCGAGCACCACCACGTCGGCGCCGGATTTCACCGCCAGCGCCGTGTCGTAATAGGGCCGGCTGGCGCCGACCTTGACGAAGATCGGCTTCTCCCAATCGGTCAACTCGCGCAGCTCCTCGATCTTGATCTCGAGATCGTCGGGGCCGGTCCAATCGGGATGACGGCAGGCCGAGCGCTGGTCGATCCCTTCCGGCAGGTTGCGCATCCTGGCGACGCGCGCGGAAATCTTCTGGCCGAGCAGCATGCCGCCGCCGCCGGGCTTGGCGCCCTGCCCGATCACCACCTCGATGGCATCAGCCCTGCGCAGGTCGACCGGGTTCATGCCGTAGCGCGACGGCAGATATTGATAGACCAGCGTCTTGGAGTGCGTGCGCTCTTCACTCGTCATGCCACCGTCGCCGGTGGTGGTCGAGGTCCCCATCGCCGAGGCGCCGCGGCCGAGCGCCTCCTTGGCGGCGCCTGACAGCGCGCCAAAGCTCATGCCGGCGATGGTTATCGGGATCTTCAGCTCGATCGGCTTCTTCGCAAAACGGGTGCCGAGCAGCACATTGGTCCCGCATTTTTCGCGGTAGCCCTCCAGCGGATAACGCGAGATCGACGCGCCCAGAAACAGCAGGTCGTCGAAATGCGGCAGCTTGCGCTTGGCGCCGCCGCCGCGAATATCGTAGATGCCGGTCGCCGCCGCGCGCTGGATCTCGGCAATGGTGTGCGGATCGAAGGTCGCGGAATAGCGTGGCAAGGTACGATGGGTCGCGGCGGGATGGTCGTGGTCGGCCATTAAAACTCCGATCAGTAGGCGTCGACGTTGTCGACGTGGAAATGATAAAGTTTGCGCGCCGAGCCGTAGAGCCGGAAATCGGCGCTCGCGACATCGTCGATCCCGGCTCTGGCGAGGACGCTGTCGAGCACGCCGCGGTCCGCGTCCGTCATCGGCTTCTCGATACAATCGGCGCCGAGACTCTTGACCGCACCGCGCACGAACAGCCGCGCTTCATAGATGGAATCGCCGAGCGCCTCGCCGGCATCGCCCAGCACCACGAGGCTGCCCTCCTGCGCCATGAAGGCACTCATCGGCCCGATCGACCCCTTGACGACGATATCGATGCCTTTCATCGAAATGCCGCACCGCGCCGAGGCGTTGCCCTCGATCAGCAGCAGCCCGCCATGACCGGTGGCCCCCGCCGCCTGGCTGGCATCGCCCTTCACCGTGACGGCGCCGGACATCATGTTCTCGGCGACGCCGACGCCGGCATTGCCATGGATGACAACATGGGCCTCGCAATTCATGCCGGCGCAGTAGTAGCCGACATGGCCGTCGATCTCGACGGTGATGGGGAGCGTCAGGCCGCAGGCGATGGCGTGCTTGCCGCCGGGATTACGCACCCGCCAATGGGTCTCGTTGGTATCCGCCGGAAGCGCGTGGAGCTGGGCATTCAGCTCGCGCAGTGTGATCGATGCCAGGTCGGCGTCGGACATCAATGGCGTTCCCAGGCATACACAATGGAAGGCTCCGGCTCGAACACGCGAGCGTTCGCGATGCCCGGCAACGCGTCCAGCGCGCGATATTCCGAGCCGAACGCGACATAGTCGTCGGTCTCCGCCATCACCGCCGGCTTGCAGGCAATCGGATCGCGCAACACCGCGAAGCCGGTCTCGGTGCCGACCACGAATGTGTAGAAGCCGTCGAGATCGCTGAGGCTTTGCGTCAGCGCTTGCTTCAACCCGGCGCCCTCCCGCATCCGCCAGGTCAGATACCCCGCGGCGACTTCGCTGTCATTGTCGGTCGCGAAGGATAGCCCCTCCCGCTTCAGCACGCGGCGAACCGCGTGATGGTTGGACAGCGAGCCATTGTGGACCAGGCACTGGTCGAGTCCGGTGGAAAACGGATGCGCGCCGTTGGTGGTGACCGCCGATTCCGTGGCCATGCGGGTATGGCCGATGCCGTGCGTGCCGGACATCGAGGACAGCGCAAATCGCCGGGCGACGTCGCCGGGCAGCCCAACTTCCTTGTACAGTTCCATGCGGGCGCCGGAGCCGACCACTTCGACAGCCGGCGCTTGCCGAGCCACCGCCGCCACAAGCCGCTCACGCAGGTCGGTCGCCACCGACACGATCACGTGGTTGGAACGGGTCACGGCGTGCAGCGGACCGACCTCCCGCTCAAGCTCAGCAATCGTCGCAGCCGCGTCTCCGCTGACGATACGCAAGGTCACCTTGATCCGCCCGCGATCGCCCTTGCCGTAGATCGCAAAGCCGGCGCTATCCGGCCCGCGATCGGACAGCGTTTCGATCATCCGGTGCAACATCGCCCCAAGTTGAGGCTCCAGCGCCGCGTTCTTGAGGAACAATCCTGCAATTCCGCACATTTTCGCCTCAAGAAAATTTATTTCCTTAAACCTACTTTGCAGAAAATCGACTGTCAATCGGCGCGCGCGGTGGCCGGAATGGATAGCTCTGAAAAGATGAGTTGATGTAGCGGCTTGGCTGGGGCAGTGATGAAACGTCATGATAGGAATCCACTTCTCTCCGACAGCCATGAGGGCCGCGAGTTGACGAAAGCCGCCAGCAAGAAATCGACGCGCACGAAAATGGCCGCTGCCGGCGATCTTCTGACCGGCTCCGATGCGCCGGCGGAGATTGCCAGCACGCTTGAATCCCAGATCGGCATCGAAGTGCGACAGCTCCGCAAGGCGCTGGAGCTGACCGTCGCCGAGCTGGGTATATCGGCGGGGATCTCGACGGGCATGCTGTCCAAGATCGAGAATGGCAGCATCTCGCCGTCGTTGACGACGCTGAGCGCGCTTGCCAAGTCGCTCAATGTCCCGATCAGCCGGTTTTTCCGGGAGACCGAGGAACGCCGCGACTGTTCGTTCGTGAAGGCGGGCGCCGGGGTCAAGATCGACCGGCGCGGTACCAAGTCCGGCCATCAGTACAATCTGCTCGGCCATTCCATCCATGGCGAGATCGGCGTCGAGCCCTATCTCATCACACTGAATCAGGACGCCGAGCCCTACACGAATTTCCGCCATGCCGGTGTCGAGCTGATCTACATGCTGTCCGGCAAGGTGCGCTACCGACATGCCGACAAGACCTATCTGCTGGAGCCCGGCGACGCCTTGTTCTTCGACGCCGCGGCCCGTCACGGCCCCGAGGAACTGATCAAGGCGCCGATGAAGTATCTGTCGGTGATCGTCTATCCGCGGCGTAGCTAGGCGGAAAAGCATGAATCGATCGCCAGCTACAAACCGGCCAAGTTTATCAACCTTTAATTGCGTGAAGACGCTCGTAAAACTTGTCGGTCATTTTTTCGCCCGCTATATCTGGACCGAAGCGCGGGGATTCGATGACAGCCAAGACAAGACCGCTCAGAAAAAATACGAAGCGACGGTGTCGCGCCCGCAGCTGCTGGTCGATGGATCGGACTTCGCGCTTCGTCAGTTTCTGCATGACACGCTGGCCTTTTCAGCACGGCTGCAGGCCGTTCGCGGCCATTTCGGCGCCGTGATCGGATTGTCCGGAACCCAGTATACCGTGCTGATCGCTATCGCTCATCTGAGCAGCACGACCAAGAAGGTCGGCGTCAATCAGGTCGCCGACCACCTGCATTTCAGCGGCGCCTTTATTACCATCGAGATCAACAAGCTGGTTTCAGGCGGACTGGTGGAAAAAGAAGTCGACGTGGTGGACCGAAGGCGCGTGGTTCTAACCATCACGCCAAAAGCACGCACCCTGCTTGACGGGTTGGCGCCGATGCAGCGGCCCGTCAACGACATGCTGTTTCGCGACCTCTCGGCCGCGGACTTTGAAAACACTCGACTGCTGATGTCCCGGATGGTCACCGCGGCCAATGACGCGATCCGGCTGCTCGACTACAAGCAGCCGATCGCGACGAGCCGACTGCCGCGATAGTTAGCCGATAGTATCATTTGGGTCGAATGCCGGGATCGCCACCCGGGCCACCCGGGGGTGGTATCACGGGCGTGTTCCCGACATCGGGCGTCGGCGCGTGAATTTCTGAGTCCACGCCAGCCGGGGGGCACAGCACACCGTCGGATCGGGCGAGCTGGTCACCCAGCGGCTCCGCCGCCTGCCCTGTCGGGGAAGAACCATTCGGGGTGATGGTGCCCCGCGGGCCAGTCTGTGTCGGTGTGCAGTTAATGGACCGCGCCGGCGGCGTGGTCGCAGCGGGTGGCGTGGCCGGCGCCGGCGGCGCCTGGGCCAAAGCCGCTCCGCAACTCGCGATCACAAGGCTGACGACAAGCAACGATTGTTTGATCTTCATCGGATTAAAACGGCCGACGGCGACAACAGTTCCGCCGGCAACGCCGCCATCAGGATTTTCGGTAGCGGATCAGCGAGAAATGACCCATCGGCGCCATCGGCCGGCGTTCCGTCAGGGTGACGCCGCCATGCGAGCCTTCCCAATCGACCAGACGGCCCCATGGAAACTCCGGCCGCCAGCCCAGTCGCCGGGCCAGGGGCGCGAAAGCCAGTTCGAACAGCCGGCGTGGGCCACTCTCGGCGCCGATGTGATTGACCAGAATGAGTTCGCCGCCGGGCTTCAGTACCCGGACGAATTCATCCAGCGTCGCTTCCGGATCCGGCACGGCGGTGATGACATATTGCGCCACGACCGCGTCGAAATAGGAATCCGCGAAAGCGAGGTTCTTGGCATCCATCACCGCCAGCGCTTCGACATTGGTCAGGTTGAGCGCCTGGACGCGCTGATGCGCCTTGCGCAGCATCGGCTCGGAAATATCGACGCCGCAAATTCTGGTATTCCGCGAATAATCGATCAGCGACAGGCCGGTGCCGATGCCGACGTCGAGAATACGGCCACCGATCCTGTCGGCCTCGATGATGGTGGCCTGCCGTCCGGGGTCGAACACTTTACCGAATACGATGTCGTAAATAGGTGCCCACAGCCCGTAGGCCTTAGCGACCCCCGCGCGGTCGATATCGCCAGCCATTTCCTGCCCTGAACTCTTAGACGCGCAAAGCCGCGATCAGCGGCTGCGACACGTTAGCATCCCCGACCAGACTACCGACAGGACTTTTCGCCGCGGCACTCTTGATGAAGCCGCCACCGAGCACGCGGGCCTGGCCGCCGGCGGCGTCATAGAACACACAGGCCTGACCGGGCGACACGCCCTCCTCGCCGCCGACCAGCTCGATTTCGTAGGCGCCGTCCACCATCCTCAGCCACGCCGGCTGCGGCGCGCGGGTCGAGCGCACCTTGACGAACAGTTCCAGCCCGTCGCCGACCGCGCGATCGATCGCGCCGCCGCCGATCCAGTTGACGTCGCGCAGCGTGATGCGGTGCATCCGCAGCGCTTCGCGCGGGCCGACGATGACGCGCCGGCCGGCGGCATCGAGCTTGATGACATAAAGCGGCGCGCTGGCCGCGATGCCGAGGCCACGGCGCTGGCCGATGGTGAAATGCACGATGCCTTCATGGCGGCCGATGACATGGCCGTCGAGATCGACGATGTCGCCGGGCTCCAGCGCATTCGGCTTCATGCGCTCGATCACGTCGGTGTAGCGGCCGGACGGCACGAAGCAGATATCCTGGCTGTCCTGCTTGTCAGCGACCGACAGGCCGAACTGGCGCGCCAGTTCGCGGGTCTGCGGCTTGGTCATGTCGCCGAGCGGAAAGCGCAGATAATCCAGTTGCTCCTGCGTCGTGGCGAACAGGAAATAGCTCTGGTCGCGGTCGGCATCGGCGGCGCAGACCAGCGCGCGCGAGCCGTCGTCGAGCCGGCGCGAGGCGACGTAATGGCCGGTCGCCAGCGCGGAAGCCCCGAGTTCACGCGCAGTCGCCAGCAGATCGCGAAACTTGACCGAACGGTTGCACTCGATGCACGGCACCGGGGTTTCGCCCATCGCGTAGCTGGCGGCAAAATTGTCGATCACCGATTCACGAAACCGGCTCTCGTAATCCAGCACGTAATGCGGAATCCCGATCCGTTCGGCGACATCGCGGGCGTCATGGATGTCGCGGCCGGCACAGCACGCGCCCTTGCGGTGGGTGGCGGCGCCGTGATCGTACAGCTGCAGCGTGATGCCGACGACATCGTAGCCTTGCGACTTCAGCAACGCGGCCGTTGCCGAGGAATCGACGCCGCCGGACATCGCAACCACGACACGGGTGTCCTGCGGACGGCCTTCAAGATCCAGACTGTTGAGCATGGTTTTGGTCACTGCTGCGACCGCCCGGCTGCAAACCGTCACGATCAGGAAGACTGGAGCAAATCCCGGAACTTGCGGTCGTTCCGGCGATAGGCTGCGATCAGGGCTGTAATATAGGCGGTCGTCCGCTCAGGCAATCGTGGTGCCGGGCCGCCGACGGCAAATCTTGCCGCCGGGCAGAAAGGAGCAGGCGCCGGAACCGATACAGCCTTCCCTACATCCTCGTAAGTCACTGTAATATATATATATTTTATTCTGTCGCGGCATGGCCCGGTCCTTGCTGCATGGAACCAGAACCCACCGTGAAAGGCTGCCCCTTGGTTAGCGTGATCCCAGATACAGCCTCCACCGCGTCATTCCAGAATGCGCGATCAAAGACGGCCCGCGATGATCTGCCTTCGAGCGCCGGTGATTTCGGTGCGCTGGTCGACAGCAACGCCGCGAGCAGCCGGCCGGATGACCGCGCGTCCCCAGCGCTGCCCGACCAGCCGGCACGGTCACCGCGTGATGACAACCGCCCAAGCCAGGCCGACACCAGCGCCCGGCGTCAGGACGACCGTACCGACGCGGCCGCCGCCTCCGATACCCAGGATCGCAACGCCCAGACGGACGCGAGCAATCGCGCCGACGCGTCCAAAGACGGCAAGCCGGCCAAGTCCGATGGCAAGGCAGACGGCAAGGCAGACAGCAAGGCAGACACTATTGACGCCAAGTCGAACAAGGACACCAGCAAGACCACAGCTTCGGATGCCGGCACCGCAAACGCCGCGACGCCAATCGATCAGGCCGTCCCGGTCACCGCGGTCGCTGTCATCATTCCGGTCGTAGTCGCCTCGACCGACGTCACCACGACGCCTGCCACAGCCAATGCCGGCCCAACCCAGCCGCTGGCCATCGCCGCGGCCGTGCTGAAAGCCCAGGCCGCGGCCGCCGAAGCCGCCAATGCCACCGGGACTGAGAAATCGCCACCGGCTGCGACCGACGCGGCCACCGATCCGACCTTTGCGGCGCTGATCGCAACGGCCCAGCCCGCCGCCGCGAAATCCGGAGACAAGCAGACCAAGCTGTCAGCTGAGGGCACAGCCTCGGGAGAGGCCAAGCTGGACAAGGGAGCTACGGCCGCAACGACGACGGCCACCGCCGCCCCGACATCGCAGCCAACCTCTACCGGAAAAGCCCCGGTCAAGGACGGCAAGCCGGACGCGGTCTCGGCCGACGGCGCCAAGCCGGACGGCACCGAGGCCACGACGAAGCCGGCCGCGGCCGCGCATGGACACACCGCCCCCGATGCCGCGCCGCCGACCACGGCCGACCTCACGGCGACGGCCAATACCGCGCAGCAGCCGCAGCTACAGACCGCGGCTCCGGTTGCCGCCGCCGCGCCGCAGCTGACCGCCGCGATCGCGACCAACGCCCCGGTGCCGTTGAATGGTCTCGCGGTCGAGATCGCGCAGTCCGCGCAATCCGGCAAAAGTCGCTTCGATATCCGGCTCGACCCCGCCGAACTCGGACGCATCGACGTCCGGCTCGAAGTCGATCGCCACGGCAACGTCACCTCGCATCTGACGGTGGAAAAGCCCGAGACGCTGGCCATGCTGCGCCAGGACGCACCGCAGCTGCAGCGCGCGCTGGAGCAGGCCGGCATGAAGACCAATGATAGCGGGCTGCAGTTCAGCCTGCGCGACCAGTCCTCGGGACAACAGCAGAACACAGGCGACAATTCGGGGCGCCAGTCGCAGCGCCTCGTCATCAGTGAAGAAGACTCCATGCCCGCGGTCACCGCGGGACGAAATTATGGTCGCATGCTGGGATCCAGCCGCGGCGTCGACATCAGTATCTGAGGAGATAGCCATGGCCACGATTGATTCCACCACCCCGATCACCGTCGTTTCGGCGCCCGCGGCCGCCAGCACCACGACGTCCACGACGGCCGCGACCACCACCCCGGGGATCGCGGATAATTTCCAGACCTTCCTGACGCTGCTGACGACGCAGCTGAAAAATCAAAATCCGTTGGACCCGCTTGATACCAACCAGTTTACTCAGCAGCTGGTGCAATTTGCCGGCGTCGAGCAGCAGCTCAAGGCGAACGATCAGTTGAAGTCGCTGGTCGATCTTCAGAAGAGCGCAGCTTCGACCGAAGCGCTGGTCTATGTCGGCCAGAACGTGGCCGTCGATGGCAGCACCGCGCAGTTCAGCACGTCGGCGACCTGGAACATGACCGCCGCGCAGGACACCAGCAACTCCACGCTCAGCATCGCCAATGCCGCCGGCGTCACCGTGTATACCGGGCAATTCGCGATCAAATCGGGCGGCGCGACCTTCGTGTGGGACGGCAAGGGCAATGACGGCACGCAATATCCGGCCGGCGCCTATACGCTGTCGGCCACCGGCGTCGACCAGACCGGCAAGTCCGTGGCGATCTCCACCGAAGTGCAGGGCGTGGTCGATTCGGTCGACCTCACCGCGAGCCCGCCCTTGCTCTCCATCGGCGGCACGAATTACACCACCGACAAGATCAAGCGCGTCGTCCGGCAGGCTACTACCACCACGCCGGCGGCGTGATCGCTGCTTCTGGTTGAAGGATCGCCCGGGGCCACGGCCTCGGGGACTGCCATATCGGGCCTTCAAAAGAGCAATCCCGGGCTTATTCGGAACCATTCACATTGGAGTTATAGGCTTAGGCAAATTTTAAGCCGCTGAGCGTAGGTTGTTGAAGTGAGTTCAGTGGTTGAGAGTTTGTGAGTACGCCATGACAGAACCCCATCGCCCGAGGGTCAAATACGTCATCGGGCCTGACGGCAGTCCGTTAACAATTGCGGATCTGCCCGCGCCCGGGACCAAACGGTGGGTAATCCGCCGTAAGGCCGAAGTCGTTGCCGCGGTTCGCGGCGGACTGCTCTCCCTCGAGGAGGCTTGCAGCCGCTACACGCTGACGGTCGACGAATTCCTATCCTGGCAATTTTCCATCGA
>JACMOT010000270.1 GCA_014377915.1 Tardiphaga sp.
GGCGAGCAGGTCGGCCCGACGCTGGCAGCGGTCACCGCCGACGTGCTCGACTACGAGGACGTCAAGGCCAAGCTCGGTCCGATGATGGACTGGCTCGCCAAGACCTATATGGGCGCGCTGAATGCGATCCATTACAGCCACGACAAGTACATGTATGAGCGGCTGGAAATGACGCTGCACGATCGCGATATCCTGCGCACCATGGCCTGCGGCATCGCCGGCCTGTCGGTCGCCGCCGATAGCCTGTCGGCGATGAAGTACACCAAGGTCAAGGTGATCCGCGACGCGCGCGGCCTTGCCACCGACTTCGAGATCGAAGGCGAATTTCCGGCGTTCGGCAACAATGACGACCGCGTCGACGACATCGCGGTGTGGCTGGTCAAGACCTTCATGGAGCGGCTGCGCAAGCAGAAGACCTACCGCAACTCGGTCCCCACCATGTCGGTGCTGACGATCACCTCGAACGTCGTCTACGGCAAGAAGACCGGCAACACGCCCGACGGCCGCCGCGCCGGCGAACCCTTCGCCCCGGGCGCCAACCCGATGCACCGCCGCGACCTCAAGGGCGCCGTCGCCTCGATGGCCTCGGTCGCCAAGCTGCCCTACGCGCATTCGCAGGACGGCATCTCCTACACCTTCACCATTGTGCCGAACGCTCTCGGCGCGCTTGAGACGGATCGCATCGCCAATCTGACCGGCCTGCTCGACGGCTATTTCGCGCAGGGCGGCCACCACATCAACGTCAACGTGTTCGACCGCGCGACGCTGCTGGATGCGATGGACCATCCTGAACTCTATCCGCAGCTCACCATCCGGGTCTCCGGCTACGCGGTGAACTTCATCAAGCTGACGCGCGAGCAACAGCTCGACGTCATCTCGCGGACGTTCCATGGCCAGGACTGACGGCCTCGCCGGCTATGATACGGCGGCGCGCAAACCCACGGGTTTGCGCGCCGTGCGCCCCGCCATCTCGGGCTGGGTGCATTCCATCGAGACCGGCGGCGCCGTCGATGGCCCTGGCATTCGCTATGTGCTGTTCCTGGCCGGCTGCCTGCTGCGCTGCCAATATTGCCACAACCCCGATTCCTGGCACATGCACCGCGGCAAGCCGACCACGTCGCGCGAGGTGCTGCGCGAGATTGCGACCTACACCAAGTTCCTGATCCATGGTCATGGCGGCGTCACGCTGAGCGGCGGCGAGCCCCTGGTGCAGCCGGAATTCAGCCACGCCATCTTGCGCGGCTGCAAGGAGATGGGCCTGCACACCGCGCTCGATACCGCGGGCTTTCTCGGCCTGCATGCCGACGACTATCTCCTGGCTGACATCGATCTCGTGCTGCTCGACATCAAGGCGTTTTCCGAGAAGACCTACCACGACCTCACCGGCGTCAACCTGCAGCCGACGCTCGATTTTGCCCGTCGCCTGGCGGCGATGAACAAGCCGGTCTGGATCCGCTATGTGCTGGTCCCCGGCCTCACCGACAAGTCCGACGAGATCGAGGGGCTCGCCGCGTTCCTGCACGAACTCGGCAATATCGAGCGGGTGGATGTGCTGCCGTTTCACAAGATGGGCGAATTCAAATGGGCGCAAGCCGGCGAAAAATATCGGCTGGCCGATACGCCGCCGCCCTCGCACGAA
>JACMOT010000271.1 GCA_014377915.1 Tardiphaga sp.
CGATCACTTCACGGATCTTGTCGGTCGGGATCTTGAACGTCTCGATGCGCGGCGCGTATTCGCCGAGCTCGGCACGGGCGTTGGTGAGCGCCTTCGACATCTCACCGAGAATGTGAATGCGGCCTTCCTTGGCCTGGCCCAGCGCGACCTTCATGATCTCTTCGGTGATACCGGCGATCTTGATGTCCATCTGCAGCGAGGTGACGCCGGTGTCGGTGCCGGCGACCTTGAAGTCCATGTCGCCGAGATGATCTTCATCACCCAGGATGTCCGACAGAACCGCGAAGCGCTCGCCCTCGAGAATGAGGCCCATGGCGATACCCGCGATAGGACGCTTCAGGGGAACGCCCGCATCCATCAGCGCGAGCGACGCGCCGCACACCGAAGCCATCGACGAGGAGCCGTTCGACTCGGTGATCTCGGAGACCACGCGAACCGTGTACGGGAATTCGTGATGGCCCGGCAGGACCGGATGGACCGCGCGCCAGGCGAGCTTGCCGTGGCCGATTTCGCGACGCTTGGTGCCGCCCATGCGACCGGTTTCGCCGACCGAGTAGGGAGGAAAGTTGTAGTGCAGCAGGAACGTCTCTTTGTACGTTCCCGACAGCGAGTCGATGTACTGCTCGTCTTCGCCGGTGCCGAGCGTGGTCACGACCAGCGCCTGGGTCTCACCGCGGGTGAACAGCGCCGAACCATGGGCGCGCGGCAGCACGCCGACTTCGCAGACGATCGGACGCACCGTGGTCAGGTCGCGGCCATCGATGCGCTTCTTGGTGTCGAGGATGTTCAGGCGAACGATCTGCGATTCCAGTTCCTTGAACACGCCGGCGATGCGCAGCTTGTCGTACTTCGCTTCCTGGCCTTCCGGGAAGTAATGCGCCATCGCCTTCTTCTTGACGGCGCCGACGGCGGCGTAACGCTCCTGCTTGATCGGCAGCGAATAGGCGGCGCGCAGCTCGGTCTCGACCAGGCCGAGCATTTCCTTCTCGATCGCGCTGTCGTCGATGACGGCGACTTCGCGCGGCTCCTTGGCGGCCTTCTCGGCGAGCTCGATGATCGCCTTGATCACCGGCTGGAAGTGGCGGTGGCCGAACATCACGGCGCCGAGCATGATCTCTTCGTTGAGCTCCTTGGCTTCCGATTCGACCATCAGGACGGCATCGCCGGTGCCGGCGACGACGAGGTCGAGCTGGGTGTCGGCCATCTCATCCAGCGTCGGGTTGAGCACGAATTCATCGTTGATGAAGCCGACGCGGGCGGCGCCGATCGGACCCTTGAACGGAGCGCCCGAAATGGTCAGCGCGGCCGAGGTGGCGATCAGGGCGAGAATATCCGGATCGTTTTCCATGTCGTGCGACAGCACGGTGACGACGACCTGGGTCTCGTTGCGCCAGCCATCGACGAACAGCGGGCGGATCGGACGGTCGATCAGGCGGGAGACCAGCGTCTCCTTCTCGGTCGGACGACCTTCGCGCTTGAAATAGCCACCCGGAATGCGCCGGGCGGCATAGGTCTTCTGGATGTAGTCGACGGCCAGCGGCAGGAAGTCGATGCCATCCTTGGCGGTCTTGGCGGCGACCACGGTGGCGATGACAACGGTCTCGCCATAGGTGGCCATCACGGCGCCGTCAGCCTGGCGCGCAATCTTGCCGGTTTCGAGCTTGAGCGGACGGCCGCCCCAATCGATCTCGACGGTATGAACATTAAACATATCGGTTTTCTTTCATGGGTTCACGAAAGCATGGCGCCGAAAACACAAAAACCATGCGCAAGACCGCGGGAAGCCGTTCGCGATGTCCCGCGAAACCAGCGTCCGGCGATCCGGCCATGGCTATCGTGTTCTGAATGGCGTCCATCCTTCCGATGGTCGCGGGGGTCCCACTGGACCTTGCCGCGCGACGGGCACCTTGCCCGTCATCGTCCAGTCGCCGGAGTGCTGCTGGACGTTATCGTGCGGCCCTTTGTTGGCCCGCACTACGTAAGTGGATACAAAAACGCGCGCAGGAGGCTGCGCGCGTGATTTGTTTAGCGACGGATGTTGTGCTTCTCGAGCATCGCCTTGTAGCGCGGCTCGTCCTTGCGCTTGATGTAATCAAGCAGGGAACGACGCGTCGAGACGAGCTTCAGAAGGCCACGGCGGGAATGGTTGTCCTTGACGTGGGTCTTGAAGTGCGCGGTCAGGTTGGTGATCCGCTCGGTGAGGATCGCAATCTGAACTTCCGGCGAACCGGTATCGGTGGCCTTATTGCCGTTGGTCTTGATGACTTCCGCTTTGCGTTCCGCGGTAATCGACATCGTCAGATACTTTCTTTGCGAGCCGAACTGGCGGTCAGTCCGGTCAGGTTGAACACACGCTTGGGGATGAGTTCGCCATTGTTTATCTCGGCGAGGGCCAATAGTCGGCCCGCCACCGTGACATAAACCGTGCCGCTACCAGTGGGCGCATCCCGTCCGCGCAACAAAACGGCCTGGCCCCGATGGAGCCTTGCCGCATCCGCCCGTGTGACGGCCAGTGCCGGGATGTCGTCCAGCGCGGTCTCAACGGGCAGTAGCGCGTCGGCGAGGTTGCCCTCGCCAGACGCGGCTCTATCGCACAAAGCCTCCAACTGTTCCAGCGGAATCATGTCGATCTCGGCAAATGGGCCGACCAGCGTGCGGCGCAGCGCGCTGATATGGCCGTAGCAGCCGAGCAGGCGGCCGATATCGCGGGCCAGCGCCCGGACGTAGGTACCCTTGCCGCATTCGGCCTCGAACACCGAATGGCGATCGTCCGGCTGTTCGGTCAGGATCAGTTCGTGAATCACCACCGGGCGCGGTACCAGCGGCACGATCTCGCCATCGCGGGCGAGGTCATAGGCGCGTTCGCCGGCGATCTTGATGGCGGAATATTGCGGCGGGGTCTGCTCGATATTGCCGGTAAATCGCGGCAGCAGGGCGCGGATCTGCTCGGCGGTGGGCCGGATGTCGCTGGTAAAGGTGACCTTGCCCTCGGTGTCGTCGGTGTCGCGCTCCTCGCCCCAGCACACCGTGAAACTGTAGCGCTTGCGGCCGTCCATCACGAACGGCACCGTCTTGGTGGCTTCGCCCATCGCGATCGGCAGGCCGCCGGTGGCCAGCGGATCCAGCGTGCCGGCATGGCCGGCGCGCTTGGCCGAAAACAGCCGCTTCACCACCGCCACCGCCTGGGTCGAGGTCATGCCGATCGGCTTGTCCAGCACCACCCAGCCATGGACGTCGCGCTTGTCGCGGCGGAACTGGCCCTGCTGCCGCTGTGGCTTGCCGCGCGGACCATTATTGCCGCGCGGGAACTGCGCGGGCGCGAGCTGGGCGCCATCGGCCTGCTCGACGGCCGCGATGGTTTCATCGTGCGCAGCCGGCGCGAAATTATTTTCATCCGCGGCGTTGATGGCTTCGTCTGGCGCGTCGATCACGCCGTTGGCAGTGGTCACAATCATCAATTTTCGTCCGAATCTGTTTTCAGGTCGCGCTGTACCGCGGGTGTTCTCAGTAATTTCTCGATCCGTTCCGCTTCATCGAATCGTTCATCGATGCGGAAGCGGAGGTCAGGTGCGAATTTAAGATTAACGCGCCGCGCCGCCTCGGTGCGCAAGAAGCCCTTGTTGGTGGCCAGCGCCTTCAGCACCAGCTCGGTATTGCGGCCGCCGAGCGGCATCACATAGACGGTGGCCAGTTTGAGGTCCGGCGACATCCGCACTTCCGGCACCGTGATCAGATTGGTCTCGAGGACCGGATCATGCACGCCGCCCTGCGAGAGGATTTCCGCGAGCGCGTGGCGCATGATTTCGCCGACCCGCAGCTGACGCTGCGCGCTGGCCGACGAAGAGCCTTTTTGTTGGTGCTTGGGCATCGAATTCCCTACCGGAAACAGATGTCGCCATGGCCGGGCTCGTCCCGGCCATCCACGATCATGCTGCTGAATAAAAGACGTGGATGCCCGGCATTACGCCGGGCATGACGTCACTCGTCTCAATACCTTCAGGCTCGCTGCAAGACTTGGACTTACAGAGAGGTCTGAGCTTACAGCGAGCGCTGGATCGTCTCGACGCGATAACACTCGATAATGTCGCCGGCGCGCATGTCGCCGTAGGTTTCGAACGCCATGCCACATTCCTGGCCGGACGCCACTTCCTTCACTTCGTCCTTGAAGCGCTTCAGGGTCGACAGCTTGCCTTCGTGCACCACGACGTTGTCGCGGATCAGGCGCACATTGGCGCCGCGTTCCACGGTGCCGTCGGTGACGCGGCAACCCGCGACCTTGCCGACCTTGGAGATGTTGAACACTTCCAGGATCAGGGCATTGCCGAGCATGGTCTCGCGCAAAGTCGGCGCGAGCAGGCCGGACATCGCCTTCTTCACGTCATCCACGAGGTCGTAGATGATGTTGTAGTAGCGGATCTCGATGCCGTTGCGCTTGGCCGCGGCCGCGGCTTCCTTGTTGGCGCGAACCGAGAAGCCGATGATGGCGGCGTTGAAGCCTTCCGCCAGCGTGACGTCGGATTCGCTGATGCCGCCGACGCCCGCATGCAGGATGCGCGCGGTGACTTCGTCGGTGCCGAGCTTCTCCAGCGAGCCCAGGATCGCTTCCAGCGAGCCCTGCACGTCGGCCTTGATGATCAGCGGGAAGTCCTTGCGGCCGGTGGTCTTGAGCTGGCTCATCATCTGCTCAAGCGAGCCGCGCATGCCGGAAATGGCCGAGGCGGACTTCTCGCGCTTCTGATGCGCACGGTAGGCGGTGACTTCGCGGGCGCGGGCTTCGCTCTCGACCACGGCGACACGATCACCGGCTTCCGGCGGACCGTTGAAGCCGAGCACTTCGACCGGCACCGAGGGACCGGCGTCGGTCATCTGCACGCCCTGATCGGAAATCAGCGCGCGAACACGGCCCATTTCGGCGCCGGCGACGATGATGTCGCCCACGCGCAGGGTGCCGCGCTGAACCAGCACGGTGGCGACCGGACCGCGGCCGCGATCGAGCTTGGCTTCGATCACGGTACCTTCGGCCGGACGGTCGGTATTGGTCTTCAGGTCGAGGATGTCGGCCTGCAGCGCGATCATTTCCAGCAGCTTGTCGAGGTTGGTCTTGTTCTTGGCGGATACTTCGACGTCGACGACGTCGCCGCCGAAGGATTCGACCTGAACTTCGTACTGCAGCAGCTCGGTGCGGACGCGCTCGGCCTTGGCGTCGGGCTTGTCCATCTTGTTGATCGCCACGATCATCGGCACACCCGCCGCCTTGGCGTGGTGGATGCCCCCGATGGTCTGCGGCACCCCGCCGTCACCGGCGGCGACGACCAGGATCCCGATGTCGGTGACCTTGGCGCCGCGCACCCGCAGCGCGGGGAACGGGGCGTGGCCCGGGGTGTCGATGAAGGTGATCTTCTTGCCGCTTTCCGGCGAGGTCACCTGATAGGCGCCGATATGCTGGGTGATGCC
>JACMOT010000272.1 GCA_014377915.1 Tardiphaga sp.
ATGGGCGACCTCGCGCGGCGGCTGCTGGTGCCGGCAATCGCCAACCTCGCCCGCGACGGCCTTCTAGACGAAGCGACCACGCTGCTCGGCGTCAGCCACCACAATGTGACCGACGAGATGCTGCGAGCCGGACTGGACGAATTCGTCCACGACAATCCGGCCTGGAAGGGGCTGCGTGAGCGGATCACCTACCTCAAAGGCAATTTCAACGATCCGGCGACATTCAAGGCAATCACGCAGCAGTTGCGCGGCAATGCCGTCTTCTATCTCGCCACCGCACCGAATTTCTTCGGCCCCATCGTGGACAGCCTGGGCGAGGCCGGATTGCTGGATCAGGCGGACGGCTTTCGCCGCGTCGTGATCGAAAAGCCGTTCGGCACCGACCTGGCTTCCGCGCAGGCACTGAACGGCCAAATCCTCGCGCGCGCGCGTGAGAACCAGATCTACCGCATGGACCATTTTCTCGGCAAGGAAACGGTCCAGAGCATCATGGTCACCCGCTTCGGGAACACGATGTTCGAATCGGTCTGGAACAACCGCTATATTGATCACATTCAGATCACCGCGGCTGAGGCGATGACGATTGGGACCCGTGGCAAGTTCTACGACATGACGGGCGCGCTACGCGACATGGTGCCCAGCCACCTGTTCCAGTTGCTGGCGATGATCGGGATGGAGCCACCGATCAGCTTTGACGCCGATGCGATCCACACCGAGAAGGGAAAGGTGATTGCGGCGATCCGCCCGATCGATCCGGCCGAGGCGATCCGCGGGCGCTACGGCCCGGGCCAGGTGCAGGGCAAGCCGGTCGCCGCCTATCTCGATGAATCCCATGTCGACCCCGCCAGCCGCACCGAGACCTTCGTCGCGCTGAAGCTGGAGCTGGATACCTGGCGCTGGTCGGGCGTGCCGTTCTACCTGCGCACCGGCAAGGCGCTGGCGGTGCGTGATACGGAGATCGTCATCCAGTTCCGCGACGTGCCGCTGGCCCTGTTCCGCGAGACGGTCGTGGACCGCCTGCCACCCAACCAGCTGGTCATCCAGATCCAGCCGGACGAGGGCATCAGCCTGGGCTTCGTGGTCAAGCGCCCGGGGCCGATGTTGAACACGGCGCAGGTCAGCATGGATTTTCGCTACGAGGATCGTTTCAATGTGGCGCACCGGACCGGCTACGAGACGCTGCTCTATGACGTGCTGTCCGGCGACCAGACGCTGTTTCAGCGAGCCGACCAAATCGAGGGCGGCTGGCGCGCGGTGCAGCCTCTGCTCGATATGTGGCAGCAGGGCACGCCCGAAGACTATCCTGCCGGGAGCGCCGGGCCCGAAAGCGCGGATGCGCTGATGCACCGCGCGCATCGGCGTTGGCATCATCTGGGATGAGCGGGCGCGCCATCGGTGAGATCGTTTCAACGGATGCATCGGGTTGACCAGGCCATTGCTCATCGCGCCCTCCGTACTTTCGGCGGATTTCGGCCATTTGGCGGAGGAGGTGCGAAGCGTCGAGGCCGCGGGCGCCGACTGGATCCACCTTGACATCATGGACGGCCGCTTCGTGCCGCAGATTTCGTTTGGTCCCGCGATCGTTCGCGCAATCCGCGGCGTGACCGCTAAGCCGCTCAACGTCCACCTGATGGTCGTCGAGCCCGAGCGTTCGCTGGCCGCCTTCGCGGAAGCTGGCGCCGATCATCTGCTCGTCCAGGCCGAACCGGGATCGACCATTCACCTGCACCGCGTGCTCAGCCAGGTGCGTGAGCTTGGCCGACGACCAGGCGTCGTCGTCGATCCGGCAACGCCGCTCGTGGCGATCGAGCATGTGCTGCACCTTGTCGACATTGTGCTGGTCATGACCGTGAACCCAGGCTTCGCGGGCCAGGCTTTCTTGCCGGAGATGCTCCCGAAGATCACCGCGCTGCGTGCCCTGTGCGATGCGAGGGGGCTAAACCCTCATATTCAAGTGGATGGTGGACAGAATGCCGCCACGGTGCGGCGGCCGGTCGAGGCTGGGGCCGACGTGATCGTGGCTGGCTCTGCCATCTTCGGCGCGCAGGATTACGCTGCGGCGATTTCGTCCATTCGTCGCGCAGCGATGTCATGATGGGTGGTGTTGCTGGGTGCTTCGGCGCGTCCGCTCATGGCGGCACGTCGGTGGAGAAGCACCAGCCGATCACAAGCTCGCGGTCGGCCCGCTGGCGTCGTTGCGCGACCGGCCAGCCGTCTCGCCGGCTGCGAGTTCGATGATCTCGGCAGTTATCTCCTCCTGACGCACACGGCGTTGCTGGCCTTGCAATGTGGAAAGGCGCCGCTCGATCTGGCCACGCGCCGCGGCCATCGCCGCCATGCGCGCCTCGTTCTCCGCGGCGAAAGCGTGCAGCGCCGCGCGGCAGAGCTGGGCATGCAGGAAATCGGCGGTGAGGTCACCCAGCAGCGCCTGCGGCGGCAAATAGATGAGCGGAGCATTGCCATCGCGTGGCGGCGGCATGCGTGTTGCGTCGAAGGGCAGTAGCCGCTGGCGTTCGGCATGCGTGCCATGGCTCGGCTCCCACAGGCTGAAGACCATCTCCACGCCGTCGATCTCGCCCCTGGCAATCCGGTCGTAGATCGCCGCTGCGATCCGGTCGGCGAGCTTCGGCAGCCCCGGCGAATGCGCCGGCATGGCGGCCTGCCAGCCCGGCGCGATCCCGCGCTCCGCGGCAACTGACGCACCGCGCGTGCCGAGGAGCATGACGGTGCTGGTCGCGAGATCGGCGCCGACCGCGTCGAGCACGCGCTCGCTGAAGGCGCCCGCGAAACCTTGCTCGGCGCAGAACACAACCAACGCCGGCCGTCGCGTCGCGACCGGGGCGACGGCAGGTGAGAGGACCAGCGCCTCGCCAATGGCGGCGGCGATCGAGGCGGCATAGCTGTCCACGGCGGCGAGCTGGTCACGCGCCTGGCGCGCCCGGGCGGCAGCGATACCGCGCATCGCATTGACCACCGCGCCGAGCTGCCGGATGCCCTCTATGCGCGCGCTGATATCGCCCAGGCGCTCGGTCATGCCTGCGCGGCTGCGGGCTTCGGAGGTACAAGATTGGCAGCATGGGCGCGCAGCGCTTCCAGCAGCGCCTGCTTCTGTGCATCGTCGAGCGTGCCATCCGTCTCGATGGATCGCATGGCTTCAGGGGCAGTGCGCTCCAGCGCCTCACCCAACCCCTGGCGGAACCTTGCCACCGCGGGCAGCGGCAGCGCGTCCAGCACGCCCGACTGCGCGGCCAGGACCAGCGCCACCTCCTCCGCCAGGCGCAGCGGCGCATGCTGCGGCTGGTCGAGGATGGCGCGGATGCGCGCGCCGCGGGCGAGCTGTTTGCGCACCCGTTCATCGGGCATGCCGCCAAAGCGGGTAAAGCTCTCCAGCTCCAGGAACTGCGCGTAGTCCAGCCGCAGCGTATCCGCGGCCATGCGCAGCACCTTCGCCTGGGTCTTGCCGCCGACGCGGCTGACGCTGGTGCCGACATCAACGGCCGGCTTCATCCCCTCATGGAACAGCTTGGTGTCGAGCACGATCTGGCCATCGGTGATGGAAATCAGATTGGTCGGGATATAGGCGCTGAGATTGCCGGCATCGGTCTCGGCGATCGGCAGCGCGGTGAGCGAGCCGCCGCCCTTCGCCTTCGATAGCTTCGCCGCGCGCTCCAGCAGCCGCGCATGGACGTAGAACACGTCGCCCGGATAGGCCTCGCGCCCCGGCGACTGGCGCGTGAGCAGCGCGATCTCGCGATGCGTGGCGGCGTGCTTGGAGAGGTCGTCGAGCACGATCAGCGCATGCCCGCCGCGATCGCGGAAATACTCGGCCATGGTGAAGGCGGCGAAGGGCGCGATCCACTGCAGCCCGGGCGAGGTCGCCGCGCGGGCGACCACGATGATGCAACGCTCCGGCGCGCCGAATGTTTGGATGGCCTCGATCGCCCGCTGCACGTTGGAGCTTTTCTGGCCGATGGCGACATAGACGCAGGTGATGTCGCTGTTCTTCTGGCTGATGATGGTGTCGAGGGCGACCGTGGTCTTGCCGATGGCGCGGTCGCCGATGATGAGCTCGCGCTGGCCCCGGCCCAGCGCGAAGAGCGCATCGACGACAAGAAGCCCGGTCTGCACCGGTTGCTGCACGAGGTCGCGGTCGATGATCGAGGGCGCCGGCTGCTCGATGGGCTGCGTTTCCTCGGCGAGGATGGGGCCGCGGCCATCCAGCGGCCGCCCCAGCGGATCGACGACACGGCCGAGCAGCCCGGGCCCGACCGGCACGCGCACGACATCGCCGGTGCCGCGCACCGCATCGCCGGCCTCGATCCCATCCACGTCGTCGAACAGCACGCAGCCGACGCGAGCACGCTCCAGCACCTGGGCAAATCCGAACTGGCCCTTCGCAAAGCGCACCAGCTCATCAAGCCGCAGATCGGGCAGGCCGGAGACGAGGGCGATGCCGTCGCCGACCTCCTCGACCCGCCCGACCTGTTCCACACGCGGGCCGAGTTCGGCCCCGGCCAGCCTAGCGCGGGCCCCGGCGAGCCAGGCTTCCGCCGGGCCGCCCTGCTCAGGCGCCATGCGCGAGCTCCTTGCCGATCCTGGCCAGGTCGGCGCGCCAGCTATTGCCGACCTCCAGATGCTGCCCGCGGAGTTCGATGCCGGCGATCAGCGCGGGATCGACGGTGAATGTGATGTCCGGATGCCCGGCCAACGCTTCGCCGATGGCCGCGCGGCAGTGACCCTGTTCGGCTGCGTCGAGCTCGGTGGCCGTTGTCGCCTCGAGCGACGCCTCCGCCACGGCGGCCAAGCGCATCGCCTCGGGCTGCGCGCGGATGCCTTGGAGCAGCCATTCCAGGAAGGCGGCCCGCACCGCCGCGCCGTCCAGCCGCGCCGCGAGCCGGCCGGCCATCTCCGTGGCGAGGGTGGCGGCGCTCTGCGACCAGGCCTTTTCAGCATCCTGCCTGTCCTTCGCCATGGCCGCCTTGGCCGCGGCCTCCCGCGCGGCGGCGGCGCTGGCCTCTTCCGCCAGACGCGCCCGGCTGTCCTTCTCCGCCTGGTCCCGCGCGGCGGCGAGGATGGCGTCACGCTCGGTGGTGAAACCGATGCGGGTTTTCTCGATGTCAGCCAGTGCCGCCTTCGCCTTCGCCTGGCTGTCCGCCGCCTCCTTCAAGGTGGCCTCGACCGCTTCACGCCGCTGCGCGATCATCGCCGCCACCGGGCGCCAGAAGAAGCGGCCCAGCAGCCAGACGAGAACAGCGACATTGATCGTCTGGAGGCCGAGGCTCCACCAATCGATGCTCATGCGCTCACGCCAGCAGCGGGTTGGCGAACAGCAGCAGCAACGCGATCACAAGGCAGTAGATCGCCGTGGTCTCGATCATCGCGAGGCCGACGAAGAGCGTGCGCGAGATGGTGCTGGCGGCCTCCGGCTGGCGGGCGATGGCGTCCATGGCGGCGGGGACCGCCCGGCCCTCAGCGGGCGCCGGCCCCATGGCGCCCCAAGAGACGGGGAA
>JACMOT010000273.1 GCA_014377915.1 Tardiphaga sp.
CTGTGCGCGGTGATGCACCGCCCCGACCTCGCTGCCGATCCGGCGTTGGCCACTGCCGCGGGCCGCCGCGCCGAGGAGGACCGCATCGAGATCGCTATCCGGCACTGGACCATGACGGTGCGGCCCGATCTGGCGATGGCCACGTTGCAGGCGCATGGCGTGCCGGCCGGCCCCGCGCGGCTGCCGATGGACCTCGCCGGCGATCCGCATCTGATGCAGGTCGGGCACTGGCAGCCCGCGGTGCGGCCGTTCATGGGACCGCATCTGCTGCCCGCGGTCGCCTATCGCGAAGGCCGCTCCACCATGCCCTACACCATTACCCGCCTGGCGCCGACGCTCGGCCAGCACAATGCCGAGGTGCTGCGTGAATTGCTCGGCTTGTCCGACGCCGAGATCGACGAATTACGCGCAGCGGAAATCATCGGAGACACCGCGGTATCGCCAAAGCCGAAGACGGCCGCAAAGTAGCTGTCATTCCGGGGCGAGAGCGCTCCAGCGCGAGCGCACCTCAGCCACTCCGGTTGGAGTGGCTGAGAATGACGCTGAGCGTTTGACTATTGGACGCTTGCGACTTCCGCAGCGTTAGACCACAATCCCGACTACAAGACCGGAAGTGGATGGGCAAAAGCCTGGCGCTTCAACAACGGTCAGGCGACAAAAACTCTCAGGGAGAGAATGCATGCGCAGACTTGCGATGATTGCGGCTGTGGCCTTGCCGTTGTTCGGCACCGCGGCGCTGGCCCAGGAAACCGTCAAGATCGGCTATATCGATCCATTGTCCGGCGGCGGCGCCAGCATCGGCGAAGTCGGCTACAAGACCTTCCAGTTCCTTGCTGATGAAGCCAACGCCAAAGGCGGTATCCTTGGCAAAAAGGTCGAGATCGTACCGCTCGACAACAAGACCAACCCGCAGGAAAGCCTGATCCAGGCACAGAAAGCGATCGATTCCGGCGTGCGCTACGTGACACAGGGCAACGGCTCCTCGGTCGCCGGCGCGCTGTCGGACTTCGTTACCAAGCACAATGACCGCAATCCCGGCAAGGAAGTACTTTACTTCAACTACGCCGCAGTCGATCCGGTGCTCACCAATGACAAGTGCAGCTTCTGGCATTTCCGTTGGGACGCCAACTCCGACATCAAGATGGAGGCGCTGACCAACTACATGAAGGGCGTGTCGACCATCAAGAAGGTCTATCTCATCAACCAGGATTATTCGTTCGGCGAATCCGTGCGCACCACCGCGCGCGCGATGCTGAAGGCCAAGCGCCCGGACATCGAGATCGTCGGCGACGAAAAGCACCCACTTCTCAAGGTCAGCGACTTCTCGCCCTACATCGCCAAGATCAAGGCGTCGGGCGCGGACACCGTGGTAACCGGCAACTGGGGCCAGGACATTGCGTTGCTGCTGAAGGCCGCTGCCGACGCCGGGCTGCAGGCCAACTGGTATACCTATTACGCCGGCGGCGCCGGTGGCCCGACCGCTATCAAGCAGACCGGTCTCGACCAAAAGGTATTCCAGATTGTCGAAGGCTTCGCCAATCTCCCCCATCCGGCATCGCAGGAATTCGAAAAGTCGATCCGGGCAAAATACGACATGAGCATGACCTATCCGCGCGCAGCCAACGAGATGCGGATGTTCGCGGCTGCCGCCGAAAAGGCCAAGTCGCTCGATCCGGTCAAGGTTGCCGCCGCGCTCGAAGGGATGAAGTTCGAGGTGTTCAACGGCGGCGAAGGATATATGCGCAAGGATGATCATCAGTTCTTCCAGCCGATGTACATCGCATCGTTCGGTTCCCGCACCGACAAGGAGCCGTTCGACGAGGAGAAGACCGGCTGGGGCTGGAAGCTAGTCGCCAAGATCGAAGCGCAGCAGACAGTGATTCCGACCACCTGCAAGATGGAACGGCCATAAGCGCGGGATGGCGTTTAGCGGTACCGCATACTCCGTCATGCCCGGGCTCGTCCCGGGCAACCACGGCAGCGCGTGACATCGTGGATGGCCGGGAGAGGCCCGGCCATGACGGTGTTTCATCTAGTCATGTTGCGACAGTCGGACGCTGAGGTAATTCGTGCTTGAACTGATCGTCATATCAACTCTCAACGGCGTGCTTTACGGCATGCTGCTGTTCCTGATGGCCAGCGGGCTGACGGTGATCTTCAGCATGCTCGGCGTGCTGAATTTTGCTCATGCCAGTTTCTACATGCTGGGCGCATTCTTCGGTTTCCAGATCAGCCGCTGGGTCGGCTTTTGGCCGGCGCTGGTGATCGCGCCGCTGCTGGCCGGCGCCATCGGCGCCGCCGTGGAACGTTACGGCCTTCGCCGCGTGCACAAGAACGGGCACGTCGCGGAGTTGCTGTTTACCTTCGGACTCGCCTTCGCCATCGAAGAAATCGTGCAGATCATCTGGGGCAAGAGCCCGGTCGATTTCCGCGTCCCGCCGCTGCTGGATTTTCCGGCGTTCACGATCTTCTCCACCAACTATCCCGCCTTCAAGATGTTCATGCTGGCGGTGTCGATCGTGATCTTCATAGGCCTCC
>JACMOT010000274.1 GCA_014377915.1 Tardiphaga sp.
CGGATGCGGGCTAGGCCCGGGATCTCACCGAGCCGCCGGCAGAGTTCGCCGAGCCCGACGGTGCGGCCGTTCGCGTCGAGCCAGTGATAGGCGTTGACGTTTTGCCCGAGCAGGGTGATCTCGCGCACGCCATTGTCGGCGAGGCGTTTCACATCATCGATGAATTTTGCGACGGGACGCGAGACTTCGGAGCCGCGCGTGTAGGGCACCACGCAAGAAGTGCAGAACTTGTCGCAGCCTTCCTGCACGGTGACAAAGGAGGAAATGCCGCGGGCGCGGATCGCGGCGGGTTTGGGCGGCGGCAGGAAGCCGAACTTGTCCAGAATCGGGAATTCGGTCTCCAGCGCCCGGCCGCCGGCCTTCGCCTGTGCCAGCAGTTGCGGCAGGTGATGGTAGCTCTGCGGCCCGACCACGACGTCGACCACCGGCGCGCGGCGGATGATCTCGTTGCCCTCGGCCTGCGCCACGCAGCCGGCGACCACGATGTTCATCTGGCGTCCGGTGAGGGCGGCGGCGTCCTTGGCGACGCGCAGCCGGCCGAGCTCGGAATAGACTTTTTCCGAAGCCTTTTCGCGGATGTGGCAGGTGTTGAGGATGACGAGGTCGGCGTCATCGACGCGGGAGGTCTCGACGAACCCTTCCGGCGCCAGCGTGTCGACCATGCGCTGGGCATCGTAGACGTTCATCTGGCAGCCGTAGGACTTGATATGCAGCTTGCGCGGCTCGGTCATGGAACCTGAATGTCGGTAAAAGGCGCGTGCTGCGCAGGGATCAGTTATAGACTCACACCCGAAAAATCCAGCATCTCAACGAACAACAAGCGATCTCAAGCAGTTAGGTGGAGAGAAGCGGGCTTCGGACGGCGCCTTGCGTGACCAGTCCCGGCAATTGCCGCATGTCGTTGAAGGTCAGGGTCGCGCCGGCGGCCCGCAACTCGGCAGCGCTGGCGGGATGGCAATGCGCGCCGCCGTGAAAGCCGAACACCGTCATGCCGGCGGCCGCGGCGCCGGTGACGCCGGGAACGCTGTCCTCGATCACCACGCAACGCGCCGGCGGCACGCCCATTTCGGCCGCGGCAAACAGGAACAGGTCCGGCGCCGGCTTGCCATTCGTGACCTGGCTGGCCGAAAACAGATGCGGCCCGAAGCCTTCGATCAGGCCGGTGGTGGCGAGGCTGCTGCGAATCCGCGTCGGCGTGCCGGACGATGCCACGCAGACGCGTTGCGTGATGCGCGCCAGCGCGTCGGCGATATGCGGCACCGGCTGCAATTGCGCGTCGAACACGTGGTCGATGGTCGCTTTCAATGCCGCAGTATATTCGTCGGGCAGCGCCCGGCCCATCTCCGTCTCGATCTCGGCTCGCGCCTCGCGCGACGAACGGCCGAGGAAACGCTGGTGGACCTGTTCGGCCGATATTTCATAGCCGTGCGCGGTCAGCACCTCGGCATGGACGACGCAGGCCAGTGCCTCGCTGTCGACCAGCACGCCGTCGCAATCGAAGATGACGAGATCGAAGGCCGTCATCGTGGGTGACTCGCCGAGCCATCAGCCATCATTGCGAGGAGCGGAGCGACGCGGCAATCCAGACGGTCACAAGGAAGAACTGGATTGCTTCGTCGCAAGGGCCCCCCGCAATGACGAGGAGAGATAGAGCCTGTCTCGTACATCACGGTCAGGTCGCTTTGTCGTCGTCGAGCGGCACGCAATACAGCTCCAGCCGGTGGTCGACGAGCTTATAGCCGAGCCGTGCGGCGACTTCGGCCTGCAGCTTCTCGATTTCCTCGGAGGTAAATTCGATCACGGTGCCGTCGCGCAAATTGATCAGATGATCATGGTGGCTGTCGCGCATCTGCTCGTAACGGGCGCGGCCCTCGCGAAAATCGTGCCGCTCGATGATGCCGGCGTCCTCGAACAGTTTGACCGTGCGGTACACCGTCGAAATCGAGATCTTGTCGTCGACGGCGATGCAGCGGCGGTACAGCTCCTCGACGTCGGGATGGTCCAGCGCGTCGGCCAGCACACGGGCGATGACGCGGCGCTGCTCGGTCATGCGCATGCCGGTCGCGGCGCAGCGCGCCTCGATTCCGGTGTCCTTGAGCGCAGGCGTTGATTTGAAGGCAGTCATCGTTCGGTATCCGTTCGCGAGCCTCCTTTTGCCACCGCGGGACGGTCAGGACAAGTCGCGCCGCATCACCAGCGCATTCAATTCGACGCCATCGGCCTCCTTGTAATAGCGCTCGCGACGCCCGGCGACGGCAAATCCGGCGCGGTCGTACAATCGCCGCGCCGGCGCGTTGTTTTCTTCCACTTCGAGAAACACGGTGCGAACGCCGCGGCCGGCGAGGTGGCCGAGATGGGTCAGAAACAGCTCGCGCGACAGGCCGCGTCCGCGCTGGCCGGGCGCCACCGCGATCGACAGGATTTCGGCCTCGTCGGCGGCGAACCGCGATACCGGGAACCCGATGATGGCGCGACGCAGCCGCAGCCGGTGCACCAGCGTGTTGTTTTCGCGCAGCATCTGCTCGAACTCGGCTTCGCCCCAGCCGCGGTGAAACGACGCGGCGTGCAACTGGGCCAGTCGCCATGCGTCACGCGGCGTGGCCGGCTCGACCACCGCGGTGCCGCGGCCGAACAGGCGCGAGAGCCAGCCAATCATGAGATCGGCTGCGCCGCATGCGGCAGCGCATTGTTCCGCGGTTTGGCGTCGGGCGCGCGCAAATAATACGGCCGCGCCAGCGCGACCTCCGGATCGACCGCTGCACCGAGCCAGGCGACCCAGGAAATCTCCGGCGCCGGCTGCGGATCGATCAGCCGCGGTGGCGCGGCGTCGGCGGGCCATCGCGCGGCCAGAATCCCGGCGGCGTTGCCCACCAGACGCGGCGCCCCGAACCTGGCAGCGTCGAGCGCCTCGTCGATCGCGATGACCCGCGGTGGCACCAGCGACGTGCCGTCGCCGCTGACGACCTGGAAATAGATATGGTCGTGACGGGCATCGACGGCGGAGATGATCGGGTGGTCGCCATTCTCGCTGACCAGCGGCGCCGCGTAGGCGGCCAGCGTGGTGACGCCGACGACCGGCCGGTCGGCGGCAAGGCCGATGCCGCGCGCCGCGGACAGCCCGACGCGCAGGCCGGTGAAGCTGCCGGGACCGGTGGTCACGGCGATCCGATCGAGCGCCGCGAAGCCGATGCCGGACGATTCCATGATTCGTGCCAGCAGCGGCATCAGCGCCTCGGCATGGCCGCGCTTCATGGGCTGCGACTCATGCGCGATGAGTTGGCTGCTGCGGGTGTCGAGCACGCCGGCGGCGCAGGCGTCGAGGGCGGTATCAATGGCAAGAATGAACATGATGGAGCCTACCACAGTCGAGCAAAAGTCGGCTAGCAGGCTCGGTCGATGACCGTCGGAAATACGACATATGTTTCCGCGCGCTTCCGTATTTTATATGTACAGAATTTTAATCAATATTTTTTACCTATAGGTAATTATGAACGCGGTCTCCGAAACGATCCGCGTCTGATTTTAAATCGCAGCCTCGCCGAATTTAAGTTGCTAGTCCGACTAACAGATCAAGAAGAGATATTTCAATGACGGGATGGTGGAGCAGTTTGGCGGCGCGTGATGCGCTGGCCCAGGCCATGGCAATCAACAAATCGCAAGCCGTCATCGAGTTCAATATGGACGGCACCATCCTCACCGCCAACGATAAGTTTCTCAAGGCGATGGGCTACACGCTGGCGGAGATCCAGGGCAAGCATCACAGTATGTTCGTGCGCGCGGGCACGCGCGACAGCGCGCCCTATCGCAATTTGTGGGCGTCGCTGAACCGCGGCGAGTACACGTCGGGCGAATTCAAGCGGGTCGGCAAGAACGGCCGCGAGGTCTGGATCCAGGGCTCCTACAATCCGATCCTCGATGCCAGCGGCAAGCCGCTCAAGGTCATCAAATTCGTCAGCGATGTCACCGCGCAGAAGCGGCGCAGCCTGGAAGACGCCGGCAAGATCGAGGCGATCGGTCGCTCGCAGGCCGTCATCGAGTTCAATCTCGACGGCACGATCATCACCGCCAACCAGAAGTTCCTCGACACGATGGGCTACACGCTGGCGGAGATCCAGGGCAAACATCACAGCCTGTTCCTCGAGCCTTCGACGCGCGACAGCACCGCCTATCAGGCGTTCTGGGCAAGTCTCGGTCGTGGCGAATACCAGTCCGGCGAATACAAGCGCAGCGGCAAGGGCGGCAAGCCGGTCTGGATTCTCGCCACCTACAATCCGATCCTCGACGACGAAGGCAAGCCGCTCAAGGTGGTGAAATTCGCCGCCGACGTCACCGAGCAGAAAATCCGCAACGCCAATTCTTCTGGCCAGCTCGATGCCATCGGCAAGTCGCTGGCGGTGATCGAGTTCGGCATGGATGGCAAGGTACTCACCGCCAACCCGAATTTCCTTGCCGTGATCGGCTATTCGCTGCCGGAAATCCAGGGCAAGCAGCACAGTATGTTCGTGCTGCCGAATGAGCGCGACGGCGCCGACTATCGCGAATTCTGGGCCGCGCTCAATCGCGGTGAATATCAGGCGCGGGAATTTCAGCGCGTCGGCAAGGGCGGCAAGCAGGTCTGGATCCAGGCCTCCTATAATCCGATTCTCGATCTCAACGGCAAGCCATTCAAGGTGGTGAAATACGCCACCGACATCACCGCGCAGGTGGTGACGCGGATGCAGAACGAGCGCGTGCGGGCGATGATGGGGAGCGTCTCTGCCGGCGCCGAGCAGTTGAACTCCTCGGTGCGGGAAATTTCCGATGCGATGATCAAATCCAAGGACACGGCGCTGTCGGCGGTGGGCAAGGTCGAACTGGCCGACAGCCAGGCGCAACGGCTCAGTCTCGCGGCGCAGGCGATGAGCGGCATCGTCGAACTGATCGGCAACATCACCGGCCAGATCAACCTGCTGGCGCTCAATGCGACGATCGAATCGGCGCGCGCGGGAGAGGCCGGTCGCGGTTTCGCGGTGGTGGCGTCGGAGGTGAAGAATCTCGCCAACCAGGCCAAGCAGGCGACCGACAAGATCGCCAGCGAGATCGGCAGCCTCAACGGTATTTC
>JACMOT010000022.1 GCA_014377915.1 Tardiphaga sp.
AACACCGGTCTGGCGGATCGCACTGACCCGGAACATGACGGCGGCGCCCATGAGCCACATGTCCGATGGATAGGCGGCTTCCATCGCACGGGTCTGCTCGATCGATTTGGAAAAGACCGACCCCAGCTTTTGCCAATCGTGACGGGCGCCGCAAAAGTCGATCTTGTCCGAGCCGGGTACAACGATCAGCGGCGACACGGCGCCGCAGCGGGAATCGTCATCCATCACTGCAAGCATGCGACCGAGCGATGCCGGCGTGACCTCGGCGTCGCTGTTGACCAGCCAGACGAAATCCGCATGGCCATTGATCGCAGCCTGCATCATGCCGTTATGGCCGCCGGCAAATCCGAGATTGCTTTCGTTGCGCTTGAGGGGCACCGGCAACCCGGCGAGCAAGGTTCGCAGTTCCGCATGATCTTCTGCGCGCGATCCATTGTCGGTAACGACGATCTCCGTCTGCACATCTGGATAGGCGTCGAGGGCGAGCAGTGAGCGGATACAGCGCATCGTCAGTGCGGCCGAATTCCAGTTCAGGATGCTGATGATGACCCGTTTTTGCATAGGTGTACTCATGGAAGGTTTCGCAGCGCGGACACGTCTAGGTGTTTTCTGAAATTAAAGAACGGAACTTGCAGAGCGCATAAAGCACCATCGGCTTGAGGCGCAGGCCACCGTGCTGAAGGACTTTCAGGTACGCGTCGGCAGCAACTTGCTGGCTGCCGTGTCTGGCATGATTATAGCCATGGCCTGACATGCTTCGCGCCAGACGTTGACGCATGATTGCGGACAATCTTGCGCGGTCTGGATTGCTTGCTCCAACCGGCTGTTGATGACTGCCCTCACCCCAACGCGCAAGCGCCCGATCGATCACCAAATATTCATAATTCACCTCGCGCACCGAGCGCGTGATGCTCTGGGAATGCTGACGATACAGCGCCGTCGGTTGCTCGATGCCCAGCATGTCCGTGGCTTGGGAGAGACGCAGCCACAGATCGTAGTCTTCTCCCATGGCCAGGCTTTCATCGAACGGGCCGACCGCGTCCAGCAGGGTCTTCTCCACCAGGACGGTTGAGGTCCAGACGATACAGTCGAGCAGCAGGTGCGAATAGGTGTTGCCGGTAACCAGGGCGCAATCGGAGAGATCCGGATGATCGACATTGCCGAACATCTGCGCCCGTGATGCGTAAGCGCCATCGGCCGCCGGCGTCCAGCAAATGAAGCGACTGTAGGCCATCCGGTAGCCGCTTTCCTTCAGCGCATCGATCTGATGCCGGATCTTGTGCGGCCACCAGACATCGTCCGCATCGAGAAACGCCACGTACTGACCGCGCGCCGCCCGCAGACCGGCATTGCGGGCGGCGCCACAACCGCCGTTGGGCTGGCTGATCGCCCGCACCCGCTCGCCATAGCCGTCAATGATGGCGCGCGTGGCATCGGTCGAGCCGTCGTCGACGACGATGATGTCGAGCGCCGGATAATCCTGGGCGAGTACGCTGTCGATGGCTTCTGCAAGGAAGCGTGCGGCATTGAAGGCGGGAATGATGACAGAGACCAACGGCGCCATACCTAAGCCCGGTACTTCAATGCCGCCACCGGTCAAACCAGCACCTCGAGCGCGGTCGGGTGGCTCAGGAACGCGGTCGGGCTGGCCGTCAATCCGTAGGCGCCCGACTGCAGCACCACGACCAGATCGCCGACATCGGCCATGGCCATCTCCAGACGGTCGGCCAACAGGTCGAGCGGCGTACACAGCGGACCGATCACGGAGACGGCTTCGCGGAAACCGCCCTGCACCCGGTTGCCGATCACGACAGGATAATTCTTGCGGATCACCTGGCCGAAATTGCCGCTTGCAGCCAGGTGATGATGCAGGCCGCCGTCGGTGACCAGGTACACCTGGCCGCGCGAGACCTTGCGCTCGATCACGCGACAGACGTAGATGCCAGCTTCGGCCACCAGGTAACGGCCGAGTTCGAGCACGATCTGCGCTCCGGGCAGCTGTCGTTCGATCTGCGGCATCAGGTGGTGCAGGTGGGTGCCGACCGCCGCCAGGTCGAGCGGCATGTCTCCCGGAAAATAGGGCACACCGAAGCCGCCGCCTATGTTCAGGGACCGCACCGGGCCGGGCGCTGCTGCAGCCAGCTCGACGGCCAGCGCAATGGTTCTGTCGTGCGCTTCCTGGATGGCGTCGGCGCGCAGGTTCTGCGAGCCGCAATAGATGTGGAAACCTTCGAAGTCGAGATCGAGGGCGCCCAGCCGGACCAGCATCGCCGGCACGCGCTCGGCATCAACGCCGAACTGGCGCGGGCCGCCGCCCATCTTCATGCCGGACGACTTGAGGTCGAAATCCGGATTGACCCGGACCGCTACCCGCGGCCTTATGCCCAGGTGCTGGCCGATGCGGGCGATGCGCTCCATCTCGGCTTCGGATTCCATGTTGAGCACGACACCGCCGGCGACGGCGCAGGAGAGGTCAGGCTCGCTCTTACCGGGGCCGGCGAAACTGATCCGCTCGGGCGCCGTGCCGGTGTCGAGCGCCACCCGAAGTTCGGCGCCGGAGGCCACGTCGATGCCGTCGACCAGCCCGGCCATATGCTGCACGATGGCCGGCATCGGGTTGGCTTTCATGGCGTAATGCAAGTGGATGGCTGCCGGCAGGTGGGCGCGTAGCAGTGCGACCCGCTCGCTCAGGCGCTGGCGGTCGCAGGCATAGAACGGCGTGCTGCCGACCCGTTGCACCAGGCGGGTCAGGGGCATGCCGCCGATTTGCAGGCAGTCGTCGATCACATCGAACTGGGTCAGCGGCGCATGCTGCGGCGGCAATCGGGTCAAGGGGGGACTTCCGAAAAAATGGTGGTCAGGCCGGCGCCAAGCGACTTGCGGTCGATCTTGCCGTTCGGATTGCGGGGCAGGCTGCCTTCGTGGACGATGACTCTGGCTGGCATCATGTAGGCCGGCAGGCGCGG
>JACMOT010000275.1 GCA_014377915.1 Tardiphaga sp.
CGCTCGCAAAAACCTGCCCCCGCGCCTCGCCTCGATGGCGACAAGGCGGCCGCGCTGAAGCTGACGCCTGTTTCACGTGAAACAGAAGCGCGGCTGGATCGCTATGTCGAGCTGTTCGTGCAGTGGCAGGCCAAGACCAATCTGATCTCGCCGTCCACGCTGCCCAATTTGTGGACCCGGCATATCTCCGACTCGCTGCAGTTGATGAGCCTGGCGCCGTCAGCCAAGGTCTGGCTGGACTTCGGCAGCGGCGGCGGCTTCCCCGGGGTGGTGCTGGCCTGCGCGCTGGCGGAGATCGATGGCGGCCATGTGCATCTGGTCGAGCGCAATGCCAAGAAGGCGGCCTTCCTGCGCGAAGCCGTGCGGGTAACGCAAGCGGCAGGGACCGTGCATCTCGCCGACATTGGGGATAGCGTGGAAAGATATCCGGCGGGGATCGATTGTATCACTGCCCGCGCGGTGGCTCCGCTACACCAGCTTATCGGTTTTGCAGAACCCTTGATGAAGACAGGAACAAAAGCCTTGTTCCTTAAGGGTCAAGATGTAGATGCAGAATTGACCGAAGCTACCAGATATTGGAAGCTAAAGCCGCGCCTTCACGCCAGCCTTACCGGCGGACAAGGCTGGATTGTCGAGCTCGATACGATCGAGCGACAGGACCAGTCCGCCCCAGCACTTGCTTCAACCCATGGCCCACGCGCATGACCGTCATTGACGAACATTTTCAGGATGTGACCGGAGCGCTCAGCGGCCATCCGCGAATTCTGGCGCTCGCCAACCAGAAGGGCGGCGTCGGCAAGACCACCACCGCGATCAACCTTGGCACCGCGCTGGCGGCGATCGGCGAGCGCGTGCTGATCGTCGATCTCGATCCGCAGGGCAACGCGTCCACCGGGCTCGGCATCGATCGCCGCCACCGCAATTGCTCGACCTATGACGTGTTGATCGGCGAGGCGCCGATGCGCGACGCGGTGGTCGTCACCGCCGTGCCGCGGCTTCATATCGCCGCCTCGACCATGGATCTGTCCGGCCTCGAACTCGAACTCGGCGCCACCCGCGACCGCGCCTTCCGGCTGCGCAACGCGCTGGCCGAGCTCAACACCAATATCGCGCCGGACACCGACTACACCTATGTGCTGATCGATTGCCCGCCGTCGCTGAATTTGCTGACGGTGAATGCGATGGCCGCGGCGGATGCGATCCTGGTGCCGCTGCAGTGTGAATTCTTCGCGCTCGAAGGCCTGTCGCAATTGCTGCAGACGGTGGAGCAGGTGCGCTCGACACTGAACCCGAACCTGTCGATCCACGGCATCGTGCTGACGATGTTCGATGCCCGCAACAATCTGTCGAACCAGGTCGTCGCCGACGTCCGCCAGTTCATGGGCAGCAAGGTCTATGAGACCATGATCCCGCGCAATGTGCGGATCTCGGAAGCGCCGAGCTATGGCAAGCCGGTGCTGGTCTACGACCTGAAATGCGCTGGCTCCGAGGCCTATCTCAAACTGGCCACCGAAGTGATCCAGCGCGAGCGCGAGCTGCGCAGCGGGCATTGAATGCCCTCGCAATCGTCATTGCGAGGAGGGAAGCGACGCGGCAATCCAGAAGGCCATAAGGCAAGACGGGATTGCTTCGTCGCAAGGGCTCCTCGCAATGACGATCGATGCGAGTGAGCGAGTCGATCCGACATAAATATCCGACGCGGCGTATCGCGAGTGAGTTCGAGGGAGATGGTCATGGCCGATGAAGCACGTTCGCGATTGGGCCGAGGGCTGGCAAGTCTGATCGGCGACATGGGGGGCGAGGCCGCCCAGGTCGAGCGACCACGCGCGCAGCGCAAGGTGCCGATCGAATTCCTCAAGGCCAATCCGCGCAATCCGCGCCGGACCTTTTCGGATGCCGGGCTCGGCGAACTTGCCGACTCGATCCGGCAGCACGGCGTGATCCAGCCGATCGTGGTGCGGCCGGTGAAGGGCACCAATGATCGCTTCGAGATCATCGCCGGCGAACGCCGCTGGCGCGCGTCGCAGATCGCCGGCCTGCACGAAGTGCCGATCGTGCCGATCGATGTCAGCGATAGCGACGCCATGGAAATCGCCATCATCGAGAACGTGCAGCGCGAGGACCTCAACGCCATCGAGGAAGCGCAGGGCTATCACGCGCTCGCCACCGCCTTCAAACGCAGCCAGGAAGAGATCGCCAAGATCGTCGGCAAGAGCCGCAGCCATGTCGCCAACATGATGCGGCTGTCGAAACTGCCGGACGACGTGCAGGGGCTGATCTCGTCGGGGCAATTGTCGAACGGCCATGCCCGCGCGCTGATCAGCCTGCCGGACCCCTCCGCGGCTGCCAAGCGAATCGTCGCCGAAGGTCTCAACGTGCGGCAGACCGAGGCGCTGGCCCATGAAGAGGGCGTCCCGGAACGGGCGCCGCAGAAGCCGCGTGCCGGCGCCTCCGCCAAGGCGGCAAAGGACGCCGACACGATCGCGCTGGAAAAGCGCGTCAGCGACGCGCTCGGCCTCAAGGTTGTTGTCGAGCACCGCGATCCCGGCGGCGTGGTGCAGATCAAGTACCGTGATCTCGATCAGCTCGACGAAATCATCAAGAAGCTGGAAATGGATTTGTAGTACCAACCGTTCCCCGGACGCTGCGCAATACGTCGCGTAGCGACGTGGTGCGCCGCAGATCCGGGGTCCCGGTTTGTAAGGAAGTTACCGGGATCCCGGATCTGCGCAGCGGCATGAAGGATGCCGCTGCCTGTCCGGGACACGAGTCTAGCCCCTTCGTCTCGCATTCACGGCAATCGCCATCAGCGCGCGCTGGGCAATAACCGGGCCGAGCACGTTCTGCTTGCGCACGTCGAGCGCTGCGACCGCGAGCTGCTCGATCACCGCGGTCAGCCGTGCCGTCGAGAAATTTCGCAACGCCGCTTCCACCGCGCCCTTGCGGGAAAAATGCAGCCGCGGAAACCCGCTTTCCACCGCCGCGGAGGCGGGCACGCCGTCGGCGACCGCGAGGCTGGCCTTGTGCAGCAGCGCGGCCTGGCGCTGCGCGGCCATCATGATCATGCCGGGATAGGTGCCGGCGACCATCGCCTTGGTGAATTCGGTCTCGACCGCCGCGGCATTGCCGGCGAAGGCGCCATCGACGATCGGGTCGATCTTCAATTCGGACGCATCCGCCACCACCGCCATCACGTCGTCGAGCGTGACTTCGCCCGTGCCATGCGCGTACAGCGTCAGCTTGCGCAGCTCATTGCGCGAGGCCTGGCGGTCGCCGCCAAGCAGCGCCATCAGCGACGCCCGCGCATCCGGGGCGATCCGCAGGTTGGAGGCCCGCAATTCCTCATCCATCAGCCGGGCGAGGTCACGCTCGCCGTCCGGATAGCAGGCGATCGCGACGGCCGTCTTGGCGCGTTCGCAGGCCTTGCGCAGCGGCGATTCCGGCCGCAGCTCGCCGGCCTCGATGATGATCCGGCAATCCTTGAGGGCGGACGCGGCCAGCGTATCGATGCCGCTGGCAAAGCTCTTCGAGCCGGCGCGGACGCGAATCGCGCGGCGTCCGCCGAACATCGGGATGGTCATGGCTTCCTCGACCAGCCGCGACGGTTCCGCGGCGAGCTCGTCGCCATCCATCCGCACCATCGAGAACGGGTCGTTGGGGTCGTCGACGGCGGATTTCACCAGCGCGTCGGCGCGCTCGCGAACCAGTCCGGCATCGGCGCCGTAGAGCAGGATGATGGGCCGCCCGGCATCAGGCCGGGCGAGGAAAGCGTCGATGTCTTTTCCGCGAAGGGCGACCACGCTAGGTCGCTCAGGTGCCGGAGAAGAAGAACGACGCCAGCCGGGTGTTGATGTTCTCGGCGATCTCGGCGGCGGCGCGGTCCTCGGCGTCGCGATAGGCGCGGGCGCGGGCGAAGCGCTGGAAGCCCGGGATGTCGTAGGTGACACGCGCGAAGGTGTTGCCGATCAAGACCTGCTTGCCTGTGGCGATCTCGATCAGCCCGTAGGTGGCGTCGATGCCGTAATTCTCGGATGTCGGCAGCGCGGTGTTGGGATCGACGATCAGCGAGGTGCGGCTCGGGTTGAAGCGCAGCATCAGCCGGTAGGTCGGTGGCAGGCCGGTGGCGCTGCCATACATCTTGAACATCAGCGCGTTGCGAATCGCGACGCCGACGCGGGCCTGCGGCGAGGCGCTGGGGTAGGCGAGCGGCGGCACTTCGACGCCGGCCAGCTTTTCGCGCAGGCCGGGCGCGCCATCGCTGCGCTCGGCATACATCGGCTGGAAGCAGCCGGCGGTCAGCGCCGCAAGGGCGGCGACGGCGAACAGCCGGGCGACGATGCGCGGGCTAACCCGAGAGGTGGCCCAAGAGCTGGCGCGAGACCTAGCCGACGACATTCACGATCCTTTGCGGCACAATAATCAACTTGCGGACGGGCTTGCCGTCCAGGGCCTGTTTTACTGTATCGAGGGCCAAAACGGCAGCCTCAATTTCCGAATTTGGCGCATCTCTGGCGACTGTGACTTCTCCGCGCTTCTTGCCATTGACCTGCACCGGAAGCGTCATGGTGTCTTCAACCAGCAAATTGGGCTCGATTTGCGGCCAATGCGCCTCCGAAACCATGCCGTTCTGACCGAGCACGCCCCAGCATTCCTCCGCCAGATGCGGCATCATTGGCGCGAACAGCTGCACCAGGATGGTCGAGGCCTCGTGCAACGCCCAGCACATGTCGGGTGTCGGTGTGCCCGGACGCGCCAGTGCTTCACCCAGCGCGTTGGAAAATTCGCGAATGTGGGCGAGGCAGACGTTGAAATGCAGCTTCTCGATCTCGCTGGACACTTTCGCGAGCGCGCCATGGCTGGCCTTGCGCAAAGCCAGCGCGTCGGCGCCAAACTCGGCGGGTCGTGAAGCGGGCGCCGTCTTGCCGTGCTCGGCTGATTCGTTGACCTGCCGCCACAGCCGCTGCACGAATCGCGAAGCGCCCTTGACGCCTTCCTCGCTCCAGATCACGTCGCGGTCCGGCGGCGAATCCGACAGCATGAACCAGCGCGCGGTGTCGGCACCGTAGGTGCCCATGATGTCGTCGGGATCGACCGTGTTGCGCTTCGATTCCGACATCTTCTCGATGGCGCCGATCGCGACCCCCGAACCGTCGTCCAGCATCGTCGCGCGGCGGCCATCGCCGTCGCCAACAATGTTGATTTCAGCCGGCGAAGCAAAGGTGCCGTCTTCTTTCCTGTAGGTCTCGTGCACCACCATGCCCTGGGTGAACATCCCGGCGAACGGCTCGTCGAAATCGACGTGGCCGGTCGCCTTCATCGCCCGGGTGAAGAAGCGGCTGTACAGCAAATGCAGGATCGCATGCTCGACGCCGCCAATATACTGGTCAACCGGCATCATCCGGTTGACGACATCCGGCGTGGTCGGCGTGTTCTCGTTCCACGGGTCGGTGAAGCGCGAAAAATACCAGGACGAGTCCACGAAGGTGTCCATGGTGTCGGTTTCGCGCCGCGCCGGTGCGCCGCATTGCGGGCAGGGCACGTGTTTCCAGCCCGCATGGCGGTCGAGCGGATTGCCTGGGCGATCGAACTCGATATCCTCCGGTAGCTGGACCGGCAGGTTCTTGATCGGCACCGGGACGGTA
>JACMOT010000276.1 GCA_014377915.1 Tardiphaga sp.
GCGGCGCGGAACCGGTCCTGATCGAGCGGGTGCAGCACCTCGAGCCATTTGGCCGCCGGGCCTACCAGCGTGCCGCGTTTCAGCCCGAGCAGGGCCTCGGTTTCCGGGCTGGTAAACACCTTGTCGGCGGAAACGTCCCAGTCCCAGATCAGGCCGCCGGAGCCGGCCAGCGCCAGCGCGCGGCGCTCGACGTCGGAGACGATGCCGGTGCTGGTGCCGCCGGCGAAGGCGTGCTGCATCACGGTGAAGCCGATCAGCATCACGATCAGCACCAGGCCGCCGAGCAGCGCCGGGCCGACGATGTCATTGGTGACCGAGCCGCCAACCGTCATGCCGGCGGCGATCACCCACACCACCAGCAGGAACCAGGTCGGGATCAGCAGCACCGCGCGGTCGAAGCCGTGGGTGGACAGGTAGACGATCAGGCCGAAGCCGGCGAAGGCGATCAGTACCAGCGACATCCGCGCGATACCGGAGGCGACCGCGGGATCGAACAGCGCCAGCGCCACCAGCGATCCCAGGAACAGCAGCCAGGCCAGCGTGATGTGCGAGTAGCGCACGTGCCAGCGGCTGAGATTGAGATAGGCGAACAGGAACACCAGCAGCGTCGCCGCCAGGATCGCTTCGCCGGAGGCGCGCCAGACGCGCTCGGCGCCGGACGACATGTCCAGCACCTTGCCCCAGAAGCCGAAATCGACGCCGATATAGACCAGCACGGCCCAGGCCAGAGCCGCGGTAGCCGGAAACATGATGCTGCCCTTGACCACGAACAGGATCGTCAGCACCAGCGCCAGCAGGCCGGAAATGCCGATCACGATGCCCTGGTAGAGCGTGAAGGAGTTGACCTTGTCCTTGTAGGCTTCCGGCTCCCACAGATAGAGCTGCGGCAGCTTGTTGGTCCGCAGCTCGGCGACAAAGGTGATCACCGCGCCGGGATCCAGCGTGACGCGGAAAATGTCGGCGGTGGCCGAGTCCTGCCGCTCCGGGCGGTCGCCGGTCGATGGCGTGATGGTGGCGATGCGCGACAGGCCGAGGTCGGGCCACAAGAGGCCGCTTGAGACGATGCGGTAATGCGGTGCCACGATAAGGCGGTCGAGCTGGTCATCGGTATTGTTGGCGAGCGCGAACACCACCCAGTTCTGGCCGGCTTCGCGGGCGCGCACCTCGATGCGGCGGACAATGCCGTCGGTGCCAGGCGCGGTGGACACCTGGATCCGGTCGGTTTCGCTGTGCTGATAGTCGAGGATCGCGGTGAGGTCGATGGCGGGCGCGTCACCGCGAACGCTGACGGCATCAACGGCACGGGCCTCGGAACCGGCAACGACAATCATGAGGCCGAGCGCGAGGGGCGCAAGCCACCTGATCAAACGCAATGTCATTACTCCCCTTTCAACGAAAGGGCGGGCCCGGCCCCAAGCAGGCCGGGCCCGCGCCCCGACGCGAGATAAATGACATGAAAGTGAGATGTTTCAAAGGCTTTACAGCCTTGATACAGCCCTAAACGACCAACACAATTTTGCCAATATGTTCGCTGGTCTCCATCCGCCGGTGGGCATCCGCCGCTTTCTCGAGCGGAAAGCTCGAATCCATCACCGGTTTGACCTGGCCGGAGCGCAGCAGCGGCAGCACATTGGCCTCGATCGCCTTGACCATCGCCGCCTTGGCGGCCGGCGTCCGCGGCCGCAGCGTCGAGCCGGTGTGATGCAGCCGCTTGACCATCAGCTTGGCGAAATTCACCGTGGCCTTGGGGCCGCTGAGGAAGGCGATCTGGACGATGCGGCCGTCAAACGCCGCGGCCTCGTAGTTCTTGTCGATATAGTCGCCGCCGACCATGTCGACGATCAGCTCGACGCCGGCGCCCGACGTGATCTCCTTGACGCGGGCGACGAAGTCCTCGGTCTTGTAGTTGATGGCGTAATCGGCGCCGAGCTTGAGGCAGGCCTCCGCCTTGGCCTGCGAGCCGACGGTGACGATCACCTTGGAGCCGAACGCCTTGGCGAGTTGGGTCGCCATCGTGCCGATGCCGGACGAGCCGCCATGAATCAGCAGAGTCTCGCCGGGCTGCAGCCCGCCGCGCTCGAAGACGTTGTGCCAGACGGTCATCAGGGTCTCGGCGGTGGCGCCAGCCTCGGTCATCGAGAAACTGTCGGGCACCGTCATCGCCTGCGCGTCCGCTGCGATGCAATATTGCGCATAGCCGCCACCAGCCACCAGCGACATCACCTTGTCGCCGATCTTGTGCCGGGTCGCGCCTTCACCGAGCGCCACCACCTCGCCGGAGATTTCCAGGCCGGGCAGGTCGCTTGCTCCGGGCGGCGGCGGATAGGCGCCGGAGCGCTGCGCGATGTCCGGACGGTTGACGCCGGCGGCGGCGACCTTGACCAGGATGTCGCCCGGGCCTGGCTGCGGCACCGGCCGCGTTTCGGGGATCAGTACTTCGGGTCCACCGAAGGTGCTGATGCCGATGACGGTCATTTGCGCGGGCAGCTTTTCCATGATTTGTCCTTGCGACAGCGAGAGTGGCATTGCCAACTGATTAGACAGCCCGGTGAAGACTGGCAACCGCGCCCCGTTGAGCGACAAGGCAAAATCATGGCGACCGATGACGACGACAAGCCGAAGAAAAAGATCAGCCACGAGATCGGCCAGGATCTGACGCTATTGTCGGTCGAAGAACTGGCCGAGCGGATTGCCTTGCTCAACGGCGAGATCCAGCGCCTGCAATCCAGCATGCAATTGAAGCGTGCGACAAGGGATGCCGCCGACCGGTTTTTCAAGAGTTGAGGATGATCGGGTAGGGCGCGTTCCCCGGATGCGATGCAATACGAAGTATTGCTTCGCAGAGCCGGGGTCTCGGTTGTCGCCGCGCGTCCGGGACACGAAGCTCTCTCCGCCGTCATTGCGAGGAGCGGAGAGACGCGGCAATCCAGAAAGCCATAAGCGAAGACTGGATTGCTTCGTCGCAAGGGCTAAGGGGAAAGCCAATTGGCTTTCCCTGACCTAGGAAGA
>JACMOT010000277.1 GCA_014377915.1 Tardiphaga sp.
ATCGTGCTCTTGATGATCATCACCTTCCTGCAATGGCGACCGGAAGGCCTGTTCGCGATCAAGGGGCGGCGCAAATGAAGCCGCTTGCGTCGGATCGGCCCTTCCTCTGTCTGCTGCTGATCGTGCTCGCGGTGGCGGAGCTGCTGGCCGGCTCGTCCTTCACGTCTGCCGGGCTGTCGCCCTATCTGGCCAATGCGATCGGCCAGCTCGCGGCGTTCGCGGTACTGGCGATCTCGCTCGGTCTGATCTGGGGCTATCTCGGCATCCTGTCGCTCGGCCACGGCCTGTTCTTCGGCATCGGTGGCTACGTCATGGCGATGTATCTGCTCAAGCACTCCTACGAGGTGACGGGGCGGGCGCCGGACTTCATGCAGTTCATGGGCTGGACCGAACTGCCGTTCTACTGGGCTGGCTTCGGCTTCTTCCCCTACGCGCTGCTGGTGGCAGCCGTCGTCACGCTGCTGATCTCCGGCGTGTTCGGCTACGTGTCGTTCCGCTCGCGGGTCGGCGGCGTCTATTTCGCGATCATCACGCAGGCGCTGGTCTATGTCGCGATGCTGCTGATGTATCGCAACGATACCGGCTTCGGCGGCAACAATGGCATGACCGGTTTTACGGTGGTGTTCGGCTGGCCTGTCGGCGCCCCGGGCGTGGTTATTGGGATGGCCGCGCTCTCCGTTGTCGTGCTCGGCCTGACACTGCTCGGCTGCCGGCTGCTGTTGGCGAGCCGCTTCGGCGTGATGATCGTCGCGGCGGGCGATGACGAAGTGCGGCTGCGCACGCTGGGCTACGACACGCTGCGGCTGAAGCTCGCGGTGTGGTGCCTGTCGGCGCTGATCGCGGCGGTAGCCGGCATGCTCTACGTGCCGCAGGTCGGCATCATCAATCCGCGTCTGCTCGCGCCCGAACTGTCGCTGGAGATCGCGGTCTGGGTGGCGATCGGCGGGCGCGGCAATCTGATCGGCGCCGTGATCGGCGCTGTACTCGTCAATGCCATCAAGTTCTGGCTCTCGGCGGCGGCGCCCGAACTATGGCCGTTCATCCTGTCGGGGTTGATCGTGCTGATCGTGCTTGTATTCCCGAACGGGCTCATCGACCTCGCGAAGATGAAGCTGGTGCGGCCGATGGGCGTCAAGCGCATCGCCGCCGAAGCGCCGGAGTTGCCGTGATGGCGGTGGCCTTGCTGGTCGACAACATCACGGTGGAATTCGGCAGCTTCCGCGCTATCGACGCGCTGTCGCTCGCGGTGGATTTCGGCGAGGTCCGCGCGGTGATCGGCCCTAACGGTGCCGGCAAGACGACGCTGCTGGATGTGGTCTCCGGCATTGCGCACCCGAAGCAGGGGCGGGTGATCTTCGACGACGCGACGGACGTTACGCGGAGCAGCGAATCCGACATCGCCCGCGCCGGCATTCGTCGTAAATTTCAGAAGCCGAGCATCTTCGAGGGCCTCAACGTGTATCAGCACATCGCGATCGGAGCGCAGGGCGGATTGCGGCGGTCGCTCTCGCCGGGCGAACTGGCGACCCGTATCGAGGAGGTGCTGGAGGCCATCGGCCTGCACGACCTCGCGCAGCGTTCCGCCAGCGAACTCGGTCATGGCCAGAAACAGTGGCTGGAGATCGGCATGGTGCTGGCGTCGAATCCCAAGGTGCTGATGCTCGACGAGCCCGTGGCTGGCCTCACCGACGACGAGACCGAACGCACAGTTTCTCTGGTTCGCAAGCTCAAGCGCGCCGACCGGGCGATCGTGATCGTCGAGCACGATATGGACTTCGTCGAGAAGGTCGCCGACCGCGTCACCGTGCTGCACGAGGGCCGCACGCTGTTCGAGGGATCGATGGCCCATGCGCGCGCCGACGAACGCGTCATCGACGTCTATCTGGGGCGATGACCATGCATTTCCGCGTCGAAGGGCTCGACCAGCATTACGGCAGCGCGCAGGTGCTGCGCCAGGTCGCGTTCGAGATTGCGCCGGGCGAATGCGTCGCCGTGCTCGGCCGTAACGGCGCCGGCAAGACGACGCTGTTGAAATGCCTGATGGGCGTGCTGCCGGTCAGCCGCGGCCGGGTGTTGGTCGACGACACGGAAATCACCGGCTGGTCGTCGAACCGGCGGTCGGCCCGTGGTCTCGCCTATGTGCCGCAGGGCCGCGAGATCTTTGCCGAACTGACCGTTGCCGAAAACATCGAAGCCGCTGCGCGGGCGCATGGCACCTATGGGACCGCGCTGGTTGACGACACCATCGCCTTGTTTCCGGTGCTGACGCAGATGTGGCGACGGCCCGGTGGCGCGCTGTCGGGCGGCCAGCAGCAGCAACTGGCGATCGCGCGCGCGCTGGTCACCAATCCCTCTTTGCTGATCCTGGATGAACCGACCGAAGGCATCCAGCCCAATGTGGTCGCGGCCATTCGCGACGTGCTGGCATCGTTCAAAGGAAAAATCTCGCTGCTGCTGGTCGAGCAATATCTCGATTTCGCGATCAGCTTGGCGGACGCCTTTGTCGTGCTGTCGCGCGGCAGCGTCGTCGAATCCGGCCGCATGGAATCCTCGAACCGCGAACTTTTGCAGCGCCACATCGCCATCTGACCGTCACCACTCAAGGAGTTGCCCATGTCCCGCCGCCACGAAATCTCTTCCGCTCCAGAAAATATGGTGTGGGGCTACGTCGACAGCACCACCAAGCCGGTGCTGGAAATCGCCTCCGGCGACACCGTGACGCTGCATTCCTTCCCGGCCGGCGGCAAGGAAACGCTGCCGCAGGACCTCAGCATCGTGCCGGCCGATTATCTCGCCGCGCTCGATCAACTCGTGCAGGGCGCGGGGCCGCATTTCATCACCGGCCCGGTATATGTGAAGGGCGCGATGCCCGGCGACGTCCTGCAGATCGATATCCTCGACGTGAAGGTACGTCAGGACTGGGGCTTCGTCGCCATCCTGCCGCTGCTCGGCACGCTGCCCGACGAGTTCACCGAATATGAGACGATCCATCCGGTCATCGACCACGAGAAGAACGTCTGCGTGATGCCGTGGGGCACTGAAATTCCGCTCGATCCGTTCTTCGGTATCATCGCGACCGCGCCGCCGCCGGCCTGGGGCACTTGCGGCTCGCCGGTGCCCCGCAGCTTCGGTGGCAACATGGACAACAAGGAGCTCCGTGCCGGCACGACGCTCTATCTGCCGGTGTTCAACGAAGGCGCGCTGTTCTTCGCCGGCGACGGACATGGCGTGCAGGGCGACGGCGAGGTCTGCATCACCGCGCTGGAGACCGGCGTGACCGGCACGTTCCGTCTCACGGTCCGCAAGGACATGGATCTGAAATGGCCGTTTGCGGAGAGTTCCACGCACCTGATGTCGATCGGCCTCGATGAGGACCTGGACGATGCTGCCAAGCAGGCGGTGCGCGAGATGGTGAAGCACGTCTGCGATCGCACCAACCTGTCGCGCAACCAAGCCTACATGCTGTGCTCGCTCGCCGGCAACCTCCGCGTGACGCAGCTCGTCGATGGCAACAAGGGCATCCACATGCTGCTGCCGAAGGCCCTGTTGTAAGAGGGGGGCTCGCGTTCGCCGGGAGCGAACCGTCAGGCGGCGCGGATCTGTGCGCCGTTGGCCAGGAAAGGCGCTATGGCGTCGAGGAACGCCTCCGGCGCCTGCAGGGGCGGCACGTGGGCGCAGCCTTTCAGCACGTGCAGGCGGGCGTCGGGCAGCAGCGCGCTCAGTTCTTCGGACATCGGCGGCGGGGTCGCCTCGTCCTGATCGCCGACCATCACCAAAACAGGCACGTTCACTTTCGCAAGCTCCGTTCGCAGGTCGAGACCCGCCAGTGAAAGGCAGGCCGCGTGGAAGACGTCGACGTCGGTGCGCAGGAACGCTGCCTCGCGTTCGCGCATCAGATCGGGGTGCGCCTCCTGATATTCCGGCGCGAACAGCCGGCGCATCGCCACCGGCATGATCGCCGCTAGGCCCTTGGCGCGCGCGGCCGCGGCCATGTTGCGGAACGCCTCGCGGCCGGGTTCGGAGAACGCCGCGCCGCAATCGGCTAGTACGAGTTTTTTCGCGATGCCCGGATGGCGGATCGCCATCTGCAGCGCAACGAAGCCACCATATCCGTTGCCGAGCACGATCGCGTCCTCGCCCGCCATCACCTCCCGCACGAACGTCGCCATGCGATCGGCCACCGCCGCGAGTCCGCCCTCGACAGCGTGTGAGGCGCCGAAGCCGGGCAGCTCCGGCACGATCACGCGAAAGGATTTCGCAAGCTCGGGCGCGATGCGGCCGAAGCTGCCCCGGTCGGCCAGCAGGGAGTGAAACAGCACCAGCGGCGGACCGTTGCCGGCAATTCTGGCGTTCACGGTTCCGTCGGCGAAAAGCTGGTCCATCGAAA
>JACMOT010000278.1 GCA_014377915.1 Tardiphaga sp.
CGAAAGCATGGGAAACTCGCACAGTCCAAGATTGAATTCTGTCTTGCCGGCGATGTGCTTTTTGGCGTGCCATTTTTTGTCCCGCCTCTGCAGGCGCCCGTCGATGAATACGGAATTACTTTGAATTTTAAAACGAACCTGAAGGCGATCAACGGTGCCGCCAAAGAGGCAATCTTCGCCGTCACAGGAGCCGACGGAGTTACATCGGAGATCGTCAAGAAGTTCGATATGATGCACGTCGTGCCGCCGCAGACGGCTCTCGATTTCGTGAAGCAGAGTTCGCTGGCCAACGAGGCGGGATGGGTTGACGTTGATCAGGCGACGCTCCAGCACAACCGTTTCAAGAACGTATTTGGACTCGGCGATGGAGCGTCGACACCAAACGCAAAGACTGCGGCAGCGGTTCGTATGCAGGCACCTGTCGTCGTGTCAAATCTTCTCGCTGTGATGGACGGTAAGACGGTAAGCAGTCATTATGACGGCTACGGTTCGTGTCCACTGACTGTCGCCTACGGAAATATTGTGCTTGCTGAATTTGGGTACGGCGGCAAAATTACGCCGAGTTTTCTTTTTGATCCGCGCGTTCCTCGTCGGTCGGCATGGATACTGAAGACCAGATTCCTGCCTTGGCTGTATTGGTCTCACATGTTGAAGGGCGGCGAATTCGACATACCGCATAAGGAGCGTAAATTCGCGGCGTAGCGAGACCCACGTGACGCGAGCTCTCGATGACAAGACCTGGCAATCTCATACTGTTTCGGCGCAGCAACGCTTCACACGATGATCTCAGACATCGAATGATCATGAATGGGATTTCTCTGTTTTGGATCGCTTCGTTGATTGGCCTGGCAGCCTGGGGCGTTGAAACATGTTTGAGAAATGAGGAAATGACGCCTTTGTCGTTCGCTGCCTCTATCGGTATTTTGCCTCGCAACGTTGAAGTATCTACGATCTTGTCGAATGGTCCTATCGAACGCAGACCGGGCAAGCGTGATGGGCATTAGCAGCACCCCTTCCTTCCTGATGAACTAAACAGCTTTCGCCCGATTATCGGTATGGAGTGAACCGAAGGTGGGTTCTGAAAGGTTCTGACCGCTTTTGTCGTCTTTTTAGATTGAGAAATAAAAGCGATGCCATCCCCGGTGCAATTTCCCTGTCATCTATTGCCGACCGACTCACTCGCCGGCCTGTTACTTCCCTCTGGAGTATCGGCCGCCGGAGGGCGGGACATCGCCCTTCACGGCAATGGCACGGGCGCACATGCGTGCGCCCGTGCCACGGCGAGGTGGCTGCTTCCTCAATCGATCGTCTTGATTGATTGGCGGCGCGGCAGAGACGAGCCGGTTCTGGCTGTAAGCTAACTGCAACAACTATCCTTGCCACTCTCCTGGATAGGTGGACACGGCACCGAGCCATATGAGCAGAACACGCAACAGTCGCCAGCCAAAGGTTTGAGCCGCGCGCCACATCCCTTGCAGTCATAGAAAAATTGGCAAGCGTAAGTCGGCATGGCTTCTTCTGCCTGATTACCGCAATGGGGACAGGTTAATGTAGAGCGCAGCTGCATCAGTAAATTCCTAAACCATTTGAAAAGCCGTTTCACCGTAGCTCCTGTCTGCTGTCGCGACGCATCACGCCCTCGTTATCGCAACAGGCGGTGCCGCAAGGCTCCGCTTAAGGCTGGGTTAAGGTAGGCAGTGGATTTGAGGACGCAGCCAGAATGTCGGGGGAATGATGCGGTATTGGTTATTGAGAGCGGCTCTCGCCTTCGCGTTTGCGCTAATTTCAGCAGCGGACGGACAAGCGCAGCAGCCGCCGGGCGTGGACAAGGTGTTCCAGATGAACGCCGCCCGCACCACTGCCGGCGATCTCGTCCTTGAATGGCAAGTTGCTCCCGGGACTTACTTGTACCGGGACAAGATCACCGTTTCAAAGATGGATGGTACTCCTGTGAGGACCGAGACGCCTCCCGGCGAGATGAAAGACGATCCATCCTTTGGCCAAACCGAAGTGTATCATCGGCAAGTGAAGGCCTTCGTACCCATGGCTGGCCTTGGCTCGACCCAGCAATTGGAAGTATCCTATCAGGGATGCGCGGAGCAGGGAATTTGCTACCCGCCGGCCACAAAAATTGTGGGTGTGACCTCTCTTTCCAGTACCGACTCGCGGCCTTCGTTATCGGGGTCGGCGAGTCGCCCCACGTGGAAACCCGACGCTCCGGTGCCGGCAACCTATGACACCCCCCCTACCCCCTCGGCAGAGCAAGTCGATCTTCGAGGCGGCATCGGCTCGATGGTTCTCGCGTTCATAGGATTCGGGCTGCTTTTGGCATTTACGCCCTGCGTATTCCCGATGATTCCGATTCTTTCCGGAATGCTGGCCCAGTTCGGCAACCGGCTGACAGCCATGCGCGGCTTTGCGCTCTCGAGCGCTTACGTGCTTGCCATGGCATTGGCTTATGCGGTGCTGGGAGTCGTCGTCGCCTGGTCGGGGCAAAATCTTCAGGCTGCATTGCAGACCCCCCTGGCCCTCGGATTGATGAGCGCCGTCTTTGTCGCTTTGGCTCTCTCAATGTTCGGGCTCTACGACTTGCAACTCCCGCAGTCCTGGCAAAACCGGCTCATAGGCTCCGGAATGCGGCGCGGCGGCTCGCTCGGCGGCGCGGCTATCATGGGGTTCGGATCTGCGCTTATTGTTGGTCCCTGCGTTACGCCGCCCTTGGCCGCAGCCCTCGTTTATGTTGCGCAGACAGGCGACCTGTTCCGCGGCGCCCTGGCTCTGTTTGCGTTGGGCCTCGGGATGGGACTTCCCCTGCTGGCCTTCGGCACTTTTGGTGCGGGAGTGCTTCCACGGTCCGGACCCTGGCTGGCGCGCGTGAAATACGTGTTTGGATTCGTGTTTATCGGGATGGCGATCTGGATGCTGTCGCGGGTGATTCCTCTGTGGATGACGGTGTTCCTTGTCGGGGTAGCAGCCAGCGCGAGCGGCCTGCTGCTGGTCGGGTCTCAATTGTCGAGGGGAAGGCCGCGCGGGGCCCGGACCATGGCCTTCGCGTCGCTCGGCTTGGTGGTTATCGGATCCGGCGTCTACGCGATGATCGCATCGGTAGATGGGTCGTCCGAACATCTGGTTTCGCTTGCGGGCTTCCCGACAGCCTCCTCAAGCCGCGCGATGTCATTCGAAGACGTCACGACAAATGGCGCTCTCGATGTAGCGGTTGAACGGGCGGCGCAGCAAGGCAAGCCGGTGATGCTCGACTTTTCTGCAGGGTGGTGCGTCGAGTGCAAGTTGATGGATAGCACCGTATTTTCAGATCCCGATGTTATTAAACATCTGAAGGACTTTGCTGTCATCCGAGCAGATGCAACCGAATACAACGATGAAACCCGGTCCTTGATGAAACGATTCAGCGTCGTGGGCCCGCCGACCATTATTTTCCTCAGCCCGCATCAAGGCAAAGAAGTGCCGGATACGAGGTTTGTTGGACCGGTCGACGCCAAAACCTTCATGTCGCGCCTCAAGCAGCTTCGCCCAATCTAGCCTATTTTAACTCGGAGAAACCAATGCGACCGAATACCATTCGAAGAATCGTCACCTGCTCGCTGCTGTCGCTTGCTCTTTTAGGCCCACTGGGAGCGTCCATCGTTCACGCCGAGGACTCTGACACCTCGTCCGAGGCGATCCTAAACGACCCGAACGCACCGACGGGGGGAAATCCGAAAGGCAATCTCACCATTGTGACGTTCTTTGATTACAATTGCCCGTACTGCAAGAAGGCCGAGCCCGACCTTGAGCGGGTGGTGAAGGAAGACGGGCAAATTCGGCTTGTCTATAAGGACTGGCCGATCCTCACAAAAGCTTCGGTGTACGGCGCGCAAATGGCCCTCGCGGCTAAATATCAAGGCAAATATGACGCTGTGCATGCCGCATTGATGGCCATCCCGGGACCGAAAATTCCAGAAGATCACATGCTCGCTGCCATCCAGAGGTCCGGCGTCGATATGCCGAAGCTCAATGAAGATTTGAAGCTTCACACCGACGAGATCAACGCAACATTGAAGAAGCATCTGGCGCAGGCTGAGTCGCTCGATTTACAGGGAACACCTGCCTACATTGTCGGCCGCTTCCGGGTTACCTCCGCTCTGACCTACAGCCAATTCAAGCAGGCCGTTAGTGATGCGCGTGCCAAGGCAAATAATTAGATGTTTCTGCAACAACAAATCTAGGACGGTTCGATAAGGCCACTCACAACATTGCTCGCCGTTGTGGTTCAACTGCGGTTCGATATCGATATTGCAAGATGAATCCTGAGCTGTTGCGGTGCGTCGTCGTAGAGCCTTCGAAATAGCACCCTTGGGTCTACTGCAGCGTCTGATGGCGCAGGCTTCCTGGCTACCGACCTCCTTGGCCATCGAAATCCTTTCAAGCTCGACCTGGAGGTGCTGGCTATAAAAGCATCGTATCGCCAAACTATAGCAAATTGGAACGCTGTTCTGCTCTCAGCATCCGCAGCAGCAGAATCGTCTTAGTCCGGCTTGCACCTAGACTAATGCGGCATAGATCGTTATCCACACTGAATGTGTGGCAATTCATCATTCCGGAGAACGATACATGCCCGCTATAGCGACCCTGGCCGGCTTTGTGATCGGTGCGATCTTTGGGATCGTTGGCTTGCTGAGCGGCTTTTGCCTTACGAGTGGCTTGCGCGACTGGCTGGAGCGCGATGATGGACAAAAAATCCGAAGCTATGCACTGGCTGCGGCAGTCGCGATTTTTGGTACCCAGCTGATCGACGGAGCGGGACTGGTCGACATTGGAAAATCGATCTATCTGCAGCCTTCCTTCTCTGTTCCGATGATGCTTGTCGGTGGCCTACTTTTCGGGATCGGCATGGTGTTGTCGAATGGTTGCGCCTCTCGCGCGATTGTGCTGCTGGGAAAAGGAAATCTCAGGTCTCTAGTCGTGCTTTTGATCATCGGCATCGCTGCTCAGATGACACTGAAGGGGCTGCTCGCGCCGGCGCGTCTAGCGGCGATAAGACAGACGCAGGTCGCGCCAAGCGTTATTTCTATACCTACGCTGCTTGAGACTTTCGGTGTGACTGAAACGTCTTCGCGGATTTTGGCGACGTTGCTCGTCGGTGGCGCTCTGCTTTTTTTTGCAATTTCTGCTCGAGCGACGCGACGCTCGATTTGGCACATGGCCGCAGGGCTCGCTGTCGGTCTTCTGGTGATCGCGGGTTGGCTGGGGACCGGCTGGATTGGCGCCGATGACTTTAACCCGATACCCGTGGCCTCTCTCAGCTTCGTTTCACCAATCGCCGAGACGGTGCAATACGTCATGTTATCGACCGGTATGCAGCTGAATTTTGGGATCGCGCTGGTGGCTGGTGTTTTTTCTGGAAGCCTGCTGACAGCTTTGCTGACAGGACATTTTGCATTCGAAGGATACATCTCGGCAAGTCATACCGGACGCTCCATGGTAGGTGCGTCGCTGATGGGAATTGGCGGGGCAATGGCCTATGGTTGCTCAATAGGACAGGGCCTCACGGGTCTATCTACTCTGGCGTTACCGTCCATCGTGGCCGTTGCCGGAATCCTCGCTGGTGCCACCCTGGCACTCCGCGGCCTTGCGATGCGGCGGTCGTTCGTTGTTCAATAAGAGCTCCGAAGTTTTTTTCATGCCGACCGAAGTTCGTTTATAGCGCCGAGCGCGCTACGAAGCTTCACGGTGCATTCAACAAAAAAGCACCTTACGAGCTTCTTCGTGAACGACTATAATCGAACGCTGGATGTCTCATAAGTGCGCTTACATTTTGTCAATAAGAACGAGGGTGGGCATCGACCCCCATTAGGATCGGTAACATTGGTGCGCCACACGTGCTCATTTCTACCTTCAATCATAAGCAAGCACCCTCCCTCGGGAGCCCCAATGGTTCGTACCGCTAAGTTCGCTTTTTACGACGCACCCGTTCAAATCGACGATCTTTGGAATCGTGATGCAGTTGGTCGAGCGCGCGACCAACCGTATCTGCGCTCACCTTCTTTTTGAAGTTGCCGACCTTGTTCACTTCTGCTGTTAACGCTTTGATTGAGTGTGGTGGGATCCATTTTCCTTCATCGACCGCCTTTCTGATGTGGACGACAACATCTGCCAGTAACGAAGGGCGACCGCGCCGCGTGGTTGCTTCGCCGCTTTTTGCATATTGGCGGCGTTCCTGTCTGAGACGGCGCGCGAGTTTCTCAATTTCCGATCTCTGGAACGCCAGAGAAACATCTGCCAGATTTGACCCGAACTGCTTAACAAATTCGTTGTGGGCGGGATTAGATGGACGCAAAAAACTGAGATTGCCGCCTCCTGAATTGCGAAGAAACGGCACGTTCTTTGTTTGATCTGGAGTTAGGTCATAGCGAATAGCAGCTGGGCCAATTGCGATGGCTTGCACTTTGCTTTGATCCACGGCCTTCCAAAGCTCTGCGGCTACCTTATTTCTTTCGGCCCCGTCCGCAACATCGAACGCCTCTTTACGTAGCTCCGTTACCAAAGCTCGCTCGGACAATCCTGAAAACAGGTATGATTCGAGGATGTCGGCCGCCCCATGCAATGAAACGAGGCCCGCCGGAAGTAGCTTCGTCATGCAATTCTCCTGAGAAATTCGCCATCAGCGGCTTTTCGGGTGGTGCGTTCGACATGGGCACCCCACATTTCCAGTGCTTCTCTACGTTCGGCGAGGAAATCGTGGCGTTGATAGACGGCTGCAACACCAGAGATCGTGCCTGTTTGGTGGTTCAGAATTTTGTCGGCGACGTGTGGGGCGATGCCGAGCCTGGCCATGCCAGAGACGCAAGTTCGTCGCAGATCATGAAGTCGCCATCCGGTGACGCCGGAAAGCTCGTCGATCTCTCGCTTGGCAGAACTGAAGTCCTGAAATGAGCTATCTCCCGACCGCGAGAAAACAAATTTACCTCGCTCGTTAACTCTGCTTAAAATCGCTATAACCGGGTCGGATAGATGTACTTCATGTGATTTTGCATTTTTCGTGCGGTCAGAAGAAAGCTTCCAAGTTCGCGTCTTCACATCGATCTCATCCCAGGTGCAGCGCGCCACCTCTTCGCGGCGTTGGCCAGTCAAGGCCAAGACCTCGACGATGTCGCCATAAGGGCCGCCAATCTGTCTCGCGGCCAGGATGATCCGGGCGAGTTCGCCATCGCTCAACACCCGATCCCTCGTCACCTGTTTCGCCGGAAGCGGCACACCGTTGGCGGGTGACCTGTCCAGCACGGCACGGCCTACGCACCAGCGAAAGAAGGTTTTGATCGCCTTCAGTGCCTTGTTGGCGCCGACTGGAGCCCCGCGTTGCTCGATGGCACTCACGACATCAATCACATCGCGTTTGCTGATCTCATGAATACTTCGGCTACCCCATGCCGACCCGACCTCCCGGCGGAGCATCCGTGAAATCTCCGGTGCGGAACGATTTTGGGAAATGTGCTGCGCTATAAAGGCCTCAAGCAGATCGTCAACCCGATCAGCGACCATTCTTCGCCGAGAGTCCTTCTTCTCTGCGGCGAGGTCGCGCCCGTCGAGTTTTGCGGCAAACACCTTATGAGCCGTAACGCGAGCCTGATTGAGGGTCACCCGGCCGTAGGGCCCGATGGTATATTTGCGCAACCGCGAACCGGCTCCCGCCGTGCGAAACAAGACGATAAAGACCTTGCGCCCCTTCGGGGTTACCTTGACGCCGAAACCGGGACACCCGACGTCCCAATAGACGACATCCTTGAGCAGAATGGGAAAGGCATCGATCGCGCTCTTTGTCAGCTTTATTTGCGGCATCTGATCCCCCGACCGGTGCTGCTACCTCGAACCTACATAGGTAGCACTGCATAGGTTATAATGGGTTCAAACGTGACCGTTTGTCTTAGTTGACGCAAGCAATATCAACGCTGTATCCACTCCGAGGAAACAACTTCCATCAACATCCGCCCTTCTCCCGAGAACACAAGGGGAGAGGGGAAGCAAGAAAACACAGCCATAAAACGGGGCCGATTGGCATCGGCCCCGTGATCGCCGAATGCTGGCCGTCGATCCAAAACTTGTAGGTGATGCCGGTGCGGATCAGCCACGGATCAAGATTGACCTTGCCGGTAATCGCCGTGCCATTGGCCAGCGTGCCGTCCCAGTTCGGACGCAACCAGCGCTTCTTCAGGTCGACGTTCCAGCCCCAATGCTTGTCGATCAAGTAGTCGAAACCGGCCCGCACCACCGGCGCGACCGTCGGAGCGGCCTACGGACGACTCGGATTGTTCAGCATGTATTCGCCGAGGTTGCGCTGCGATCGATCGGCACGGGCGATGGCATTGCCTCGCTGAACGTCGCGGTTCTTCAGGCAATTGGCATATTCGGCGGAGCCAGCCACCGCTCCGGTGGCGCGGCAGGTCGCATCGTCATCATCGCCCAGACTCGAGACCGGAATATCGCTGCGCCGCGCGCAGGAGGCCAGCGCCAGCGCGGCCAGCAGCAGCGCGATCAAAGGGGTGGGGGTCGGTCGCATGCGAAATCCTGGGCCAGTCGTCGATCGCGCCGTGTTTAGCGCGAAATGCGGGAATTGTAAGGTGCATCCTGCCGCGTCATTCCGGGGCGCGAGGGCGCAGCCCGCGCCCCGGAACGACAGTATTTTGCTACACCCTGCCCTTCAGTGCCTCGCCGATCTCGTCAAAGACCTTGGCATCCTCGATGGTCGCCGGCATCGCCCATTCGTCGCCATCGGCGATCTTCTTGATGGTGCCGCGCAGGATTTTTCCGGAGCGCGTCTTGGGCAGCCGACCGACAGTGATCGCCAGCTTGAACGCGGCGACCGGGCCGAGCCGTTGCCGTACCAGCGCCACCACTTCCTTTTCGATCTCGGCAGGGCTCTTGGTGACGCCGGCCTTCAGCACCAGGAAACCGCACGGCACCTCCCCCTTGATGGCGTCCCTGACACCCAGTACCGCGCATTCGGCGACATCGGGATGGCTGGCGAGAATCTCCTCCATGCCGCCGGTGGAGAGCCGGTGCCCGGCGACGTTGATGATGTCGTCGGTGCGCCCCATCACAAAGACGTAGCCATCCTCGTCGATATAGCCGGCGTCTGCGGTCTTGTAGTAGCCGGGGAATTCGTCGAAATAGGCTTGCTTGCAGCGCTCGTCCTGCTGCCACAGCGTCGGCAGGCAGCCCGGCGGCATCGGCAGCTTGATGACCAGCGATCCCATGGTGCCGGCGGGCAATGGCTTCGCGGCCTCGTCAACGACCTCGATCCGGTAGCCCGGCATCGGCACCGTCGGTGATCCGTGCTTGACCGGCAACTGGCCGAGGCCCACCGGATTGCCGGCGATGCACCAGCCGGTCTCGGTCTGCCACCAATGGTCGATCACCGGTACCCGCAATTGCTGTTCCGCCCACGCCACCGTCGGCGGATCGGCGCGCTCGCCGGCGAGAAACAGCGTGCGCATTTTCGACAGGTCGTAGGCGCCGAGCAGTTTTCCTTCCGGGTCTTCCTTGCGGATGGCACGCAGCGCGGTCGGCGCGGTGAAGAAGGCGACCGCCTTGTGTTCGGCGATCACACGCCAGAATGCGCCGGCATCGGGCGTGCCGACCGGCTTGCCCTCATACATGATCGAGGTCGCGCCATGCAGCAGTGGCGCATAGATGATGTAGCTGTGGCCGACCACCCAGCCGATGTCGGAGCCACACCAGAACACTTCGCCCGGCTTGACGCCGTACAGATTCCACATCGACCATTTCAGCGCGACCAGATGGCCGCCATTGTCACGCACCACGCCCTTCGGCTTCCCGGTGGTCCCGGACGTATAGAGGATGTAGAGCGGATCGGTGGCCAGCACAGGCACGCAGGCCGCGGATTTCTTCGCCGCGATCGCCTTGCCGCGCAATTCGGCCCAGTCGTGGTCGCGACCCTGCACGAGATCGCAGCCATGCTGCGGGCGCCGCAGAATGACGCAGGCGTCCGGCTTGAAGCTGGACAACGCGATCGCCTCGTCGAGCAGCGGCTTGTAGTGCACGAGTCGGCCGGGCTCGAGCCCGCAGCTGGCCGAGAAGATCAGTTTCGGCTGGGCGTCCTCGATGCGTGTAGCGAGTTCCTTCGCTGCGGAGCCACCGAACACCACCGAATGCACCGCGCCGATCCGCGCGCAGGCCAGCATGGCGATCATCGCTTCCGGTACCATCGGCATATAGAGGATGACGCGGTCGCCCTTGCCGACACCCAGATCCTGCATGATGGCGCCCAGCACCTGCGTCTCGTGCAGCATTTCCGCGTAAGTAAGTTTCGTCACCGCACCCGCCAGCGGCGAATCGTGGATCAGCGCAAGCTGGTCGGCGCGTCCGTTCACGACATGGCGATCGAGCGCGTTGTAGCAAGTATTGACGACCGCGCCGGCGAACCAGCGGCCATAGAGTCCCTGCGCGGGATCGAAGACCTTCGTTGCCGGCTCGATCCAGTCAATCGCCCGCGCCGCCTCGGCCCAGAAGCCTTCCGGGTCGTTGAGCGAGCGGGCGTGTACCTCGCGATACCGGCTGCTGTTATGAACGGTCATGTTCGAGATCCTTGGCGTCGCTCCCGTCCCGGTCGTGGCGCCGGGCTTGATGGCACAGCCATTGTCACGGGATGCCCGCTCATTTCAAGGGCGGCTTTAGTCGGCCCTTGAGCGCCATGTCGGCGCCGATCTGCTCAAGCTCGCGCGCCAGCGCCCTGTTGTTGGCGCGGGCAACCTCATGCTGCGGGTTGAGGCGGAGCGCAGCGGTGAAATCGGCCACGGCGCGCGGCCGGTCACCCTTGCGGCGGTGAAGCTCGCCGCGGGCATTGAACAGGTCAGCGCCGGGATCGAGTTTCAGTGCGACGTCGTCATCGGCGATGGCATGGTCGATCTGGTCGCGACGGGCAAAGGCGGCGCCGCGCGCCACCAGCGCTTTGGCGCGGTCCGCGTGCAACGTCTTGCAATTGTCGATCAGCGCGCCGCAGCGGGCGATGACGCGGTCGTCGTCAGCCTCCGCGATGGCGGTGGCGCAGGGCGCAACATCGACGGCAGGCTCGGCGGCAGCGTCGTTGGTGGCCGCCGACGCGGACATCGTCGACGCGAACAGCGCCGCGGCGGCGATGCCACGCCCAATAGATCGCGCTTGTCTCACTTCATCAAGCCCTTTTCCCGGTAATAGCGGATCGCGCCGGAGTGCAGCGGCACCGCGCAGGGATTTGCTGCGTTCGCGAGCTTGATCTCGCGGCCGGCGAGGTGCGCAATGGCCAGCTCGGGCAACGAGTCGAACACCATTTTCGTCATCTGATAGGCCAGTTCGTCGGAGACCGCGGAGCTCGTCACCAGATAGTTCATCACCGAAGCGGTCGGCACCGCTTTATCCTGGCCGATATAGGTGCCGGCGGGAATCACGGCCGCGGTGAAAGGCGCGCCCATTTTTCGCACGACCCGCTTTGGCACCGGCACCATGGTGATCTCGATGGCTTCGCTAAGTTCGCGCAGCGAGGCGACACCGGGCCCCGCCGATTGCACCGTGGCATCGAGCTGCTGTTTGATCATCAATTCGATCGACTCGGCGAAAGACTTGTCCAGCACCCGGCGCACGTCGAGCGGGCCGAGATCCGCGGCGACCAGAATGGCGCGGGCATTGAGCTCGGTGCCGGATCTGGCCGCGCCCACCGACAGCGTCTTGCCCTTGAGGCCGGCCAGCGTGCGGATGCCGCTCGCTTTGGTGGCGACGATCTGGACCAGGCTGGGATAGATCGCACCGATCACGCGCAACCGGTTCAGCCTGCCGGAGAAGCCGGCCTCGGCATTGCCGTTCCAGGCATCCTGCAGCGCGTCGCCAAGCGCGAAGCCGAGCTGAGCGTCGCCCTGCTGCAGCCGAGCCAGGTTCTCCACCGAGCCATCGGTGGTCTGCACCTGCACCTGGCTATCGGGAATATCGGCGTAGATCTTCGCGATGGTGACACCGAGCGGATAGTACACGCCGGACATGCCACCGGTCAGCACCGTGATCGGCTGCTGCGCCTGCGCGGACGACGCCAGCACAGCAATCATTCCCCATGCCGCTGCGACGCGCCGCGCGTTCACGTGCCTCTCCCCGGTTCAAGTTGCGGGCAACGTGGACAAGTGTGGCGGCCCGGTCAAGCCGCCGGACGCCCACGACGAACCGGCGCGCGACGAAAGTTTCGGCGGCAAGCCCTTGCAACCGCCGGGCAAACCGGCATGAATGCGCGCACTGCAAAAAAATAACAGCCGGCCAACTCGGCGGCGGGACATTTCCCGGGGGGATCGATGGCGGACGAGAAATCCAACGAGAACGATGAAACCGTTGCGGTTTCCAACGAGGCACTCCTGAAGGCGGAAGCCTATATCGAGGCCGATGAGGGGGCGACCAATCGGCTGTTCGGCTGGGCCGGGAAAATTTCCACCGCGATCGCCGTGGTGATGAGCATTTTCCATTTGTATGCTGCCTACGCCATCGTGCCGACCCAGGAGCTGCGCTACATCCACGTCGCGTTCACGCTGGTGCTGAGCTTCCTGCTGTTCCCGCTGGCCACCAGATTCCGCAACCGGGTGCGCTGGTGGGACATCGTGCCGGGCATCGTCGCCGTCGGCACCATCGTCTATGCGCTATGGGGCGGCGATGACTTCACCGACCGCGCCACCGTGCCGGAGCACATGGATGTCGTGGTCGGCATCGTCTTCATCATGCTGCTGCTGGAAGCTACCCGCCGTACCACCGGGCTGATCATGCCGGTGGTGTCGCTGTTCTTCGTTGCCTACGCCATGCTCGGGCCGCATCTGCCCGCGCCATGGACCCATCGCGGCTACGACCTGCCGCGGCTGGTCGGCCACCTTTTCATCACGCTGGAGGGCATTTTCGGCGTCGCGGTCGACGTCTCGGCGACGCTGATCATCCTGTTCACCATCTACGGCGCGTTCCTGGCGCAGTCCGGCGCCGGGAAATTCTTCATCGACTTCTCGCTGGCGCTGATGGGCAACAAGCCGAACGCCGCCGGCCGCACCGTGGTGCTGTCGTCGTTCCTGCTCGGCGGCCCGTCCGGCTCCGGCGTGGCGACCACGGTGATGATCGGAACCGTGGCCTATCCGATGCTGAAGAAGGCCGGATTTGAAAAAAATGCCGCGGGCGGACTGCTCGCCGCCGGCGGACTAGGTGCCATCCTGTCGCCGCCGGTGCTCGGCGCCGCGGCGTTCCTGATCGCCGAATTCCTCAAGATCAGCTATCTCGACGTGATCTGGATGGCGACCATCCCGACCTGCCTTTATTACCTGTCGTTGCTGATCATGGTGGAGATCGACGCCAAGCGTTTCGGCGCCCATGACGTCAACTTCAAGCCGGAGATGACCATCGGCCAGATGACGAGGCGCTACGGCTTCCACTTCATCTCGCTGATCGCGGTGGTGATCTTCATGCTGATCGGCTATTCGCCGTCGCTGTCGGTGTTCTATGCCACCGCCGTCACCTTTGCGCTGAGCTTCCTGCGCAGGGAAACCGCGCTGGTGCCGCGAAAACTGGTGAAGGCGCTGGCCGACGGCTCGATCGGCGCGCTCAACGCCGCCACCACCTGCGCCTGCGCCGGCATCGTGGTCGGCGTGGTGACGCTGACCGGGCCCGGACTGAAATTCTCCTCGATCGTGATCGCCTATGCCGGCGGCAGCCTGCTGCTGACGGCAATCTACACCGCGCTGATCGTCTGGGTGATCGGCCTCGCGGTCCCGGGCACGGCCCCCTACATCACCTGCGCGGTGATCCGCGCCCCGGCTCTGGTCAAGCACGGCGGGCCCGACTACG
>JACMOT010000023.1 GCA_014377915.1 Tardiphaga sp.
TTCAGCCGGAGCCAGCCGCTCGGCGCATTGGTTGAGCAGGCGTTCCGACAGGCAGGGACGCCGCGCCGGGTAGCGATCGAGGTCAACCAGTCTTCAGTTGCCTGCGCCCTGGCACGGGCAGGGGCAGGGGTCGCGGTCATCGACCCGTTTTGGCTGATCGAAGCGCGTGAAAACGGCGTCGTCTGCCTGAAATTCGCACCGGGTACTGCGGTGACCGCGCAGGTTCTCGTTTCGCGCGGCGCGCCGCTGTCTCGTCCGGCGCGGTTGTTCCTGGCGACCATGCGCCGTACGATCAAGTCCCTTCAGGTCCAGGGATTGCTCTAGCTTGGATGCGTTGAAAGCCGACGTCACTGGCGGAATGGAGCCGGTGCAATAAGCCGTCGGCGCCGCCCATCCGCTCGATAGCTTCACGCCGTTTGAAAACGCAACGCACTTCATGAATTCTGAATCGCTAATATTAAACCTTGAATCGCTTGGGTTGATTTCTGCAACGCAGGTATCGTGTTTTGAATCAAATGTTTCGAAGCGTGAAGTCTGGTTTGCGCTTGCCTTGCGATGCCGAACCCGCAGAAGCGCGAACTTCCAGATCTTCCGGAAAGATTGTGGCTCAGATAATTAGTTATCTTTTGATGTCAGACGCTTCTGTTTGAGACGCGTGACACGGCTTCGTGCCGTGAAGAGCTGAAAAACGGCTTGACGACACGGCTGCAACTGCAATTCCCGTACTTGAAGCTGCGGCCAGCCAGGTTCGATCGATTGAAATCACAAAGGCCGTGTACTTGTGCTCGTCGACATTCCGGTTTTTCAAAGCTATGAAAGTTTCCTGCTGACGATGCGGTGGCCTTTTATCAGGAGATCAGCTCGCTCATCATCGTGGTCTTCAGCATTTCCGTGAGCACGCTGGCGATGGCGCTGCTGCCACGCTGGTGGCCGATGAGGATAAGGGTTTGTGCGTCGTGCGACAGCTCGCGCACCGGAACATAGACCAGCCGCCCGGCGCGCCGTTCGAATTCGATGTCAAAGGGCGTCAGAAAGGTGATTCCATTGTCGAGGATCGCGGCATGCCGCATGATCTCGATGGCGTTGGTCTCGATCACCGGCTGTGGGTCGAGGGACAGCTTGGCGAAGGCGCTATCGAGATAGGGCCGGATTGCGCTGCTGCGATCGGCGATCACGAGCGGGTAATCGATGCAGTCGCTGAGCCGGATGCTGGCTCGCTTCGCCAGCGGATGATCCGGCGCCATCACGGCGCCAAGATGACCGTTGGTGCGGGCCAGGATTTACAGGTTATTGTCCTTGGCAAAATCAAAACCGATGCCAAGATCGGCTTCCCCGCTGGCGACGGCGGTCTGGATCGCTTCGCCGGTGGCGAGCAGGGTTAGCACCAATTTGACGCGCGGGTTAGCGGTGCGGAACTGCTTCACCGTACCGGGCACCAGATTCGACGCCAGCCCGCTCATCATCGCCAGCGTGATCTCGCCGCGGCGAAGCCCTTTCAACTCCTCGATCTTGGCCTGCGCCCGGCTCAGTTCCTTCAAGGTCTGGCGGATATGTCCGATCAGAATTTCTCCCGCCGCCGTGAGGATCAGCTTGCGCGGCAGGCGCTGGAAGATCGGCGTGCCGAGCTGGGTTTCCAGCGCCAGGATCTGCCTGCTGATCGCCGATGCGGCGACGTTCAGGTGGCTGGCGGCCTGGCGGATCGATCCCGTACGAGCGACCTCATCGACGTAAGTGAGCAGCCTGGAATGCAACATGGTCTGGGGATGCCCGGAAAATGAGTGCCGTCACGGACGATGGATTCATGTTGCCCAAAAGGCAACACGGGCGGCGAATCAAAGCGCTTTGACATGGGCGTTTGTCATTTCCCAATCGCGAACAGCAAGGGAGCCCGCATGAGCCAGCCAGTATGGTCTTGAAATCGCACTGGTGGTGGGACCTGACCACGGCCGACTTCGCCGCGCTGGATGCCGAGCGCATCGTCGCGATCCTGCCGGTCGGCGCAATCGAGCAGCACGGTCCACACCTGCCGGTCAGGGTCGATGCCGCGATCAATGCCGGCATTCTGGAGCGCGCTGTGGCGCTGATGCCGGCCGATTGCCCGGCGCTGGTGCTGCCGATGTTGCCGGTTGGTAAATCCAACGAGCATCTGGCGTTTCCCGGAACGCTGACGCTGTCGCACGAAACCCTTGCCCGGGTCTGGACCGAGATCGGGGAAAGCGTGTACCGCGCCGGCATCCGCAAGATCCTGTTGTTCAATTCGCATGGCGGCCAGCCGCAGATCTGCGACATCGTCTGCCGCGAGTTGCGGGTCAGGTTCGGCATGCTGGCCGTGACGGGGATGTGGTCGCGGATGATGGACATGGCGGCGATCTACCCGGTCGAGGAAATTCGCCACGGCATTCATGGCGGTCAGGCCGAGACCAGCGTCATGCTGCATCTTCATCCCGAACTGGTCGAGATGGACCGGGCTGAAAACTTCGTGCCGCTCTCGGTTGCCGTTTACGAGGAAAACGAAGTGCTGCGTCCGCATGGCCCCGCGGGCTTCGGCTGGGCTGCGCAGGATCTCCACCCCAAGGGGGCCTGCGGCGACGCCAGCCGGGCGACCGCCGAGTTGGGCGCGCTGACGGTGGAGCGCGCCGCCGAACGGCTCTTACGGCTGATCGACGAAATCAGCCGCTATCCGCTGACTCGCCTTGCTACCGACACCGCCTATAGCAAGGCCTAACCAGGGAAATTCGTGATGGCTTTCAGCGTTGCCGATATCTCGCAGGCCAAGGCATTCCGGATCGCGCCGGGGGATACCAATTACTTCGTCATGCTGTTCGACAAGGACACCGACAGCATCGACAACATTTTTGTCATCGAGATCTTCAAGGCGGGCGGTGCCACCCCGCCGAACGAGCACGCCGCGGCTCATGAATTTTTTCATGTGCTGCATGGCGTGGGGGTCGCCCGTTGCGACGGCAAGACGCTGCCGATCAAGAAGGGCGATTCACTGCTGCTGCATCCCGGCTCCGAACATGTGATCGAGAACACCGGTGCCGACAAGCTGTACACGCTGACGGTGATGACACCCAACGAAGGTTTTGCCGAGTTGATCCGCGGCGGCGAACGCGTCGAGCTCGATGCCGACGACATCCGCGTGCTACGGGGCGGATAGCCGATGACCGACATGCTCGCCTGCGAGACGCCGGACCCGGTCTTGATCCCGCTCGGATCGAGCGCGCGCAACAGCTGGTCGGTCTCATCGTCACACGCCAATCTGGTTCGCTCATCAGTGCCGCCGCGTGCGGCAAGCGTGCAGGCCCAGGATAAGATTGTCACGATTGATCTCGCGCGCACCGCGATCATCGTCGTCGACATGCAGAATGATTTCTGCCACCCGCGGGGCTGGCTGGGGCATATCGGTGTCGACGTCACCCCTCTGCGCCTGCCTATCCCGTCGCTGCGGCGGATACTACCGGCGCTCCGCGCGGTCGACGTACCGGTGGTGTGGTTGAACTGGGGTAATCGTCCCGACCTGCTCAATCTCAGCCCCGCCTTGCTGCATGTCTACAAGCCAACCGGCGAAGGCGTCGGCCTCGGCGATCCACTGCCGGGCTCCGGCGCTTGGGTGCTGGAGCGAGAAAGCTGGTCGGCAGCGATCGTCGACGAACTTTCTCCAGAGCCGGCTGACATCCTTGTGTCCAAATACAGGATGTCCGGTTTCCAGGACACCGAGCTCGACAGCATCCTGCGCAATCTTGGTATCACTACGCTGTTGTTCGCTGGCGTCAATGCCGATCAATGCGTGCTTTGCACGCTGCAGGATGCCAACTTCCGCGGCTATGACTGCCTGCTGGTCAGCGACTGCACGGCGACGACTTCGCCTGACTATTGCATGGAGGCAACGCTGTACAATGTGCAGCAGTGTTTCGGCTTCGTGACGCAGTCCTCCGCTGTGCTGGCGGCGGTCGAGGGCAACAAGCCATATGAACTCGGGGGGACACGATGACCGAACTCGCGCCGCATGCGCTCGAGGCGCTGATTGTTGACTGGGGCGATGTGCCGACGGTCACCGACATCAAGGTGGTGCGGCGGCGGTCGCGCGATTTCTTCTGGTACAGCCCGATCCTCAACGAGCAGCTTAGCGGCAAGTCGGCCGAGGTTTTGGTGATACCCCGGGACGAGGTGGACGTGGTCAGGGTGGCCGCGGCCTGCGCTCGCCATCGCGTGCCGCTGACGGTGCGCGCCGGTGGTACAGGCAATTACGGACAGGCAGTTCTATTGGCAGGTGGCGTGCCGCTCGACATCACCGAAATCTCGGCGATCGGATGGGGCAAACCCGGTGTAATTCGGGTCGGCGTCGGCGCCAAAATGAATGCCATCGCTGCCGAGTTGCAAGGCAGCGGCTGGGAATTGCGGATGCACCCCTCCACCAAGCGCACCGCGACCATCGGCGGTTTCGTCGCCGGTGGCTCCGGCGGCATCGGCTCGGTCAATTACGGCGGGCTGCGCGAGCCTGGCAATATCCTGGCGGCGCGCGTCGTGACCATGGAGGAAACGCCGCGCATCATCGAACTGCGCGGCGACGCGGCGCAGAAGGTCAATCGCGCCTATGGCACCACCGGGATCATCACCGCGCTGGAGATGCCGCTGGCGCCGGCCTGGCGTTGGATCGATGTGGTTGTGGTGTTCGACAGTTTCATGGAAGCGGTAGAGTTCGGTTACGAGGCGGCGCTCGCCGATGGCATCGTCAAGAAGCTGCTGTCGCCGGTGACCTGGCCGCTGCCGTCTTATTTCGGCGCGTTGAAGACGTATTGCCCGGACGGCAAGAGCATCCTGATGGCAATGATCGCCGAACCTTCGCTGGAAAGCTTCAAGAACCTGCTCGGCAGCCGTGGCGAGATCACGCTGGAGACGGCGACGGACGACAGTCCAGGCCAGGTACCACTTTACGAATACACCTGGAATCATACGACGCTTCAGGTGTTGAAGGCCGATCGCAGCGTGACCTATCTGCAGTGCCTCTATCCGCACGACCGTCTGTTACAGAAGGTTGACGACATGCGCCAGATGTTTCCCGACGAGGTGCTGCAGCATCTCGAATTCATCCGGTTCAACGGTCATGTGACCTGCAGCGGCTTGCCGGTCGTGCGCTTCACGGACGCCGCGCGGCTCAATGAGATCATCCGGCGGCATGAGGAAAGCGAGGTCTCTATCGCCAATCCCCATGTCTATACAGTGGAGGATGGCAGCCGCTACAAGCGTGTTGATGCGGATCAGCTCGGCTTCAAGCATGAGATAGACCCTTACGGCCTGCTCAACCCCGGCAAGATGCGCAGCTTCGTGGGACGGAGCCGCTGAATGCGCGTGCTCTATGTCTACTGCCATCCGCTGGAAGGCAGTTTTCACGCCGCGATCCGCCACGAGGCGCTGGGCGGATTGCGGCAGGCGGGCCACGCGGTCGATCTGCTCGATCTGTACGCAGAGGGTTTCGATCCCGTGCTCAGTGCCGGGCAGCGGCGCGACTATCATGATCCCGCGAAAAATCGCGCTAACAATCAGGCCCATGTCGACCGCTTGATGGCGGCTGAGGCTCTGATTGTGCAGTTTCCGACCTGGTCGTTCGGACCACCGGCGATGCTGAAGGGATGGTTTGACCATCTGTTCGGGCCGGGGATCGCCATGGATTTGTCCGATCCCGGTCACGCCAAACCGTTACTGACTCATATCAGGCATATTCGTGGTATTGCCAGCTATGGCCGCCCGCGCTGGCAGGCGATCGGCATGGCGGACCCGCCGCGCAAGATCATCAAGCGCTATCTGCCATGGTTCACCGGAGGGCGAGCCAAAGTGCGCTATCATGCGATCTATCACATGAACACCGCGACACTTGACCGGCGCTGCCGGTTCATCACCGCCGTGCGGCGGGAAATGGCACGGCTTTGATACTCTCCCGCAATCAAGCGAGGCAGGCAGGATTTTCCGTCACCCCTTCGCCGCGGCAATTGCTTGGAGTCGGTCTGTGGAAAGATCGATGGGTTTGCTTCGGCTCAAGCAAAGGTCGAGCGAACCGGGCGCGTCTCGCAGCTTGCCAAGCCGAGGTTGTTGCCTTGAAGGCAACGGATGCCCCGAATCTAAATGCCTCCGACGAACGGCGACGTTGTGCATCCTGGGCACAAGGCTTGCAAAGAA
>JACMOT010000024.1 GCA_014377915.1 Tardiphaga sp.
CCAAGGATGCCGGCCAGAGCGTGGCCGAGCCGTTCACGCCGGGCCGCACGGATGCCTCGCAGGGGCACACCGACGCGGCGTCGTTCGTGCCGCTCGAGCCGCGCGCCGATGCGTTCCGCAACTACGTCCACAGCAGCAAGAAGCAGTTCATGAAGCCTGAAGAGGCCATGATCGACCGCGCCCAGCTGATGAAGCTGACGGCGCCGGAAATGACGGTGCTGATCGGCGGGTTGCGCGTGCTCGGCGCCAATGCGGCGGACGCCAAACACGGTGTGTTCACCGGCAAGCCCGGCGTGCTGAGCAACGACTTCTTCGCCAACCTGCTCGACATCGACACCGTGTGGGCGAAGGCTTCCGAGGAAGGCATCTACGAGGGCAAGAAGCGCAACGGCAGCGAAGTGAAATGGACCGCGACCGCCGTCGACCTGATCTTCGGCGCGCATTCGCAGCTCCGCGCGCTGGCCGAGGTCTATGCTTCGAGCGACGCCAAGGCGAAGTTCGTCAAGGACTTCGTCAAGGCCTGGACCAAGGTGATGAATGCCGACCGCTTCGACGTGAAGGCCGAACCGATGCTGCAGGCGGCGGAATAGTTCTCCGCCATCTGCGATAGGTGAGTTGGAGCCCCCGCGAGAAATCGCGGGGGCTTTTTCTTTGACGGCTCCGACCGCTCCCCGACGGAGTATCTCGCTTGATCCCCATCAATGTCTTGATGCCGCTTGAGGAGCTTTGTGTTCGACAAGTCATCTTCATAGAAGGACATCAGCATGAACCGGTTTCAGGGCAAGGTCGCAATCGTCACCGGCGCCGCGAGAGGCATGGGCGCGGCCCACGCGCGGTTGCTGGTGGCGGAGGGCGGCAAGGTGGTGATCGGCGACGTGCTGGATACCGAGGGCGCGGCGCTGGCAGCCGAACTCGGGGCGTCGGCCAGCTATATCCATCTCGACGTCACCCAACCCGAGCAATGGTCCGCCGCCGTAGCCCACACGACCAGAACCTTCGGCGGCCTGCATGTGCTGGTCAACAATGCCGGCATCGCTAACGGCGCCGCGATCACCGAATTTCCACTCGATGTCTGGCGAAAGACCATCGACATCAACCTCACCGGAACTTTTCTCGGCATCCAGGCGGTGGTCCCCGACATGGTGCGCGGCAAAGGCGGTTCGATCATCAATGTTTCGTCGGTGGAGGGGCTGCGCGGCAGTGCCGGGCTGCATGCCTACGTGGCATCGAAATTCGCCGTGCGCGGCCTCACGAAGTCGGTGGCGCTGGACGTTGCCCGCTTCGGTATTCGCGTCAACTCGATCCATCCGGGCCTGATCGAGACGCCAATGACGAAGAACATTTCGGCCAGCTCGCTGCAGATCCCGCTCGGGCGCAGCGCCCGACCGGAAGAAGTTTCCAACATGGTGCTGTTTCTGGCCAGCGATGAATCGAGCTATTCGACCGGATCGGAATTCGTCAGCGACGGCGGTCTGACCGCAGGCATTCCACACGCCTGAGCGCTTGCACCCACCCCGAATCTCCGCGCAAATGCCGCCTGCATTTCAACGGAGCCTTGCCATGATGAAACTCTACTGGTCGCCGCGCTCGCGCTCCTTCACCGCGCTGTGGCTGATGGAGGAGACCGGCGTGCCGTATGAGCGCGTGCTGACCGACATCTCCACCGGCGCGCAGCGCTCGCTGGAATTTCTCACCGTCAATCCGATGGGCAAGGTGCCGGCGCTGCAGGACGGCGAGGCCACCATGGCGGAAGCCGCGGCGATCTGCACTTACGTCGCCGAGCGCTATCCCGAGGCAAATCTCGCCCCGCCGCTCGGCGACATCCATCGCGCGAAATATCTCTACTGGCTGTTCTTCGCGCCGAGCTGCATCGAGCCGGCGATCGCGCAGCTCGCGGCCAAGTTCGAGATGAACTCGGTCGCCGCCGGCTGGGGCGACGCCAAGCGGGTGTTCGACGTGCTGGAAGCTGCCCTCGAGGAGGGGCCGTGGATCCTCGGCGAGAAATTCTCCGCAGCCGTCATCGCGATCGGCTCCAGTCTCAGTTTTGCGGTGCGCTAGTTCAAGATGATCC
>JACMOT010000279.1 GCA_014377915.1 Tardiphaga sp.
CGGCGTCGCCGTCCGCCTTGGAGTCCATGCGCGGCTCCTGCTTCTGGGTGCCGTCCGGCTGCATCACGCCCGGGCCGTTGACCATGCGGTCGGTCATCGGCGTGGCGGCATTGCCGATGTCGACCTGGCCGACCGCGATGTCATAGGCGCGACCATCGAGGTTGCTGGCCTTGGTCAGGCCGGTGATGGCGTGCTTGGTCGAGGTATAGGCGGCGGAGAACGGCCGCGGCGCATGCGCCGAGATCGAGCCATTGTTGATGATGCGGCCGCCGCGCGGGGTCTGGTCCTTCATGATGCGGAAGGCGTGCTGCGTACACAGGAACGGCGCCGTCAGATTGGTGTTCACCACCGCCTGCCACTGGTCGAGCGCCAGATCCTCGAACTTCACCGGCGGCGCGCCCATGCCGGCATTGTTGAACAGCACGTCGAGCCGGCCAAAATGATCCATGGTCTTGGCGAACAACGCGGCGATCGAGGCGGGGTCGGCCATGTCGGCGGGGACCGGCAGGCTGTGGCCGATGCCTTCGCCGAGCTTCTGCGTCTCCTGCAGCATCTCGAGGCGGCGGCCGGCGAGCACCACGGTGAAGCCGATTTTCATCAGCGCCAGCGAGGCGGCGCGGGCGGCGCCGGGGCCGCCGCCGGTGATGATGGCGATCTTGGTCTCGGTCATCTGTTTCTTCCCTGGTTTTTTAAGGTAGGTCGCGGCGCATGAACCGCGCGTGTTGGTCGTAGCTTCGCAGTTGGTGGTCAAGTCCGGATTCGGACACGATCTCAAAACCCTGTCGCTGCCAAAAATGAACTGAATTGTTGACCGCAACAAGCGTCATGTTTGGCAGTTGCAGGTGTGTGGCATGCGTCACCAATTTGGCGACGATGTAAGCCGCCGCGCCGGTGCGGCGGGCTTCGGGCAGCAGCGCGAGATCATGGATGTAATAGGTTGTCGGCCGCGACGCTGGCGCGCCGAGCCGCGCATTCAGCTTCGGCGGCTGCATGAAATGCCAGGGATGGCTGATGACATAGCCGATCAGTGCATCATCGTGCCGCAGCATGAAACACCCGGCGCAATGCACGGCGAGGCGATCGGCGAATACGGCGGCGTCTTCGGGGTAGGTTGGATGGATACGATCGGCGAGCAGCTTCACTGCCGGCAGATCGATCGCTGTCATCGCACGCCAGTGCAGGGAGGCCATTATCATCGGCGTGGTCGTCGTCAGCTTTCGGTCTTGTAGGGCGGTCGCGGAATATTCTGGTGGGCGGCGCGCAGCGCCGCTGACCAGCGCGAGCGCAAATCGTGGAAATAGGGCTCGCCCGCCTCGATGCGGTGGTTCAGATCGGCGTCGCAGACATCGGTGCGCACCACCAGCACGTCGATCGGCAGACCGACGCCGATGTTGGAGCGCATCGTCGAATCCATCGAGATCAGTCCGGTCTTCAGGGCTTCGTAAAGCTCGACATCGAAATGCATCGCGCGGTCGAGCACCGGCTTGCCGTATTTGTGCTCACCGATCTGCAGATAGGGCGTGTCGGTGGTGCATTCGATGAAATTGCCGGCCGGATAGATCATGAACAGCCGCATCTTGCCGCCCTTGATCTGGCCGCCGAACAGAAACGAGACATTGAAATTGATGTCCTCGGATTCGAGCGCCTCGCCCTCGGTGGCGTTGACGTGCCGGATCGCGCGGCCGATGCGCTGCGCCGCCTGGAACATGGTCGGCGCGTTCAGCAATGTCTCGCGCGTGCCGGTCTTGGGGTCCTCGAAGCCCTCGCTCAGGGTCGACAGGACCGACTGGCTGATCGCCAGATTGCCGGCGGAGGCCACCGCCATGATGCGGACGCCGGGGTGGTTGAAGACATGCAGCTTGCGGAAGGTGAAGACGTTGTCGAGCCCGGCATTGGTGCGCGTGTCCGCGATCATCACCAGGCCGTCTTTCACCAGAATTCCGCAACAATAGGTCATCGACAAAGTCCCTTAATCAGGGAAGCGTCTTACGCGCTGGACCGGGTGGCGGCAACCGCCACGGCGCGGTTCAGGATTGCGACTGCGACTGGCTCTGCCACGGCTGCCGGCCGGCCTGATCGACCGTTACCGAAACGGTCAGGGTTTCCATGCCGCCGCCATAGCGGGTACCGCGCACCGGGGCGGCGCCGAGGTAATCGAGGCCGATGGCAACGCGGGCATGGGCGTCGGTGGTGCAGATCGCATTGGCCGGATCGAAGCCGACCCAGCCGAGATCGGGGACGAAGGCCTCGGCCCAGGCGTGGCCAGCCTGCTGGTTGACCATGCCGTCGGCGCGCAAAAAATGACCCGCGACGAAGCGGCTGGGTACGCCGGCGGACCGGGCGCAGGCAATGAAGATATGGGCGTAGTCCTGGCACACCCCGCGCTTGCCGGTGAAGGCCTCGATGGCCGAGGTACCGGTATTGGTGGGGTCGCCGTCGAAGGTCATGTGCTCGTTGATCGCCATCATCAACGCATGCAGGAAGCCGAGCACGTCGGTCTCGGCCCGCGGATCAAGTGCCCTGGCAAAAGCCACCATGGCCGGGTTGGCTTCGGTCAGTTCGGTCTGGCGCAGGAAGAAGCTCGGCGGAAAGCGTTCGTCGGTGCCCTTCAGCACGCCGCCGGTATCCTGGGTTTCGATCAGCCCTTCGACATTGATGGTGAGGTCGGCGATTGGGCCGTGGGTCAGCACGTGGGTGACGTTGCCATAGGCATCTTCGTGCAGATCGAGCCGGGCATCGGTTGAAATATCAATCTGCCACTCGGCGACGTATTGGCCGTCGTGGCTGCCGGGCGTCATGCGCAGGATCTGGATCACGCCCGACGCCGGCGGCTCGTAGCGATAGGTCGTGGTATGGGCGATACGAAGGCGCATGATAATTACTCGTCATTCCAGGGCGAGAGCGCGAAGCGCGAGCGAACCCGGAATCTCCACTGATTTATTTGACCATTTTTCCCGCCACTCCAATGGAAGTGGCTGAGGCTCGCGTTCGGCTGACGCCGTCCGCGCCCCGGAAGGACAGTCTAATCATATCAAATATTGTTTGGCGATGATTTCGCCCAGCCGGCTGTTGTCCGCGATGAATTCCTGGATGAATTCGTGCAGGCCGTGCTGAAAAATGTCCTGCATGTTGCTGTGCTCGAGACGGTTGCGGACGCCGCGGGCATGGCGCTGGGCGGCGCCCTGGCGGCCATAGGATACGCCGATCTGGTCGAGATTGCGGACGAGGTTGCCATAGCAGCTGGCCAGCGAGCGCGGCAGCGTGTCGTTGAGGATCAGCAGGTCGGCGATCAGCCACGGCTTCAGCGTTTCGCGGTAGACCCAGTGATAGGCCGTCAGCGCCGACACCGATCGCAGGATCGAGGTCCACTGGTAGTAATCCAGCGGGCCGCCGACATGCTCTTCCTCGGGCAGCAGCAGATGATATTTGACGTCGAGAATGCGCGCGGTGTTGTCGGCGCGCTCCAGATGCAGGCCGAGGCGGGAGAACCAGTAGGCGTCGTTGCGCAACATGGTGCGGTAGGCCGAGCCGTCGAAGCGTAGCGAAGTCTCCTGCACGAAACGCAGGAAGCGCGCCAGTTGCTCGCGGGTCTTGGTGCCGCCGCTCCAGACTTCCTGCAGCTCGATCCAGGCGCCGTTGATGGTGTCCCACATCTCGCCGGTCAGCGCGGTGCGCACCGAGCGCGAATTCAGTCGTGCGTTCTCGATGCAGTTGCGGATCGAGGACGGGTTGGCGGTGGAGAAGGACAGATATTCGACGACGTTCCTTTCGTCGGCTTCCTCGTAGATCTCGTAGAACGCCGCCGAGACGCCGGCGGTCAACAGCGCCGAGTCCCATTCATTGGTCTGGCCGATATAGGTGTTGGGCAGCGCGGTGACGCGCAACGTCGCCTCGATGGTGCGCGCCAGATACTCGGCGCGTTCGACATAGCGGGCTAGCCAGTAAAGGTTCTCGGCGGTGCGCGACAGCATGAGCGACTTTTGTCTTTCTTGATTTATCGAAGTTGCGTCTAAACCAGACCCATCCCCGTCATTGCGAGGTCAAAGAAAGCAATTGGCTTTCGCTGACCTCGCAATGACGGCCTCACTCATCCAGAATCCACGTATCCTTGGTGCCGCCGCCCTGGCTGGAATTGACCACCAGGGAGCCTTCCTTCAGCGCCACGCGGGCCAGCCCGCCCGGCACCACGGTAACGTTTTCGCGGCCGGTCAGCACGAAAGGACGCAGATCGACATGGCGCGGTGCCAGGCCCGACGCCGTGCAGGTCGGGCAGGTCGACAGCGCCAGTGTCGGCTGCGCGATAAAGCCTTCCGGCTCGCGCTTCAGCTTGTCGCGAAACGCCTCGATGGTGGCCTTGCTGGAAGCCGGGCCGATCAGCATGCCGTAGCCGCCGGAGCCGTGCACTTCCTTCACCACGAGGTCGGCGAGGTTATCGAGCACATAGGCCAGATCCTTCGGCTCGCGGCAGCGCCAGGTCGGCACGTTCTTCAGGATCGGTTCTTCGCCGAGATAGAATTTCACGATCTCCGGCATGTAGCTGTAGACCGCCTTGTCGTCGGCGATGCCGGTGCCGACCGCATTGGCCAGCGTGACGTTGCCGGCCATATAGGCCGACATCAGGCCGGGCACGCCGAGCGCGGAATCCGGGCGGAACGAGAGCGGGTCGAGATAGTCGTCGTCGACGCGGCGATAGATCACGTCGACGCGCTTCAGCCCCTCGGTGGTGCGCATGAAGACTTCGTCGTTCTTGACGATCAGGTCGCGGCCTTCCACCAGCTCGACGCCGAGCTTGTCGGCGAGGAACGAGTGCTCGTAATAGGCCGAATTATACACGCCGGGCGTCATCAGCGCGACGGTGGGCTCCGCGACGGCGCTGAGCGGCGCCACCGAGCGCAGGCACGACAATAGCTCATCGGGATATTTTTCGACCGGCGCGACGCGGTGCCGGGCGAACAGGTCCGGAAACAGCCGCATCATGATTTCGCGGTTTTCCAGCATGTAGGATACGCCCGACGGGGTGCGGGCATTGTCCTCGAGCACAAAGAACTCGTCCGGATTGGTGCGCACGATATCGATGCCGGCGATATGGACATAGACGTCGTGCGGGACCTGCTGGCCGTTCATTTCCGGCCGGAACACCGGGTTCTGGAAGATCAGGTCGTCGGGGATCAATCCGGCGCGCAGGATGTCGCGACCATGATAGATGTCACGCAAAAACATGTTGATGGCGCGGACCCGTTGTTTCAGGCCCTTTTCCAGCAGAGTCCATTCCTTGCCGGAGATGATGCGCGGGATCACGTCGAACGGGATCAGCCGCTCGGTGGATTCGGAATCGCCATAGACCGCGAAGGTAATGCCGATCCGGCGGAACAGCAGTTCCGCCTCCTGCCGGCGATATTCCAGCGCGTCGGGAGGCGTCTCCTTCAACCAGCGGGAGAGTTCTTCATAGGCCGGGCGAAGCTCGCCATTGGGCCCATTCATTTCGTCGAACGCAACTGCCATGAATCCTGACTGTTTTTCGAGGTCCTGCGGAAGAGTGCATGACACTTGAGGATGGTAGCAAGGGGCGGGCCAGCGCGATATGCATTCAATGGGAGCAATTCGTATAACAGCGCGGTGATCTTGCCTGAAAAAACGGCGGGAAGCTGCTCGTTTCGGCAGCAATACCCCGTGACATCAAGGCCTTGCCTGCGCATGGTCGCGGGGAACGATGAGGGAAGACTGATGAGCGATATCGTAACTGCGGGCATTCTGGTGATCGGCGACGAAATCCTGTCCGGCCGGACCAAGGATAAGAATATCGGCTTCATCGCCGAATATCTGACCAATATCGGCATCGACCTGAAGGAAGTGCGCGTCGTTTCCGACGACGAACCCGAGATCATTGCCGCGCTCGACGCGCTGCGGGGGCGTTACAGCTACGTTTTTACCACTGGCGGTATCGGTCCGACCCATGACGACATCACCGCCGACGCCATTGCCAAGGCCTTTGGCGTTGCCATCGATCACCATCCGGAGGTCGTGGCCCGGTTCAAGGAACGCTTCGGCGACGATCTGAACGAGGCCCGGCTGCGGATGGCGCGAATTCCGGACGGCGCCGACCTGATCCAGAGCGCGACGATCCTGGCGCCCGGTTTCAAGATCGGCAATGTCATCGTGATGGCCGGCGTGCCGTCGATCATGCAGGCGATGATGGATATCGTGTCGCCGAAGCTGAAGTCGGGGGTGCGGATGCTGTCCGATACCGTACGCGCCGACGCGCGCGAGGGCGATATCGGCGGTCCGCTGCGCGACATTGCCTTGGCGCATCCGGACGCGATCATCGGCAGCTATCCGTTCCTGGACGAGGCGCAGAAGCCGAACGTCAATCTGGTGGTGCGCTCGCGCGACCAGGACAAGCTCAACGCCGCGATGGATGCCGTCAAGGCGATGCTGGTGGTGCTGCACGCGCCGAAGTAAACATGCGGCGCATCAGAGAACAGAATGTGAAGAGGACAACATGGCGGATCATCCCGAGATGAGCGCGCAGGAGCGGGCCGGTAAGGCGTTTCCGGTGTCGTGGGACCAGTTTCACCGCGATTGTCGGGCACTGACCTGGCGGCTGAACAGCGTCGGCCCGTTCCACGCGGTGATCGCCATCACCCGTGGCGGGCTGGTGCCAGCGGCGATCGTGGCGCGCGAACTCGGCGTTCGGATCATCGATACCGTCTGTATCGCCAGCTATGACCACACCAAGCAGGGCGAACTGAAAGTGCTGAAGGGCGTCTCGCCGGATACCGACAAGCTTGGAGGTGGCACCGGCAAGGGGCTGTTGATCGTCGATGACCTCGTCGATACCGGCAAGACCGCGCGGATGGTCCGCGACCTGCTGCCCGACGCGCATTTCGCCACCGTCTACGCCAAGCCGATGGGCCGGCCGCTGGTCGATACTTTTATCACCGAAGTGTCGCAGGACACCTGGATCTTCTTTCCCTGGGACCTCGGCCTGTCGTTCCAGCCGCCGATGCGGGATGGGGCGGCGTAAGACCTCTGACCTCTCAGCCGTCATTGCGAGGAGCGAAGCGATGCGGCAATCCAGAGTGCCACGAAGAAGGACTGGATTGCTTCGTCGCAAGGGCTAAGGGGAAAGCCAATTGGCTTCCCCTGACCTCGCAATGACGGGGAGAGATCGAGCATGCCGCTGCGAAACCGAGTCACCCCGTTCGGCGACATCGTCGCCACGGCTGAGCGCGGCATGTTCACCGGCAACCGCGGTATCATCCACGATCCCCTGACCAAAACACTGCTCAACAAA
>JACMOT010000280.1 GCA_014377915.1 Tardiphaga sp.
GCGCGCGCCTCCAGTACCTGATAGGTGTCGAACATGAAGTCCTTGCGGAGCACCGGCAGCTTCACCGCGGCGCGCGCGGCCACCATGAAGTCGAGATGGCCCTGGAACGAGGGCGGGTCGGTCAGGACCGACAGGCATGCCGCGCCGCCGGCCTCGTAGGCCTCGGCCAGCGACGGTGGATCGAAGTCTTCGCGGATCATCCCTTTGGAGGGGGAGGCCTTTTTAATCTCGGCAATCAGGGCGAAGTCACCCTTGTCGAGCTTGGCGTAGAGCGCGGTCATGAAGCCGCGCGGCGGCGACGCGGACTTCGTCAGCGCCTCGATGCCGGAAAGCGGATTCGCGCGCTTGGCGGCGGCGATCTCCTCGCGCTTGTAGGCTTCGATCTTGGTCAGGATGTCGGACATGCAGGCGCCTCAGTCTGTTGCGTTCGAGACCGCGACCAGCCGCTTCAGCTTCTCGCGCGCGGCACCGCTGTCGAGCGATTGGCGGCCCATCGCCACGCCTTGCTTGAGGTCGGTGGCCTGGCCGGCGACGATCAGGGCGGCGGCGGCATTGAACAGGGCCACATCGCGAAACGGGCCCGGCGCGCCATCGAGGACGCTTTGCAGCGCGATTGCATTGGCCTGGGCGTCGCCACCCTTCAGCGCGTCTGGGCCGGCGCGGGGCAGGCCGGCATCTTCCGGCGTGATCTCGAAACTCTTGATCTCGCCGTTCTTAAGTTCGGCTACGAAGGTCGGGCCGGTCAGGGTGATTTCATCGAGACCATCGGAGCCGTGCACCACCCAGGCGGCTTCGGAGCCGAGATTTTTCAGCACCTGCGCCAGCGGCAGCACCCATTGGCGCGAGAATACTCCGACCATCTGATGCTTGACCCCGGCCGGATTCGATAGCGGGCCGAGCAGGTTGAAAATGGTGCGGGTGGCGAGCTCGACGCGGGTCGGACCGACATTCTCCATCGCGGGATGGTGCGACGGCGCGAACATGAAGCCGATGCCGGTCTCCGCGATGCAGCGGCCGACATGTTCGGGCGTGATGTCGATCCGGATACCCAGCGCCGCCAGCACATCCGCCGCGCCGGAGCGCGATGACAGGGCGCGGTTGCCATGCTTGGCGACCGGCACGCCGCAGCCGGCAACGATGAAGGAGGCGCAGGTCGAGACATTGACCGAGCCGGAGCCGTCACCGCCGGTGCCGACCACATCCACGGCGCCGGCCGGCGCCGTGACGCGCAGCATCTTGCCGCGCATCGCCGCTACCGCGCCGGTGATCTCGCCGACGGTCTCGCCGCGCACCCGCAGCGCCATCAGCAGGCCGCCCATCTGCGACGGCGTCGCCTCGCCCGACATCATGCTGTCGAACGCCGCGGAGGATTCGTCCCGCGACAGCGTGGCGCCCGTCGCGACTTTGGCGATGATTGCCCTGAGATTGTCCATCGGATGCTTTCAGAGTGATGTGCTCGTCCTTGCGAGGAGCCTTTGCGACGAAGCAATCCAGTCTTCGCTTGTGGCTTCTGGATTGCTTCGCTGCGCTCGCAATGACGGCGAGAAGGTTAGTTGTTGGCGTTGTTCGTCGCGCCAGTGGCCAGCGCGACGGCGTCCTCGTTGATCTTGGTGCCGATCTGGCTCTCGATCCTGGTCACATATTGCGCGACCTGTTCATCGGTCTGGCCACGCAGCAGCGTCTCCTTCAGCTTCTTGACCTCGACGGACGCCATGTCGACCGGCGGCGCGGTGACATCGGTGACGCGGTAGACGATCCACTCCGCGCCGGTGGCGCCCTGGCCCTGGCCGGCGGCATCCTTGGTTCCGCGGAA
>JACMOT010000281.1 GCA_014377915.1 Tardiphaga sp.
GTGCAGGTCGTGGACCTGCGTTACGCCCGGACACTGTTCGAGATAGCCGCGCACGGCAGCGGGATCGATGCCCCGCGGCACGGCGCTCAGCGACATCGCGGTGGAATCGCGCAGCAGGCCCCAGGTGCCCCAGACGATCAGCGCGCTGATCGCCAGGCTGATCAGCGGGTCGAGCCAGATCCAGCCGGTGAGCAGGATCACCAGCCCGGCCACCACCACCCCGGCCGAGACGGCGGCGTCGGCGACCATGTGCAGATAGGCGCCGCGGATGTTGAGGTCACCCTTGCGGCCGGAAGCGAACAGCCAGGCGGTGCCGCCGTTGACCGCGAGGCCGAGCGCCGCCACCACCATCACGGTGACGCCGGCGACCGGTTCCGGGTTGAACAGCCGCCACGCCGCCTGCCAGGCGATGGCGCCGACCGCCACCAGCAGGAACACCGCATTGAACAGCGCCGCGAGAATCGAGGAGCCCTTCAGGCCGTAGGTGAAGCGCGGCGTCGGCGCCCGCTTGGCCAGGATCGCGGCGGTCCAGGCGGCTACCAGACCGAGCACGTCGGAAAGATTATGGCTGGCGTCGGCCACCAGCGCCATCGAACCGCTGGCATAGCCATAGACCGCCTCGATCACCACAAAGGCGCTGTTGAGGCCGATGCCGATCGCAAAGGCGCGGCCGAAACTGGCGGGGGCGTGGCTGTGCCCAGCGCGGCCATTGGCGTGGCCGGCAGGATCGTGCGAATGATCATGATGATCGTGGTCGTGACGATGGGTGTCCATGGGACGGATAAACCGCGAATCCAGATCGAATACTATCACGTCGCACCGGCGCTCCCGGTTACAGCAGCGCCACGGCAAAGCGGCTGCCGACCAGGAACAGATAACAACCGAACGCGGTTTCCAGCTGGCGCTTCGTCATCGCATGCGCGGCCTTCACGCCGAGCGGCGCGACCAGCAGGCTGGTCGGCATCACCAGAATGGCGCCGATCAGCGATACGTAACCCAGCGCGAACGGCCATTGCAGCGGCGCCACCGCGGGGTACAGCGCCGCCGTCGGCCAGCCTGCATAGACATAGCCGATGGCGCCGGGCACCGCGATCAGCACCGCCAGCGCCGAGGACGTCGCCACCGACTGGTGGATGGTGCGGCCGTGAAACGTCATCAACAAATTGGAGAACAGCCCGCCGCCGATCCCCATCAGCGTCGACAACAGCCCGATCACAAAGCCGTAGGCCTTCATCAGCGGTCCCCGCGGCATGTCCTCGCCGAGCCGCCAGTGCTCCTTGCCGAACAGCAGCCGCGCCGCCGCCGACCACGCCACCGTCACGAACACGATCTTGAACAACCTTTCCGGTGCGTAGCGGGCGATCACGCTGCCGAGGATGACGCCGGCGAGCACCGGCAGCCACCATTGCCGAAGGATGGCGTGATCGACCGCGCCGCGGGCGTGATGCGCACGCCAGGAGCGGATCGAGGTCGGGATGATGATCGCCAGCGAGGTGCCGATACAGAGCGGCATCCGCACTTCCAGCGGCACGCCCGACAGCCGGAAACACTCATAGAACACCGGCACCAGAATGGCGCCGCCGCCGATCCCGAACACGCCGGCGAGAAAACCGGCCAGCGCGCCGACGACGACAAGCAACGCGGCCAATTCGAGCAATTCAGTGATGTTTAACCCTGCCATGCCGGTTTCCATCCTGCCTATTGTCCTTTGCCGATCCATAGCCACTTCATGAATCGTGCTTCACTGTAGAGGCTCGGCCATACCAGCAATAGCTGTCTATCCTCAGCAATGCAGGCATGATTTCAAGTTATGAATCGTAATCCGCAGTATGCGATTTCGCGATTGCACTCGGTGTTTTGAGTTCGTACATAGAATTGCTCTACGCGTTCCCCCTTCGGGCTTGTTGCTGCCCACCAACCTTTCGAAGTTGCCTATGACCGCCAGGATCGAACGCCCGCTTTCTCCCCATCTTCAGGTCTATCGCTGGACGCTGACGATGGCGCTATCCATCGCGCATCGCGCCACCGGGGTAGCGCTGTATTTCGGTACGCTGCTGCTGGTGTGGTGGCTGGTCGCGGCCGCTTCCGGCCCGACGGCCTACGCCCATGTTCAGGCCTTTACGGGCAGTATCATCGGCCGCCTGATCGCCTTTGGTTACACCTGGGCGTTGCTGCACCATATGCTGTCAGGCGTTCGCCATCTGGTCTGGGATCTTGGTTATGGCTTCAAGCCGAGCGAGCGGGAATGGCTGACTTGGGCCGCCGTAATCGGCGGTGTCGGCCTCAACGTGTTGCTCTGGATTGTGGCCTATGTGATCGGAGGCGGACGATGAGTTCCCCTAATAGTCATTCTTCGAAATCGATGCGCACGCCGCTGGGCCGTGTCCGCGGTCTCGGTTCCGCGACGTCCGGCACGTCGGATTTCTGGCGGCAGCGCCTCACCGCGGTGGCGATGGTTCTGCTGATGATCCCGGTGATCGTGATCGTGATGTCGCTGCTCGGACGCAATCAGGCAGGCGCCGCGCAGATTCTGGGCTCGCCGCTGGTTGCCATCATCATGCTGCTCTTCATCGTCGCCAGTACCTGGCACATGAAAATAGGTATGCAGGTGGTACTTGAAGATTACGTTCATGACGAGAAGATCAAGCTGGTGGCGATCATGGCCAACAACTTCTTCGCGGTCGTCGTGGCGCTCGCATCGATTTACGCCATCCTTAAACTTTCATCCGGAGTATAGCGCATGGCCGCTAATGGCAACGGCGCGAACGGAGCAGGCATTGCCGCCTATCCGATCGAAGACCACACCTACGATGTTGTTGTTGTTGGCGCCGGTGGCGCCGGGCTGCGCGCCGTCGTCGGCTGCGGCGAAGCGGGGCTTCGCACCGCCTGCATCACCAAGGTGTTTCCGACCCGCTCGCACACCGTCGCGGCGCAGGGCGGCATCTCGGCCTCGCTCGGCAACATGCATGAGGACGACTGGCGCTGGCACATGTACGACACCGTCAAGGGGTCGGACTGGCTGGGCGACCAGGACTCCATCGAATATCTGGTGCGCAATGCACCGGCCGCCGTTTACGAGCTCGAGCATTGGGGCGTGCCGTTCTCGCGCACCGAGGAGGGCAAGATTTATCAGCGCCCGTTCGGCGGCATGACGCTGGACTATGGCAAGGGCCAGGCGCAGCGCACCTGCGCCGCGGCCGACCGCACCGGCCATGCCATGCTGCACACGATGTATGGCCAGGCGCTGCGCCACGCCGCCGAGTTCTTCATCGAGTACTTCGCGATCGACCTGATCATGGACGACCAGGGCGTCTGCCGCGGCGTTATCGCGCTCAAGCTGGACGATGGCACGCTGCATCGCTTCAAGGCGCAGACCACCATTCTCGCTACTGGCGGCTATGGCCGCGCTTACGCGTCCTGCACCTCGGCGCATACCTGCACCGGCGACGGCGGCGCGATGGCGCTGCGTGCCGGCCTGCCGCTGCAGGACATGGAGTTCGTCCAGTTCCACCCGACCGGCATCTATGGTTCGGGTTGCCTGGTCACTGAAGGCGCGCGCGGCGAGGGCGGTTACCTCGTCAACGCCGAAGGCGAGCGCTTCATGGAGCGTTACGCGCCCTCGGCCAAGGATCTGGCCTCGCGTGACGTCGTGTCGCGCGCGATGACCATCGAAATGCGCGAAGGCCGCGGCGTCGGCAAGAAGAAGGACCATATCTTCCTGCATCTCGACCACCTCGATCCCAAGGTGCTGCATGAGCGTCTGCCGGGCATCTCGGAATCCGCGCGCATCTTCGCCGGCGTCGATGTCACCAAGGAGCCGATCCCGATCACACCGACCGTGCATTACAACATGGGCGGCATCCCGACCAACTTCCACGCCGAAGTCGTCACCAAGCGCGACGGCGACGACAACGCGGTGGTGCAGGGACTGATGGCCGTGGGCGAGGCCGCCTGCGTCTCGGTGCACGGCGCCAACCGGCTCGGCTCCAACTCGCTGATCGATCTCGTGGTGTTCGGCCGTGCCGCGGCGCTGCGCTGCGCCGAGAAGCTGACGCCCGGCGCCAAGCAGCCGGATCTGCCCGCCGATTCCGCGACCAAGTCGCTGAGCCGGCTCGATCACTACCGCTATGCCAAGGGCGGTACGCCGACCGCGAAGCTTCGCGAAAGCATGCAGGGCGTGATGCAGACCAACTGCGCCGTGTTCCGCACCGGCGAAGTGCTCGATGAGGGCATGGACCTGATTCACAAGGTGCATAGCGGCATCTCGGATGTCGGCGTCACCGATCGATCGCTGACCTGGAATTCGGACCTGATCGAAACCCTGGAATTCGACAACCTGATCGTTCAGGCGGTCGTGACCATGGATTCGGCGGCGAACCGCACCGAGAGCCGTGGCGCGCATGCCCGCGAGGATTTCTCGGCGCGCGACGACGTCAACTGGATGAAGCACACGCTGGCGTGGCTCGATGCCGACGGCAAGACCGACATCAAGTACCGCCCGGTTCATGATTACACGATGACCAATGACGTGCAGTACATCCCGCCGAAGGCGCGTGTGTATTGATGACAGTGAAGGCTTGAGAAGATGGTCGAGTTCGCACTTCCGAAGAATTCAAAGATCACCGGTGGCAAGGTATGGCCGAAGCCGGACGGCGCCACGCTGACGCGCGAGTTTCGCGTTTACCGCTGGAATCCGGATGATGGCAAAAATCCCGCTGTCGATACCTATCATATCGATACCGGCGATTGCGGCCCGATGGTTCTGGATGGCCTGATCTGGATCAAGAACAATATCGATCCGACCTTGACCTTCCGCCGCTCCTGTCGCGAGGGCGTCTGTGGCTCCTGCGCCATGAATATCGATGGCCAGAACACACTGGCCTGCACGATGGCGATGGATGACGTCAAGGAAGGCGCGGTGAAGATCAATCCGCTGCCGCATCAGCCGGTGATCAAGGACCTGGTTCCCGACCTGACCAATTTCTACGCCCAGTATGCGTCGATCGAACCGTGGCTGAAGACCACCACGCCGACACCGCAGAAGGAGTGGAAGCAGAGCCACGACGATCGCGCCAAGCTGGACGGTCTGTACGAGTGCATCCTGTGCGCCTGCTGCTCGACCTCGTGCCCGAGCTACTGGTGGAACAGCGACCGCTTCCTCGGCCCCGCCGCTCTGTTGCAGGCGACCCGCTGGGTCAAGGATTCGCGCGACGAGGCCACCGGCGAGCGTCTCGATAATCTCGAGGATCCGTTCCGGTTGTATCGCTGCCATACCATCATGAACTGCGCCAAGGCGTGCCCGAAGGGACTCAATCCCTCCGAAGCCATCGCGGAGCTGAAGATGATGATGGTCGAGCGTCAGGTCTGACGCTCGCGATTTCGACATGACCACTAACGTCCTCGAACTCGGTCTCGACACGTTCGGGGACGTGACCACCGGCGCCGACGGAGCGCCGTTGCCGCACGCGCAAGTGCTGCGCGATCTGATCGACGAAGCCGTACTGGCCGATCAGGTCGGCGTTGATTTCATCGGCATTGGCGAGCATCACCGCGCTGATTTCGCGGTCTCGGCGCCTGAAATAGTGCTGGCGGCGATCGCGGCGCGCACGACGCGTATTCGGCTCGGCTCCGCCGTGACTGTGTTGTCGTCCGACGATCCGATCCGCGTGTTCCAGCGCTTCTCCACGATCGACGCGCTGTCGAGCGGCCGTGCCGAGGTGATCCTCGGCCGAGGTTCATTCACCGAATCCTTTCCGCTGTTCGGCTTCGCGCTGGGTGATTACGAGACGCTGTTCGAGCAGAAGCTCGATCTGTTCGCGGCGCTGATTCAGCACAAATCCGTGAGTTGGGAGGGCAGCATTCGTCCGCCGCTGAAGGACCAGCAGGTATTTCCGCCGGTCGAGCACGGCACCCTGAAGACCTGGATCGGGGTTGGCGGCAGCCCGGAATCGGTGGTGCGCGCGGCGCGCTACAATCTGCCCCTGATGCTGGCGATCATCGGTGGCGATCCCACACGGTTTGCGCCCTATGCGGATCTGTCCAGGCGCGCTTACGCGCAGCTCGGCCAGCCGGCGCAGCCGATTGGCGTGCATTCGCCGGGCTATGTCGCCGACACGGATGAACAGGCCCGTGAGCAGCTATGGCCGGACTACCGGATCATGCGCGACCGGATCGGCGCCGAACGCGGCTGGCCGCCGATGCGGCGCGCCGAGTTCGACCAGGAGGCCGACCACGGCTCGCTCTATGTCGGCTCGCCGGAGACGGTCGCCCGCAAGATCGCCGCCACCGCCAGGGCGCTGGGCCTGTCGCGCTTCGACATGAAGTACAGTGCCGGCGGGCTGTCGCACGGCCGCATGCTGCGCTGTATCGAGCTGTACGGCACAAGGGTGATCCCGATGGTGCGCGAGATGCTGGCGTAGCCGTCATGCGCTACGCCAGGCCTCCACAGGCTCAGTCGCCTTTGACAAACGCCTCGAATGTTTCCGCATAGTCGGGATGCCAGCGCGACAGCGCCGGGCGGTTCTCGATGACGTCGCCGATCGCCCAGGCCATGCGGCGCTCGTCGAGCTGGCGCGGCACGTCGTTGTCCGGGCAGAGAATGTAGAAGTCACCGGCCTCGATGCGCGCGAACGCGAAGTCGACGGTCTGCTCCGGCGTCCAGGCGGCGGCGGGCTTCTCGGTGCGATCGCCCGCTGTCAGCCCGGTAAAGACGAAGCCGGGGATCAGCAGATGTGCCGACAGCTGGTGGTCGGAGGTGTTGCGCAATTCATGCTGCAGCGCCTCGGTGAAGGTTTTGACGCCGGCCTTCGAGACGTTATAGGCAGGCGAGCCGGGCGGCGTGGTGATGCCCTGCTTGGAGCCGGTATTGATCACCAGGCCGGGGCGGCCGCGCGCGATCATGTTGGGCACGAACACCTGGGTGCCGTGGATCACGCCCCAGAGGTTGACGCCGAGGATGCGTTCCCAATTGTCCAGCGGATCGAACATCCTGGCGCCAGGCTGGATGCCGGCATTGTTGATCAGCACGTCGGTGCCGCCGAAACGGTCGCGCACCGCGGCCTCGAGCCGCACCAGCGTCTCGCGCCGGCTGACATCGATGGCCATCGCCATCACGCTGGCGGGTCCCTTGGGCGCGATCGATGCCAACGCCGCCGCCGCGGTGGCCAGGGCGGGTTCATTGGTATCCGCGATGCAGACCCGCAGGCCAGCTTGGGCCAGCCGCGTTGCCGCGGCAAGGCCGATGCCGGATGCGCCGCCGGTGATGACGGCGACCGCGCCGGGCGACAAGGCTGCGTGGGACATGGGGCTCTCCGAGATTTGTATTCTCATGCCATCTAGCCACTCCGGGCTGCGATTGCATGGGGGCCGGCGAAAGAGAGAGGCACGTCACGGCGCTGTTGCCTATTTTTTAGCCGGTCGAAACCCGGTGTCGCATCGGTTGCGCCTTTGCGCCAGACGGCATGCACGAAAGCCCGCCTTGATCCGGATAACACTTGGACTGGCACGGCCTGTGCTAGCTTGGGATGGGCTTATGGATCACAGGGGGGAATTGAGATGTTTCGCAGACTGGGTTTGACCGCGCTCGCGGGCGCGTTGCTGGCCGCTTCGGCCATCTCGGCCAGCGCTGAAACCGATCTCAAATTCGCCCTCGACTGGAAATTCGAAGGCCCGTCAGCGCCGTATTTCGTCGCCATCGACAAGGGTTACTACAAGGCCGAGGACCTCAACGTCACCGTCGACTCCGGTCCCGGCTCGGTCGCCGGCATCGCGCGCGTCGCGGCGGGTACCTATCCGATCGGCTTCTTCGACATCAATTCGCTGGCGCGTTTCCGCGACCAGAACCCGGACAAGGACATCAAGGGCGTGCTGATGGTCTATGACCGTCCGCCGTTCTCGATCGTCAGCCTCGCCAAGTCCGGCATCAACGCGCCGAAGGATCTCGAAGGCAAGATCCTCGGTGCTCCGGCGCCGGACGGCGCGTTCGCGCAATGGAAGGCCTTCGTCAAGGAGAACAAGATCGACGACAGCAAGGTCAAGATCGAGAATGTCGGCTTCCCGGTGCGCGAGCCGATGCTCGCCGACGGCAAGGTCGACGCCATCACCGGCTTCTCGTTCTCGTCCTACTTCAACCTGATGTCCAAGGGCATCGCCGAGAAGGA
>JACMOT010000282.1 GCA_014377915.1 Tardiphaga sp.
GCCCGCCCCCACCCAATGGATCGCCGACAACGCCATCCAGCCCAATATCGACGCCAGCCGGACCAGCGTCGGCGGCAACAGCGCCGGCGGCAACCTCGCCGCCATCGTTGCGATCGAGGCCCGCGAGCGCGGCCTGAAGCTGCGGGGCCAGCTACTGATCTATCCGGCCACCGACTTCCGCATGAACCATCCCTCGCACAGCGAGCCGGAGACCGACTGCCTGCTCAGCCACACGGTGATGCGCTGGTTTCGCGATCACTACCTCAACGATGCCGGCGACATCGACAACTGGCGCGCCTCGCCCGCGCGCGCCGAGGACCTCAGTGGCCTGCCACCGGCTTTCGTGCTCACCGCCGGCGCCGATCCGCTGCGCGACGAAGGCAACGAATATGCGAGGCGGCTGTCGGAGGCCGGCGTCGAGGTGGCGTATCAGACCTATCCGGGCCAGTTTCACGGCTTCGTCACCATGGGCAAGATTTTACCAATGGCGAATGAGGCGCTGCATGCGATAGGGATATGGCTGAAGGCGTTGGGCTAGACGGCAACCGGAAATGCGAGAGACCATGTTGGCGCCAGACGATCGCTTCGAGATGCGCCGGCTGGAAGCGCTGAGCAACACCATCTTCGGCGTTGCCATGACGTTGCTCGCTTACAATCTGCCAAAACCCTCCGGGCTGAGCGCAGCGCCAAACTGGACCGAACTATATCGCGCCTATGCGCCGCACATGGTGCCGCTGATACTGAGCTTCATCATCGCCGGCGTGTTCTGGTTCAGCCACCAGCGCCGCCTGGCCATCGCTCCGCAAGCCGGACGCGGCGTCGTATTCCTCAATCTGCTGTTCTTGCTGTCGATCATCGTGCTGCCGGCGACCAATGGCCTCTACGGCAGCTATCAATCAAACAGTGTCGTTACCATCGTCTATGGATTTCACCTCACCACCATCGCAACGATCAATGCGCTGCTGTGGCTAATCGCGCTGAACGGGCGCCGTCAGTGGGCGAGCATGGTGCCGGCAATTTATCCGGTCGTGGCGTTCCTGCTCGGCACCGCCGCGGCCGCCGTCGCCGCGGCGGCGGCACCGTATTTCTGGTCCACAGCCTTCGCGGCCCCGCTGATGGGTTGGGTGGCGCAACGTCGGGCGCAACGCTGAATGTCCGGCAGGGCGATTATTAAGTCACCAACCGGACATAAATGTCCCCGTCCGGCAACACCACGATCAATTACGCCTCCGCGACGCGTCTGTACATACCACAAAGCGGGTTCCAGCGCCAGGAACCGGCTAATGTTTCCAGACAATTCCAGAATCGGTTTGGGGCAGACGCATCATGAAGATCCTTCTCCTCGGCGGCGCAGCGCTGATGTTCACCGCGGGCGTGGCAGTTGCCGCGGACCTTCCCCGGGCCCCGGCCTACAAGGCCGCGCCGGCCGTCGCGCGTGACTGGAGCGGCTTCTATCTCGGCGGCTACTGGGGCAGCTCGATTGGCCAATCCAGCGCCACGACGCCCGGAGGCCTGGCACTGGGCAGCGTTGACATCTCCCAGAAGAGCTGGACCGCGGGCGCCACCGTGGGCCTCAACTGGCAGGCTAGCCCGGCATGGCTGATCGGCCTCGAGGCCGATCTCGGCTTTCTCGACAACAAGCGCAAATTCACCGAGTGGAACGATCCATCCGTGTCCGCCGGCGTCAAGACCGGCGGTTACGCCACCGCGCGCGCCAGACTGGGATACGTCACCGGACCGTCGCTGCTCTACGTCACGGGCGGCGCCGCTTTCCTCAATATCGAGGATTCGTTTGGCGGCTGCGCGAACTGCACGCCGGTCAGGGCGGCTGACGCACTCACTGTCACGAAGACAGGCTGGACCGCCGGCGCAGGCATCGAAACCAAGCTCGGCCGCAACTGGAGCCAGAAGACCGAGTACCTCTATATCGACGCGGGCACCACCAACGTCGCGACCAATTTGCTCGGCGTCCCGCAGAACGTCTCGTTCCGCAACGATTTCCACGTCATCAAAACCGGGCTCAACTATCAATTCGGCGGTCCCGCCGAGGCGCTACCGTTCTTCTCCGGCGTGATGCTGCCGACCAGCCACAACTGGGCTGGCTTCTATCTCGGCGGCAACGCGGGCGGCGGCCTGACCACCTCCCCCGCTCCCGGCAATTTCGGCGGCGGACCGCTGAAGGCAGATAACGACATGCGCGGCGGCGGCGGGGCCGCCGGCATCCAGGCGGGCTACAATGTCATAAACCTGTTCGGTCGGCCGCGCTGGTTCGCCGGCGTCGAGGGCGACATCGGCTATCTCGGCATCAAGGCCTCGCACCAGGACTGGAACGACGGCTTCGTGATGAGCCAGAAGACCAACTGGTACGGCACGTTGCGCGGCCGGTTCGGCACCACGACCGGCCCCGCCCTGCTGTACTCCACCGCGGGCGCGGCGTTCGTGAAGGTCGAAAACGGCATCGTCACCACGGCCACGACGGCGCAGCTCGCACCGCTCAACCTCGCCTTCAGCAACGACGTGCGCAGCGACACCCGGGCTGGCTGGACCATCGGTGGCGGCACCGAAGTCGCCCTCAACGCCGGGTGGTCGGCGAAGCTCGAATACCTTTACATCGACGCAGGCAAGAGCACGCGTGCGGGCGTGCTGAGCGGCCCCGGCGGATCCACCACGATCAATTCGGAAGTGGCCAACCGCTTCCAAGTGGTTCGCGCCGGCGTGAACTACAATTTCAACGAGCCGGTTGTTGCCCGATATTGATAGCGCGGCCATTCAGGCGTTCGCTACTCCATCGTCAGCGGGTCCGGAGCCTTGTCTCGCAGCCGGACCTCAAGACGGCTTATGCCGCCGAAGGCCTCACTCCAGCCTTGACGGCCAAGCGCCCGGTCAGGCCCACTTCAACTCGCCGCTGATCCGCATGGCAGCCAACCCCGGCGGAAGCGCCACTTATCGACGCGGAAAATCTGTTCGAACAACCGGGACCACCTACCCTTCGATTGATGATCCATTCAAGCGGGGCGGGTTGGCTTTACTGTCCACATCCGCTCCCGAATAACGCTGCAAATCTGGTATTTGAATTCACTGAAAAAGGTCTCTACGCCACGTCTCTTTGCCTTGCCGTGCTCGGGATCGATACGCCATTGATGAAGCGCTTCTTCCGTTTCAAACTCGACGATCGTCACCCGCTCCCCATCGTCGGCAACGAAACCCTTGTGCGATATGTAGCCGGGGATTGTTCTCGCTAGTTCGCTCATGCGTTTTGCCATTGGACCATACTCGTCCTGGACACCGGACTTCATCCGGGAGCGAAATACGGTGACGATCATGGAATTTCCTATTCAGTTTCCGAGATGCCGTCGTCTTGGATCAGGCTTTACCTGACGCTGTTCATCACAGAAAATGAATAATAGGGATCGAAAACATCTCCTAACAAGATGACCGGACGAATGGATCTGTCGGACTTTCGTGGCATCGCTGCCGTGGTGCGCGACGGCGATGTCACGCGAGCAGCCGGGCGGCTGCCGCACCGCGTTCAGCCGATTTTTGAATTGCCGCACCCTGACCACCGGGCATCGTCAGACCGCCCGGCTTGGTCGCTTTCTTGCCGGCAAGAGAAATCTTCCGGCGTACCGAGACGCACCGTGCCGTGCATTCGTGGTTCATTGGCGCGCGACACGACTTCATCTTTGAGGTTCAGAAGACGCCGCGCCTATCCGAGAAATACCTCGCCCTCTGATGTGAGCTTGACCGAGCGAGGGGGGCGCTCGATCAGCTTCTGTCCCAGCGCGCGCTCCAGTCGCTGAACCTGAAGGGAAATAGTCGATGGCGATCATGCTCGGGCTATCCATTGCAGCACAGCCGTACTGATGACGCTCGCCGCATCGGCCTCCTACATCGCCGTACCCGCGGCGATGCGGCTGGCACGGCCTGCCGCCAATCCTGCCATACGGCAAGTCCAGCCAAATTCGCGGTGCCGTCGCCTGACGCACGGCGCCATCAGACTGCCGACGCCCGCGCGGCGCGTCGCATGGCTTGCGGCGGCTGGCCGAAGCTGCGGATGAAGGCGCGGCGCATCCGCTCGGGATCGCCGAAGCCGGTGCGACGCGCCACCCCCTCGATCGACTCGCTGGATGACTGCCCGCGCGCGCGGGCTTCCTCGATGCGCAACCGCTCCACCGCCTTGGCGGGCGTGGTGCCGGTCTCGGCGATGAAGGCGCGGGAAAAATGCCGCGCGCTCATGCCGGCCTGTTCCGCCAGCCGGTCCACCGTGAGCGGCCGGTCGAGGTGCTCGCGCGCCCAGGCCAGCAAGGTCGCGAAGCGTCCGGATGGCGGCTTCAGCTCGAGCAGCGCCGAGAACTGCGACTGGCCACCGCTGCGGCGATGATACAGCACGAGCTGTCGGGCGGTGGCCTGCGCGATCTCCTCGCCGTAATCCTCCACCACCATCGCCAGCGCCAGGTCGATGCCGGCGCTGATCCCGGCCGAACTCCAGATCCCGCCGTCGCGGACATAGATCTGGTCGGGCTCCAGCCGCACCTTGGGATAGGTCGCGCAGAAATGCCGGGTGTGGCGCCAATGCGTGGTGGCGCGGCGGCCATCGAGCAGCCCCGCCTCCGCCAGCACATAGGCGCCGGAACAGACGCTGGCGACGCGGACACCACGCCGGGCCGCGGAACGCACGAAAGCCAGCAGCCGCGGACTCGCGGCAGCGGCGCGGACACCTTCACCGCCGGCGACGATCAGGGTGCGCAGCGCCCCCGCGGCGCGCAGGCCGCGCGCCATCAACGCCACGCCCGACGAACTGCGCACTTCACCCGGCTTCTCCGCCAGCACCCGGATCGTCACCGGCGACCCGCTGAGCCGTCCGGCGACCTCGAACGCCGAGATCGGGCCGGCGGCATCGAGCAGCTGGAAGTCGGGAAACAGCAGCACGCCAATCATGACCGTGTCCGTTAAAGAGGGAAGTTTGCCATTTCGGCCACAAACCAACCATGTCAGCTTGGCTCCGTCAACAACCCCAGGAGTTCTGCGATGCCCACGCCGCTGCACATCGGCCTGCTGCTGTTTCCCAACCTGACCCAACTCGACCTCACCGGCCCGCTGCAGGTGTCCTCCGCCCTGCCCGGCGCCAAAGTGCATCTGGTCTGGAAGCGCATCGAGCCGGTCCCGAGCGACACGGTACTGACCCTGCAGCCAACCATCAGCTTCGAGGATTGCCCGCAGCTTGACGTGATCTGCGTGCCGGGCGGCAGCGGCGTCAACGACATGGTCAATGATGACGTGATGCTGGCGTTTCTGCGCCGGCAGGCGGCGGGCGCGCGCTACGTGACCTCGGTGTGCACCGGCTCGCTGGTGCTCGGCGCCGCCGGATTGCTGCGGGGCTATCGTGCCGCCACGCATTGGTCGGCGATCGACTATCTGAGCGGGTTCGGCGCCATCCCGAGCCGGACGCGGGTGTGCGTCGATCGCAACCGCATCACCGGTGGCGGCGTGACGGCGGGCATCGACTTCGGACTGACGCTGGTGGAAATCCTGGCCGACCGGCCGACCGCCGAGGCGATCCAGCTCGGGATCGAATACAACCCGGCGCCGCCATTCAATGCGGGCTCGCCGGACACGGCGCCGGCAGAGGTGCTCGCGGCCGTCAACAAGCGGATTGCCGGGCAGACCGCGCGCCGCGAATCGATGATCCGCGCCGCCGCACGGCTACAGTCCGCGGAAGCCTAGCTGCCGGGCGTCCAGGACTGGTAGTCGCCGGTGGCCTTGGGTCGGCGGCCGCCGGCCAGGGTCGAGCCGGCCGGGCGATAGGCGGCCGGCGTGCCGGTCAGGTTCGGCTGATGCGGCTTCTGCCATTCGCGATCGACATAGGTCTCCTCGGTCGGCGCGACGTCGACCGTATGATGCAGCCAGCCATGCCAGGATGGCGGCACCTTGGTGGCCTCGGCGTAGCCATTATAGACCACCCAGCGACGCTGGAAGCCGAGCGTAGGGTCGATCACGCCGCCCTTGGTGCGATAATAGGTGTTGCCCATTTCGTCGCGGCCGACCAGCTCGCCGAACCGCCAGGTCCACAATTGCGTGCCGAAGGTCTGGCCGCTCCACCATGTGAAAAATTTCAGCAGAAACAGTTTCATAGACCGCGCCGGTTGGAGAATTGCTAGGCCTCTTGATGCCATTCGGGAGCCGGATTGTCCAGTTACGCGTGACCGATTGCCGCCCGCAACAGGCTGTGACAGGCCTCGCATCAGTCGGGAAACGACCCCACTTCGACCGCATCACGCGGTGCACGATCGGTCCCGCGCGTTCAGGCGCCGTACACGTCCGATCGGTCAGATTGTCGATCGCAAGCGCGCGGACCGGAACAGTTGCCGAGTGAACGGGTTGGGAATGCATCCCGAACAGGAGACGAACATGTTGAGTTTGAAGATATTGGGTGCCGCCGCCATTTTGACGCTGGCGGTACCGGTGATTGATGCGACCCCCAGCCATGCGCAGGGCCATGGGATGCGCGGCGGCGGTGGTCATGGTGGTGGTCACGGCGGCGGTGGTCCCCGGGTGGGTGGCGGCGGCGGTGGCGGTCCGCGCGTCGGCATGGGCGGTGGCCCACGTTTCGGCGGCGGCGGCGGTAATTTCGGACGCGGTGGCGGCTGGAACCGCGGCGGCGGCGGCTTTGTTCCCGGCGCGGTGGCCGGCGCCTTGATCGGCGGCGCGATCGCCTCGCAGCGGGGCTATCCCGGCTATTACGGTAACTCCGGCTATGGCGGCGGCTATTACGGCAGTTCCTACGGCGCCTATTACGGCGCGCCGTATGATGATGGCGGCGAGGTCGTGGAAGTCGCACCGGCCGGTGGTCGCGATGTCGACTACTGCATCCAGACCTACAAGTCCTACAATGTGCGTACGGGCAGCTATCTTGGGTATGACGGCAACCGTTACGCTTGCCCATAGGCTGGCTGTTATCTGACGCCGATCGAGCGACGGCAGCCGAGGTGCCGTCGCTCGATCTTGTTGGATAAGCTCAAGCC
>JACMOT010000283.1 GCA_014377915.1 Tardiphaga sp.
CCTTCGCCGATCACGGTGTCGCGCAGGCTGCCGCGGTCGATCGTGGTCGCCGCGCCGATCTCGACGTCGTTCTGAATCAGCACGCGGCCCGTCTGCGGTACCTTGAGGTGGCTTTCCGCGCCGAAGATGAAGCCATAGCCGTCCTGCCCGATCAGGCAGCCGGGGTGGATCAGCACGTTATTGCCGATCAGCGCGAACTGGATCGACGAATTGGCGCCGACATTGCAGTCGCGCCCGATCTTGACGCCGGCCGCGATCACCGCGCCGGAGCCGATCACCGAGCCTGAACCGATCTCGACATTCGGCCCGATCACCGCCAGCGGATCGACGGTGACGTCGTCCTCCAGCTGCGCCGTCGGGTGGACGACCGCCGACACCGCCACCCCGGTCAGGCCGAAGCCGGATTGCGGGCGCAACGCGTCGTCATGCCAGTCGCGGCTCAGCGCCACGAAATCCGCGAACGGGCTTCTGGAACGTAACACGGCAAGATGGGGGGGAATGTCGCCCTTGAACCGGACGCTCACCAGAACAGCGCCGGCACGGGTCTGCGCGAGCTGGTGGATGTAACGAACGTTGTCGAAGAAGGCGAGATGGTGCGGACCCGCCTGGTCGAGCGACGCCAGGCCGGTAATACGCTGGTCGGCCCGCGTGGGGTCGACCAGCTCCGCCTTCGCAAACGCGGCAATTTCAGCCAGCGTCAACGACGGCGATTGTTTGAAGAAGCTTGGCTGCGCCATTCCACCCGTCGCGGTCCGGCGCGAGATCAAACTCAGAACGAAGTTCCGCCGCCAAACTTGAACTGCTGCACGCGATCATATGCACCCTTGGTGATCGGCACCGCGTAGTCGAAGCGCAGCGGACCGAACGGGGACTGCCAGATCACGCCCACGCCGACCGACGAGCGGACGACATTGCCATCGTCAAACTGCAGTCCGGTGCAGGTACCAACGGTGGTCTTGCTGGCAGGAATACAGCCGGCCACGTTCTGCTCGCTCGTCTGGGCCCAGGAAGTCGGTCCCTTGTAGTCCCACAGGCCGCCGGCATCGGCATAGACCGCGCCCTTGATGCCAACTTCCTTCGGCAGGAACCAGAACGGCATCTGCAATTCGGCCGATGCGCCCCAATATTTCGTGCCGCCCAGCGCGTCGCCATAGGAGCCCAAAGCAACGTAGCTGATGTCACGCGGGCCAATACCGTTCGGTGCGAAACCACGGACCAGGTTCGGACCCATCTGGAAGTTGTCCAGCATGCGGATGTCCTTGCCGACGCTGTTCAGCATGCCACCCTGCACCCGCAGCAGACCGACGATGTCGGACACCAGCGGGGTGTAGTACTTGGCATCAACCGTGGTCTTCAGGTAGCTGACGTCGCCGCCAACACCGGCGTAGTCCTGCTTGAACTCGACGAACAGGCCGTCGGTCGGGTTCTTGTTGTTGTCCAGGGTGTTGTAGTTGAGCGTGTAGCCAACCAGCGAGGTGATGGTGGCACCGCCAGCCAGTTCCTTGCGGACCGGCAGCGAAGATTCGCCGTCGGCATAGCAGCCCCAGGTTGAGCTGTTGGCCGGATTGAACGAGTTCGGGTTCTGACCATTCAGGAAACCGGGCGTCTGCAGTCCGGGCGTGTTGTTGTTACAATTTGTCAGTGCCGGCGGCAGCGAGATCTGCTGCTGATAGATCGAGTAGCGCAGCTGCAGCGACAGATCTTCCCGCAGACCGAAACCGAGGCGCGGGCTGAAGCCCATCGTCTTGGTGTTGTACGAGATGTAGCTGTTGGACAGCTGCTCGCGCTGGAAGAAATCGAGGCCGAGCGCGACGCGGTAATCGAGCAGATAGGGCTCGACGAAGGACAGCGAGTAACCGCGGGCATACTGGCCGTACTGCACCGAAGCCTTGGCGAACAGGCCGCGGCCGAGGAAGTTACGCTCGGAGACGCTGACTTCGCCGAGGGCGCCGTCGGTGGTCGAGTAACCGCCCGAGACCGAGAAGTCGCCGGTGGATTTCTCTTCCAGATCGACCACCAGGATCACGCGATCGCTGGACGAGCCGGGCTCGGTCGAGACCTTCACGCTCTTGAAGAAGTCGAGGTTCTTGAGGCGTCGCTCGGCGCGATCGACCAGCGCCCGGTTATAGGCATCGCCTTCCGAGAGATCGAACTCGCGGCGAATGACGTAATCCCGGGTACGGGTGTTGCCGCGCACATTGATGCGCTCGATGTAGGTGCGCGCGCCCTCCTCGATGGCAAAGCCGATCGAGACGGTGTGGGCTTCGAAGTTGCGATCGCCACGCGGGCGGACCACCGCGAAGGCATAGCCACGCCGCGATGTTTCGATCTGCATTTCCTCGACCGATTTCTCCAGCGCTTCCGCGTTGTAGAGCGAGCCGACGGTGACGCGGGAGAAGCCGCGCAGCGAGTTGGCATCGAGGGTCGGGATGGTGGACTGCATGTCGACCGAAGAAACGCGATACTGGGCGCCTTCCTCGATCTTGAAGGTGACCAGGAAGCCCTTCTTGTCGGGATCATATTCGGTGAGCGCGGCAACGACCTGCACATCGGCGAAGCCGTTCTTCAGGTAATAGCGGCGGATCAGGTCGCGATCGGCTTCGACGCGGTCCGGATCATAGATATCGCCCGATGCCAGGAAGCTCAGAAGGTTGGATTCGCGGGTCTTGATGACGTCCTTGAGGCGATAGGACGAGTAGAAGCTGTTGCCGATGAATTCGATCGACTTGACGCCGGTCTTCTGGCCTTCGGTAACCGTGAAGATCAGGTCGACGCGGTTGTTCGGCTGCTCGATGATCTCGGGCACGACACTGACGTCGTAGCGGCCGGAGCGGCGATAGATCTCGGAGATGCGGGACGCATCGGACTGCACCATCGGGCGCGACAGCGTGCCACGCGGCTTCGACTGGATCTCGGCGGTAAGCTGGTCGTCCTTGACCTTCTTGTTACCCTCGAACGCGATACGACCAATCACCGGGTTCTCGACCACCGAGACCACCAGACGACCCCCGCCCTGGTTGATCTTGACGTCCTGGAACAGGCCGGTCTCGATCAGGGCCTTGAGGCCATCATCGATATTGCCCTGGTCGAGCCGACCGCTCGGGCCGGGCCGGAAGTAGGAGCGAATCGTCTCAACATCGACGCGGCGATTGCCTTCGACGGCGATCGATGCCGCCGTCTGGGCCATCGCCGTCGACGAAAGAAGCGCTGCCGTCACCGACGCGGCGACCGGCATGGCGACCAAGAGTGAAGCAGCAAGCAGGCTACCCCGGATTACCCGCAATCCAAAAATCATGCGCCAAGCGCCCTTATCATTCCATCGCCGGCCCGCACCCCTACGAACTGGCAGAATCCCATTTGTTGCTTCGCTTGTAGCCAATTTTACCAAACTGGCAAACGACCTTTCGCGGTGCAATTCCAATTTCATTCCAAGACGTTGCCCATCGGCCACGTTGCCCCGGAGCCGCATCATGACGCCGCCAGATGAAGAATATCGTTATAGGTTGCAAAGACCATTAACATCAGTACCAGCCCCAATCCGATGCGGAATCCGAATTCCTGCGCCCGTTCAGAGAGCGGGCGGCCACGGATCGCCTCGACGGCGTAAAACAGCAGGTGACCGCCATCGAGCAGCGGAACCGGGAACAGGTTCAGCAGCCCGATCGAGATCGAAAGTACCGCCGCCAGGTGAATCAGCGCGGTCAGGCCGATGGTCGCCACCTGCCCCGAGATCTGGGCGATTCGCATCGGCCCGCCGATCTGGGCGGCGGCCTCGCGGCCGGTAAACACGCCGCCGATATAGGCGATGGTGCGGTCGACGACGAACCAGGTCTCCTTGACGCCCAGCACCAGCGCGGTGGCCGGGTTGACCCGCTCGGTGGTGACTTCACCGACCGCCGTCGCCCGGGTAATGCCGAGCACGCCGTGGCGGTGGACATTGCCGAAACTGTCCTTGATTTCCTTCAGTTGCGGCGTCGCCTTCAGATCCAGGGTCGTATCGCCGCGCTTGACGGTCACG
>JACMOT010000284.1 GCA_014377915.1 Tardiphaga sp.
GACGCCGCCGAGCTGGTCCGCGCCAAGACCGGCCGGGTGATCGGCGCGCTGACCGGGCTGTTGATCGTCATGAAGGGCCTGCCGCTGGCCTATCAAAAGGACATGCAGGAGGACAAGCAGGGCGCCATGGAGGCGTTTTCGGCGCTGTCGCTGGCGATTCGCGCGATGACCGGCATGGTTCGCGTCCTCGTGCCCAACGAGGCGAAAATGCACGCCGCCGCCGGCGAGGGCTACGCCACCGCCACCGATCTGGCGGACTGGCTGGTCCGCACCCTGAAAATGCCGTTCCGCGATGCCCATCACGTCACCGGCAAGATCGTTGGCCTCGCCACCAGGGCCGGCGTGCCGCTGCACGAATTGCCGCTGAAGGATATGCAGGCGGTGGAGCCGAAGATCACCGCCGCGGCGCTGGCCGTGTTGTCGGTGGAATCCTCGGTGAAAAGCCGCGTCAGCTATGGCGGTACGGCGCCGAAGAACGTCCTGGCGCAGGCGAAAGCCTGGCTCAAGCGACTGGAAAAAGAGCGGAAATAGGCGTGCCGTCGCCGCGAAAGCGGGGACCCATAGGCTCCGTCTCCTCAATTCGAACACGGAAGCTGCGGTATTTTAGTTACGACGCCTGAGGATATGGATCCCCGCCTTCGCGGGGACGACAGCACCTCTCGCCAGCCCGCGCCAATCTTAGTATGGTGCGGCTGCATTTGGGGATATCGCCGTGAATCGTTCGACCCGCCCTGCGTCTTCGCGATGGGCTTTTCTTGTTCTGACCGTTTCTGCGCTGGCGCTGGCCGGCTGCGGCCGCAAGGGCGGCCTCGATCGGCCACCGCAGCAGTCATCGCTGCAGCCGGACGCTCCGATGGCGCAGCCGGCGAGCGCCGATTCGCAGTCCGCGGCCAACAAGGGTGCTGCCATCTTCGCACCGACCACCGGCGCCGATGATGCGCCGCCCGCCGCCGCGAAGGGCCGCAAGAAGCCGTTCCTCCTCGATCCGCTGCTGGACTAGCCCGTCATGCGCCATTTTGACTACCGCGACGGCGTGCTTCACGCCGAGGGCGTGAATATTGCCGAAATGGCCGAGACTGTCGGCACGCCGTTTTATTGCTATTCGACAGCGACCCTGGAGCGGCATTATCGCGTGTTCAGCGCGGCCTTTGCCGATGTCGATTCGCTGGTCTGCTATGCCATGAAGGCGAACTCCAACCAGTCGGTGCTGCGGACCCTGGCCAGGCTCGGCGCCGGCGCCGATGTGGTGTCCGGCGGCGAATTGAAGCGGGCGCTGGCGGCCGGCATTCCGCCGAACAAGATCCTGTTTTCCGGCGTCGGCAAGACCGCGACCGAGCTGCGCGCCGCGTTGTCGGAAGATATTCTCTGCATCAACGTCGAATCCGAGCCCGAACTTGAACTGCTGTCGGCGCTGGCCGTCGAGATGGGACGCACCGCGCGCATCTCGATCCGGGTCAATCCGGACGTCGATTCCGGCGGCCATGCCAAGATCACCACCGGCAAGTCCGAGAACAAGTTCGGCATCCCGCTGTCCGGCGCGCGCGCCGTCTATGCCCGCGCCGCGAAGCTGCCGGGCATCAAGGTCCGCGGCGTCGACGTGCATATCGGCAGCCAGATCACCGATCTGGCACCGATGGAGGTGGCGTTCCGGCTGCTGGCCGATTTCGTCACCGTGCTGCGCGGCGACGGCCACACGATCAGCCATGTCGATGTCGGCGGCGGCCTCGGCATTCCCTATTATGAGGACCGCGAAGTGCCGCCGGAGCCCGCGGCCTATGCGGCGATGGTCAAGCGTGTGACCCACAATCTTGGCTGCACGCTGATGTTCGAGCCCGGGCGCCTGATCGTCGGCAATGCCGGCATCCTGGTCGCCAGGGTGGTCTATGTGAAGCACGGCGACGGCAAGAATTTTGTCATCATCGACGCGGCGATGAACGATCTGATCCGGCCGACCTTGTACGAGGCCTATCACGAAATCCTGCCGGTGCAGGCGCCGGCCGAAGACGCTTCGATGATCGTCGCCGACGTGGTTGGCCCGGTCTGCGAGACCGGCGACTATCTGGCGCTGGACCGCAAGCTGCCGCTGCCGAAGCCCGGCGACCTGATCGCGGTGATGACCGCCGGCGCCTATGGCGCCGTGCAGGCCGGAACCTACAACACCCGGGCGCTGGTGCCGGAAGTGCTGGTCAACGGCAATCAATACGCCGTGGTCCGACCGCGGGTCGAGGTCGAGGACCTCATTGCCCTGGACAAGACCGCGCCCTGGCTGTGAGGGCTCTTTCCCTCCCCCAAGCGCGGCATAGCCGCGCGCAGTGGGGAGGGTGGCGCGTTTGAGAGCGCAGCGAACGAATGCGACGGTTGGGGAATGCCTCACACTCAACGGCGCAGGCTGCACCACCCCCACCCGACCGGCCTTCGGCAGGCCACCCTCCCCACGCGAAGGCGCGGGGGAGGGAAAGCGCGCCAGCGCTTGCTTCATTAAAATACCCCTCACGGCTTCGTGACCCTATTCTCCCCGAATCCCCTTAGGCTCGCCGCTTGCATGGTGTTGTGCCGGCGCCATGGCATGCCTCATTGCAGCCGTCGTGCTAGTGTGCTGTTCGGCAACCCCGGAGATCGTCGTGAGCGCCACGCCCCCCGAACGACCAGACGTCCCGCGCGATCCTGAAACGATGGCGCAGCTTCAGCTGACGCAGGCGTTGCAGCGCGCCCGCTGGTCAATCGCGTGGGAGCGCGGCTGGCCGCATCTGGCGCGTCTGGTCAGCGTCATTGGCCTGTTCCTGGTGGCCTCATGGGCCGGGCTGTGGCTGATGCTGCCGTTCATCGCCCGTGCCATCGGGCTTTCGCTGTTCGCGCTGGGCGCGCTGGCGACGCTGGTTCCTTTGGTTAAATTCCGCTGGCCGTCACGCGAGGAAGGGTTGTCGCGGCTCGACCGCGGTACCGGAATCCGGCACCGCCCGGCGACGGCGCTGGCCGACACGCTGTCGACGCAGGATCCGATGGCCCGCGCGCTGTGGCAGGTGCAGCGCGAGCGTACATTGTTGTCACTGAAGGAAATCCGCGCCGGCCTGCCATCGCCACGGCTGCCGCGGCACGACCCGTGGGCGCTGCGCGCGCTGGTCGCGGTGCTGCTGGTCGCGACCTGGTTTGCCGCGTCCGGTGAACGTGGCGCCCGTATCATGGCGGCGTTCGACTGGAACGGCGTGCTGGCGCCTGCCAATGTTCGCGTCGACGCCTGGCTGACGCCACCGCTTTATACCGGCAGGCCGCCGATCATTCTCTCCGCCGCCAACAAGGAGGCCGGCACGGCCGATGCCGCCGCGTTACCGGTGCCGGTCGGCAGCAGCTTGATCGTCCGCTCCAGCGGCGGCGCACTCGACGTCGCGCTGTCCGGCGGTGTCACCGAGGCGGCGCCCGCCACCGATGCGCCGAAGGGCACCAGCGAAAAGCACTTCACCATTGCCGCCGATGGCACCGCGCATGTCCGCGCGCCGTCCGGCCAGCCGGTGTGGAAATTCACCGCCACTGCCGATCGGGCGCCGACCATCGCGTTGGCCAAGGATCCCGAGCGCCAGGCGCGCGGCTCGCTGCAGATGTCCTACAAGCTCGAGGACGATTACGGCGTCACCGAAGCCCATGCGCAATTCGTCGCCCGCGCGACCGATACCAAGGGCGCCAAGCCACGCCCGCTGTTCGAGCCGCCGTCATTCTCGCTGGTGCTGCCCAACGCGCGCACCCGCAATGGCGTCGGCCAGACCGTCAAGGACCTCTCCGAGGATCCCTATGCCGGCGCCGATGTGACGCTGACGCTGACCGCGAAGGACGAATCCGGCAATGAGGGCAAGAGCGAGCCGTTCAACACCCGGCTGCCGGAACGGCTGTTCACCAAGCCGCTGCCGCGCGCGCTGATCGAGCAGCGGCGGATTCTCGCGCTCGACGCTACCCAGAACAGCCAGGTCGCCTTCGCGCTGGAGGCGCTGATGATCGCGCCGGAGGCGTTCACGCCGGAAACCGGCCAGTATCTCGGCCTGCGCAGCGTCGCCACCCAGCTCGATCGCGCCCGTACCGTCGCCGCGCTGCGCGAGGTCGTTGCCTCGCTGTGGTCGCTGGCGGTGACCATCGAGGATGGCGATATCACCGACGTCGACAAGGCGCTGAAGGCGGCGCAGGACGCGCTGAAGCAGGCGCTCGACCGCGGTGCCAGCGACGAGGAAATCAAGAAGCTCACCGAAAATCTGCGCGCCGCGATGGACAAGTTCCTGAAGCAGCTCGCCGAAAAGATGCGCGACAATCCGCAGCAGCTGGCGCGCCCGCTCGACAAGAACAGCAAGGTGCTGCGGCAGCGCGACCTCGACGACATGATGCGGCAGATGGAGCAGAAGTCGCGCGCCGGCGACAAGGAAGGCGCCAAGGCGCTGCTCGACCAGCTGCAGCAGATGCTGGAAAACCTGCAGATGGCGCAGCCCGGCCAGCAGGGCGATGGTGAGATGGAGCAGGCGCTGAACGAGCTTGGCGACATGATCCGCAAGCAGCAGCAATTGCGCGACAAGACCTTCAAGCAGGGCCAGGATTCCCGCCGCGACCGCTCGCGCAACGGCAAGCAGGGCGATCCCGGCATGAGCGATCTGCAGCAGGACCAGCAGAACCTGCGCGATCGGCTGAAGAAGCTGCAGGACCAGCTCGCCAAGCAGGGCATGGGCCAGGGGCCGAAAGGTCAGAAGGGCCAAAAAGGCGAAAAGGGTCAGGGCGGACAGGGCCAGCAGGGCGAGGCCGGCGATGACGGCGATGGCCTGGGGGACGCCGATTCCGCGATGGGCGACGCCGACGGCCAGCTTGGCGACGGCAATGCCGAGGGCGCCCAGGGCTCGCAGGGCCGCGCCATCGATGCGATGCGCAAGGGCGCGCAAGCGTTGGCGCAGGCCATGCAACCCGGCGAGGGCGAAGGCCAGGGCGATGGTCCCGGCAACAATCCGGGCCGCCAGCAGGGCGCCGGCCGGCAGAGCGATCCACTCGGCCGCCCGTTGCAGAGCCGCGACCTCGGCGACGATCTCAGCGTGAAGATTCCCGGCGAGATCGACGTGCAGCGCGTTCGCCGCATTCTCGAAGAACTGCGCCGCCGGCTCGGCGACACCACCCGCCCGCAGCTCGAACTCGATTACATCGAACGGCTGCTGAAGGATTATTGAGCGGCTCTTGCCGTCCTCCTCCCTCGTCATTCCGGGGCGTCGATAGCGGCGGAGCCGCTGGCGGCGGACCCGGAATCCCGTGCTGTTTTGCGCTGATCATTTCAAGATTCCGGGTTCGCGCGCGGCTGGCGCCGCTCACGCCCCGCAATGACGATGCGGGGCGACCGCAACCCGTCAAATATTTATTCCTATTTTTTGTTGACAATAATCCTTTATTGATTATAATCCGCTCCGTCCCGCCCCGGTGAGAGGGGCGTTCGCGACGTCGGCGATCGCGGGGCGGGATGCGGTGACGCGGCAGCGTCAGGCCGGAGCGAAGGTCGCAGGGCGCCAGCCCCGACGTGAACATGCCCCCTTATGGCTAGGGGAGTGTTCAAGGAC
>JACMOT010000285.1 GCA_014377915.1 Tardiphaga sp.
ATCGACGGTGGCCTCCTCGGCGCCCTTGGCGTCGGTCATCAGGATGATCTTGCCGCCGCGCGCCGCGACTTCCTGCATGTTCGACACCCTCTTCTCGAACACCCGGTCGAACGGCGCGATCACCACGACCGGCATGTTCTCATCGATCAGCGCGATTGGCCCATGCTTGAGCTCACCGGCGGCGTAGCCCTCGGCGTGGATGTAGGAGATTTCCTTCAGCTTCAGCGCGCCTTCCAGCGCCAGCGGATAGGAGGTGCCGCGGCCGAGATAGAGCACGTCCTGGCACTTGGCGATGTCGCGGGCGAGCTTTTCGATCTGCGGCTCGGTGGTCAGCGCCTCGGCCATCAGCCGCGGGATTTCCACCAGACCGTGCACCAGCCTGGCTTCGTCTTCATCGGACAACTCGCCGCGCGCCTTGCCCGCGGCCACAGCCAGTGCCGCCAGCACCATCAGCTGGCAGGTGAAGGCCTTGGTCGAGGCGACGCCGATCTCCGGCCCCGCCAGCGTCGGCATCACCGTCTCGCTCTCGCGGGCGATGGTCGAGGTCGCGACGTTGACCACCGACAAACTATGCATGCCCTGCTCCTTGGCATAACGCAGCGCCGCCAACGTGTCGGCGGTCTCGCCGGACTGCGAGATGAAGATCGCCAGATCGCCCTTGCGCACCGGCACTTCGCGGTAGCGGAATTCGGAAGCGACATCGAGCCCGACCGGCACCCGCGCCAGCCGCTCGAACCAGTATTTGGCGACGTAGCCCGCATAGCTCGCAGTGCCGCAGGCAGTGATCGAAATGCGCTGAATGTCCTTGAAATCGAACGGCAGCGCGACCGGCAGCGACACCCGCTCGCTGGCCATGTCGACATAGCGGGCCAGCGTATGGCCGACCACTTCCGGCTGTTCGTGAATTTCCTTGGCCATGAAGTGGCGGTAGTTGGCCTTGTCGACCATGAAGGACGACGCACCGGACTTCATCACATCGCGGTGCACGACCGTGCCCTGCTCGTTATGCACCACCGCGCCCTTGCGGTTCAGCACCGCCCAGTCGCCATCCTCGAGATAGCTGATGTCGTCGGTGGACGGCGCCAATGCGATGGCGTCGGAACCGAGATACATTTCGCCGTCGCCATAGCCGATGGCGAGCGGCGAGCCCTTGCGGGCGCCGATCAGCAGATTGGGGTGATCCTTGAAGATGAAGGCCAGCGCGAACGCGCCGCGCAGATGCGGCAGCGCCTGCTTCACCGCGTCCGGCGGCGACATGCCCTTGTTGAGATAGGAGTTGACGAGGTGGGCGACGACTTCGGTATCGGTCTCGCTGGCGAACACCGCGCCCTGCGCTTCCAGCATGATGCGCAATTCGCGAAAATTCTCGATGATGCCGTTGTGTACCACCGCGACGCCATCGGCGGCGTGCGGATGAGCATTGGCCTCGGTCGGCTTGCCATGGGTGGCCCAGCGGGTGTGGCCGATGCCGATATGTCCCGATAGCGGCGATTGGCCGAGCTTGGCTTCCAGGTTCCTCAACTTGCCTTCGGCGCGCCGCCGGTCGAGATGGTCGCCTTCCAGCGTCGCCACCCCCGCCGAATCATAGCCGCGATATTCAAGGCGCTTCAGCGAGTCCACAATCTGATCCGCCACCGGACCGCGTCCCAGAATTCCGACAATGCCGCACATGCGCGTTCAACTTTCCGAGGTACTTGAATGCCAGAACGGCCTCGCCTCTCTTACCGAGAATTGCGGGCGCGTTGATACTCAATAATTATTGCCAATTGAGACAGCTTCGAATGCCCAATCCGGGCTTTCAACCGGTTCGTTTAACAGACTGTCAACGAGTTTGATCAAGGCTCGGAAGCAGCGGGAGGCGGCGCCCATGTCGGACATGCGCGAACGGAAATTCGATAACCGGAGCCTGATCTCTCCGGTCCGAAGGCGGCCGATCCAGGCCAGCCGCCTCGCGCATTGGCCGCCGCCGCATCAGAGCGCCGAGATCATCCGGAAAATCATCAAGCAACCGCACCCGCCCGGCGAACAACCCGCCCGTGCCGTGCGCCGTGGCTGGCGGCTGAAGCGCGATTTGTTCTCCGATGAGGAATCCTGACCGGGCCGCGCCTGGCATCCTCACTTCGACTTGCCGGCACGCGCCTTCGTGTCGCGAAACCGCGTCGCCCAGCCCTCCTTGGCAACCTGCGGGCCGCGCTCGACTGCCAGCGCGTCGTCCGCCACGTCGCGGGTGATCACCGAGCCGGAGCCGATATAGGCCCCGGCGCCGATCGTCACCGGCGCCACCAGCGACGAATTGGATCCGACAAAGGCGCCGGCACCGATCATGGTCTTGTGCTTGTTGAAGCCGTCATAGTTGCAGGTGATGGTCCCGGCGCCGATATTGGCGCCCGCGCCGATATGGGTGTCGCCGATGTAACTGAGGTGATTGACCTTGACGCCAGCCTCGAGGATCGCCGCCTTGGTCTCCACGAAATTGCCGATCCGCGCGCCCTCGCCGACCGACGTGCCCGGCCGCAGCCGCGCATAGGGACCGATCGAGGTATTATTGCCGATCGTCGCCTGCACCAGATGCGAGAAGGCGTGAATCACCGCGCCGTCGCCGATGCTGACGCCCGGCCCGATCACCACGAAATGCTCGAGCGTGACGTCTTTTCCGAATGTCGTGTCGGCGGCGAGGTAGACAGTTTCCGGGGCCACGATGGTGACGCCAGCGTCGAGCGCGGCCTGGCGCAACCGCGCCTGCATGATCGCTTCGGCCTCGGCGAGCTGCGCCTTGGTGTTAATCCCGCGCACTTCGTCTTCGCCGGTTTCGATCACCGTGGCCTGCAGGCCCATGGCGCGAACCACCTCGACGGCGTCCGTCAGATAATATTCGCCCTTGCTATTGGCGCAGCCGATCTGCTCGATGATTTTCAGCGCCGTCCTGCCGTCAAACGCCATCACGCCGGCATTGCAGAGATTGACCGCGCGTTCGGCGGCTGTCGCATCGGCATGTTCGCGAATCGCCACCAGCTGATCGCCTTCGACCAAGAGTCGTCCGTAGCCGGTCGGGTCGGCGGCGCGAAACCCCAGTACCACCAGCGCGGCGCCAGCTTTGAGCGGCGCGCGCAAACGCTCAAAGGTTTCGGCCGAAATCAGCGGCGTATCGCCAAACGCAACCAGGACATCGTCGGCGCCACCGGCGATCGCTGCTTTGGCGGCCAGCACCGCATGAGCCGTCCCCAGTCGTTCGCGCTGCACGAAGGTGGCGACATCCGGCCGCACCCGCTTGGCTTCCTCGGCCACCGGCTGGTGATCCGGACCGACTACGATCGCCAGCGAGGTTCCGGCGCCATGCGGCGCGGCGTCAAGCACATGGGCCAGCAGCGACTGCCCGGCCACCTGATGCAGTACTTTGGACGTCGACGATCGCATCCGCGTGCCCTCGCCGGCGGCGAGCACAATGGTCAGGCTGGTTCTGCCGGTCATCCAAATCCCCGTCTGCAAGGCGCAATCGCCGCCGTCGCCGTCATAAAGCGTTTTGCGCTGAAGAGGAAAGCAGTTTCAGTCGTACTGCGACCACCGCATCTGAGCCACTACACGGTTTCCTGATAATGTTTCGCTGTGATTCGCATGGCCCGCAGGGAGCGCCGAAGACGTCGCATGTCAGACAAACGCGATCAGTGGGCCGATACTTTTTCAACCGAGCCCGGCGCCGGTTGGCTGTCGGGGTTTCTGGCGGACGAAGATGCGCTCGACCGGCGAACGCTCTGGCGTCTGGGGTCGTGGGGCGTCGGCGCCGTGGCGGCCGTCATCGTTGCGATTCTGGCCGGGCAAAGCTCGGTGCAACTGCGGCGGGAGCAGGACGCATCCGCCGATATGCTGGCGCGGCAATCGCAGCAGATCCAGTCTGTCGCCAAGGAAACCCAGACCGAGGCCAAGCGCCTGTCGCAGGCGATCGATACGCTGAACAGCGATCGCGACCGGCTATATGCGCGCGTCACCTCCGTCGAGCAGGGGTTGGATTCGGTCACGGGATCGATCAAGCGACAGGTCGCAGTAGCCGCGCCGGCCAACCTCGCACCAGTCCAGACTGCCCTGCCCGCCCAGGTGCCGGCGGCAGCCCCGGTCACCAGTGAAGTGGTTCCAATTCCGACCGCCAAGCCGTCGCTGCCGGCCATTACGTCGATACCGGTCAGCCCCGTGGTAACAGCCGAACCGGCGCCAGCCAAGCCGGTGGTGCCCGCGTCGGCGCCCGTCATTGCGCCGCTGATGGCATCGAAATCCATCATGGCGCCACCGGATGTCGCGGCGACCCGGTTGATTGAGCCGCCCGCGCCGGCCCCCATAACCGCAACCCCCGACATCACCGCTTCCATTCCTCCGGCGGCCGCCGAACCGGCCGCGGCGGAAGCCGTCGCGATTCCTGTGCAGCGGACCGAATTCGGCATCGATATCGGCGGCGCCAATTCGGTGGACGGCCTGCGTGCGCTGTGGCGCGGTACCGCCAAAGCCTACAAGGCGCTGGACGGGCTGCGGCCCATCATCATGGTCAAGGAACGCAACACTGGCCTCGGCATGCAATTGCGACTGGTCGCGGGTCCGATCGGCGACGCCGCCGCCGCCGCGAAGCTTTGTGCCGCGTTGATCGCCAGCAACCGTAGCTGCGAGACGTCGGTGTTCGATGGTCAGCGTCTGGCGCTCGGAAACAATGTGCCGCCCACGGTAACGCCTGCCGCGCTGGCACCACCGTCGCCACGCAAGCGCAGCAGCCGGATCAGCCGAACCGAACTGGCGCCCCCGAAACCGATCGAAGAAGCGCCGCCGCCACCGCCACCCGCACCGCAGTCCTCGCTGTCGTCTTTTCTCGGCAGTCGTTGACAAAAGATCCGGGATAATCGCGCGTTGCGGCTGGAACTTAAAGCACCGTGTGAACCGGATTCCAGTTCTCGATCGGGCGCCGCTTGTCCCGCCACGCGATCCGAACCATAGTGCCGACGATGAAAAAAGATCCGTTCCGCCTCACCGCCCGCCAGGTTCAATGGCTTCTGATCGTTGGCTTCCTGAGCGTCGGCTACGCGCTGTATCTGCGCTATCTGGCGATCGAGATGTCGTCGGTCGCGCTGGCCTGCGACGCCGGTCTGCCCACGCTGCTGTGCAAGACCCGGATGCTGATGACGTCGCTGTTCAAGAGCTCGGTGTTCGGGATCGCCGCCGTGGCGATCGCGGTGCTCAATCTGATGCGGCCGTCGATCGTGTTGGTGACCGCCGCCCTGGTCGCCGCCGGCTTCGGCATCGTGCTCTATAATGTCGGCCTGTCGGGCCTTGCGATCGGCCTGCTTATTCTGGGATTTGCACGGCCCGCGCCCGCCACAGCGTGATGCCGAACAGCAAATAGATCGCGCAGGTCCACAGCGACTGCCAGTTGTCCGGGCCCTCGTTGAAGCCGACATACAGCGCTGCCAGCACGAACAGGCCGGCAAACACTGATTCGGCGATCGGACGGAAGCCGCCCTGCGGGCGGTTGAGCAGCATCAGCCCGGCGAACGGAACCACCGCCATGGTCAGCGCGGCGAATGGGAAGTCGCGGTAGCGGGGATCAAATACGAAGCCCAGCGCCGTCTCGGCACCGATCAGCGCCGTCACGATCAAGGTGAGCCCGAGCAACACGGTCGAGACCGAGCGGGTCCGGAACAGACCAGGACCCAGCAGTTCGAGAAATGTCGGCAGCGAACGACCTGACATCGTCGCATAGGCACAGAGCAACGGCGACAGAATGCCAGCCGCCAGCAAGCCGCCCTATTGCAGCCAGCGGCCAAGGCCGTAACTCTCATAGATCAGCTTGTCGGTGGCGACGCCAAGCAGAATGCCGGCGGCGGTTGCCGAAATCGCCAGGGTCAGCCACGCCGAAAAGCGCGGCGACCATGGACGCCGCCGCAATGTGCCCATGCCGACGGCGAATACCAGAACGCTCAATCCGAGCCCCAGCCCCATCTGCAGCTTCCACGACGGGTAATTGCTGATGGGCACGCCGGCCGGATAGTTCAGCGCGCGCTGGTCGGCATCGATCAGCCCCCAATAGCCGCCAACGGTTCCTTCCAGTTCGCGCTTCCACGGCTGGTCATAGGCCTCGATCAGGTTGACGCGAAAATTCTCGCGTTTGGCGAGGTCGAGGATTTCCGACACCACGCGCGCCTGATTGGTGCGCGACGGCAGTGCACCATCGCGCATCCGGCCGGCGCTCGGCCAGCCGGTCTCGCCGATCAGGATTTCCTTGGCCGGGAATGCCACCGCGACGCGCTTGCGGATCGAGTCGACATGGGCGGCGGCGTGGCGGGCACGTATCGGGAAGTCTTCCCAATACGGCAGGATGTGGATGGTGATGAAGTCGACCGCCTCCTAGATGTCAAGATTGCGCAGCGAGAATTCACAGACGTCGGCATAGGTCACGGGAACCTTGACCTGCGACTTCACCGAACGGATGTTGGCAGCCAGATCGGCGGCCGTCATTTCGCCGCGCAGCAGCACCTCATTGCCAACCACCACCGCGCTGATGACGTTCGGATAGTCCTTGGTCAGCTGCACCGCGATCGCGATCTGCGCCAGGTTCTTGAGCCGGTTGCTGCCGAGCCAGATGCCCTGGATGACCTTCAGGCCGACCTTGCCAGCCAGCGCCGGCACCTGGTCGAGGCCGTTCTCAATCGAATAGGTCCGCACACAGTTCGAGATCTTGGCGAGTTGCGCCAGATCCTGCGCCATCTGCTCGGTGGAAATCTGCGTCGTGGGAACCAGCGGCGTCTGCTCGCCGCGAAACGGCGCGTAGGAGACGCATTCCAGCTTGGCGGCGGGATCGATCGGCGCATGCGCCAGCGTCACCGGCGTGGCCAGCCACCACCACACCGCCGCGATCGAGCAAAGGGATAACAGGAGAAGCGCCAGCGGCGTGCGGTAGGAAATCGGTTCCGTCCTCCAAAGACGTCTGTCGATTAGCCCGTCACCGACGATCTGCCAAGAGCAGCCTGCAGGCAATCATCGCGATGACCGGTCGAAGCAAGCAAAAAGGAGTGCTAAGTTTCAGCTTTGCTGGACAAAATCCAAAATGTCCGTCATGGGATTCAAGCGCGATCCCTGTTGTAAAGGGACCTGACTCTACGACATCCGCCAAGGACGCCGGAGCGCACCGTGGCGACCAACTTTATCGGGGACTTCATGCGTCGACTGCTGTTCGGGTTCCAAACTACGGCGCTGCGTTATCTGGCTATCGCAGGATTGACCGTGATGTTCAGCGTCAGCGGCGTCGTCGCCCAGAGCGGCGCCCAGGATCAGAAGCCCGCGGCAAATTCGCCTTCGGCGGCCGACGTAGCCAAGGACAGCCAGAAAAAAACCGACGAATTCGTCGAGGCGACCCAGGCGATCAACGGACCCGCCGGCAATCCCGAATGCGTCTGGCTCGGCCGTCGCGTGGTGGTGCTGATGTGGCGCGACGATCTCGATACCGCGTTCCGCCACCTCGACCTGTATGACCGGTTCGGCTGCCCTGGCGGTCATGTACAGGCGACGTTCCGCTGCCTGGTACGATTCGGCGCGCTCGATCCGAAGGTGCCGGACAGTTTGAACGGCCGCGTCCATGCCTGCTGGATCAACCCCAATGCGCAACCTCAGACGGCCGCTGTGACGGCGCCCGCGCCCGCCGCCGCCGCAACGCCCGCCCCGGCGCAGCCCGAGGCCAAGCCGGCCGACGCGCCGAAATAATCCGGCGCGGCGGGAACGGCGGTAAATATTCGCGGTTTTGAATATGCCCGCCTTCAAAACGCCGCGACGTCATATGAGTTGTTAAATCGCGTGGCAGATTCATAGGTCTGCTGCCGTCATACTGGTCGGACCTAGGGGACGGGTCCGCTTCCCGGCCACGCTCGCCCCTTCATGGTTTAGTCGCGATGCGCGCCGTCGTCGCCGTTTTGCTGTTCGTGACTGCCGCTCACGCCGCCCTTTGGGGCGTGTTGCGCGAGAGGCAGGAAGCTCCGGACTTCAAAGGCATCCTCCCCAGTGTTTCCTATGCGCCATTCGACGGCACGGCTCACCCCGACGTCGATAACATTCCGCAGCCGGAGAAAATTCGCGCCGACCTGAAGACGCTGGCCGGCGTCAGCCGGGCGATCCGACTCTATTCATCGACCGGCGGCGTCGAACTGGTGCCTCCCATTGCCAATGAAGCGGGCCTCAAGGTCACCGTCGGGGCCTGGATCGACAAGAATACCGACCGCAACGAGCGCGAGATTGTCTCGGCGGACGAACTGTCGAAGCGCAACAGCAACGTCAACGGCATTGTGGTCGGCAACGAGACCCTGTTCCGCGGCGAGCAGAAGGTCGAAGACCTCATCAAGCTGATCCAGCGGGTGAAGAGCCAGGTCAATGTGCCCGTCACCACCGGTGAAATCTGGAACATCTGGATCGAACATCCGGAGCTGGCCTCCTCGGTCGACTTCATCGCCGCGCACATCCTGCCCTATTGGGAAGGTTTCTCCGACCAGCAAGCGGTCGATCAGGCGCTGATCATCTACCAGAAGCTGCGCGACACCTTCCCCGGCAAGCGCATCGTGATCGCTGAATTCGGATGGCCGAGTGCCGGCTATAATTTGAAGAGCGCGGTGCCCGGTCCGTTCGAGCAGGCCGTGACGCTGCGCACCTTCGTCAGCCGCGCCGAAGCCATCGGCATGGAATACAACATCGTCGAGGCGATCGATCAGCCCTGGAAGTTCTTCGAAGGCGGCGTAGGACCGTATTGGGGCATCCTGAACGCGGCGCGCGAGCCGAAATTCAGCTGGACCGGGCCGGTGGTCGACGAAAATCACTGGAAGCTCGGCGGAATTGCGCTGCTGGTCGGCGTGCTGCTGTCGCTGCCGAT
>JACMOT010000286.1 GCA_014377915.1 Tardiphaga sp.
CAGCTTCCTGGCCGAAGTTCTTGATCTGATCCTTGAGGATCGCGGAAATTTCCGCGGCGCGGATGTCCATCAGCCTGCCTCTTTCATCGCGTGCTTAATCGAGTTGAGTTTGGTGCGAAGCGAACTGTCCACCATGCGGCTACCGAGCTTGACGACAAGCCCGCCGATGATGGCCGGATCGATCTTCACGTTGAGCGCGACATCCTTGCCCGTCACTGATTTCAGCGCGGTCTTGAGGGCGTCGAGATTCTTGTCGCTGAGCGCTTCGGCGACGGTGACGTCGGCCGTGGCTTCGCCCTTGAATTTGGCGACCAGCGCGCGAAAGGCGCGGATCACGTCGCTGACGGCGAACAGCCGACGATTGGCGGTGAGCAGCTTGAGGAATTTGGCGCTGATGCCAACGATCTTGGCGTCATCGAGCACCGCGGCCAGCGCCTTCGACTGTACTTCGGCACCGAAGATCGGGCTGCGCACCAGCCGTGTCAGATCGGCGCTCCCAGCCAGCATGGCTTCGAACTTGGTGAGGTCGGCCATCACGGCGTCAATCGACTTTTCGTCGCGCGCCAGCTCAAACAAGGCTGTCGCGTAACGACCGGACACGCCCGAAACCGATGGATGTTCTGCTGCCACTACTGCGCTCTTCAGGCTGTCAAATCCACAAGGGAAAAACTGGCGACCAGACTGGTGCCGGTTATCCAAGTCCTTGGAATTCAAGCGGGACTTCGATTCTCAGGTCACAACACGGCATTGTGTCCCGTCCAAATCGCGGCTTTGCTAACATAGCCCGCGCGCGGGTGCAACGCGATGAAAGCATTTGGCGATGCCATGTCGCAGGCCGGACCTGCGCCCGTCCCAGCGGCCGGAGAGCCGGTTCATCCGTCCGGCGGAATACCGCTCGATCGCAATGTAGCGGGTCCCTGCGTAGCCTCGACTTTGTCGCCGCCTCGGCAATCCGTGGCGTCCGACGCTCTCCCTTGGTTACGAGACCTATCGCGGTCTCGGCTGGCACGGCGTCATCCTTCGCCGACCCGCCCGAGCTTGATCGCGCCGAATTCAAGCCAGGTGACCATGGGGCGGGCAGCAAGGCCATCGGGCGTGAGCGGGATCGGTTGACTGCGCCAGTCAATATTTTTTCAGCCCCGACCGTTACCAGGGCCGCCTTCGGTGGCCGGCGCCCAACAGATTATTCAACCTGCGCGTTACTTGGCGAATGCTGGCCATGCATGACAATCACTTGACTAGACAGTATTCATCCATATTTCAAAGTATAGATATTAGTTAATAAATCCTTAATAAGGCGTACAGGCTATTATTTTACCGCTTCCAAGATGATTAAACTTTGAAGGGAACAATTATCTCGCCCATTTTACGCCTCATTACGCCTTCAACGGTTTGCCATCGAAATGGGACGGGGGTTCCACTTGTCATTGATGTGGCAATACTGTCTGAGGACTGTGATTTATGCGAATTGAAAAACTGAAGCTGGGCACTGTCGCCCGCCCGCGCTCGGCGATCGTGATGATTGCTGCGACCCTTCTGATCTGCGGCAGCGTTTCCGAAGCTTCGGCGAAATCCCGCCATCACCACCACAAGCACCACCACCACAGCCATCACCGGCACCATGCCGCTAACCCGGCGCTGATGGATGCCAACGCGTCGCTTCCGTCGCTGTTCCAGCTGCCAGGCATCCAGACCCCAGGTCAGGTCGAGTCCCAGGCTCCCGCCCGGACCTTCGTGCCGAGCAGCGGCGGCCGCAGCTTTTCCGGCATGGCGTCATTCTATGGCAACGAGGCCGGCAACCGCACCGCCTCGGGCCAGCGCTTCAACCAGGGCGCCATGACGGCCGCCCATCGCTCGCTGCCATTCGGCACCAAATTGCGCGTCACCCATGGCGACCGCAGCGTGGTCGTCACCATCAATGATCGCGGCCCGTTCATCCGCGGCCGCGTGTTGGATCTTTCCAAGGGCGCCGCTAGCGCCATCGGCCTGACCAGCCGCGGCGTCGGCCGCGTCGTCGCCGAGGTCATGTAAAAGACATACGTAGTCCGCAGATTGATCTCACCAGATCAGTAAGCGTATGCGTTGAGTACAAAGCCTGTCGTCAGCAATGACGGCAGGCTTTTTGTTTAACCCTACAAGAAACTCTGCGGGTCGACGTCGACCTGGAGCTTCAGATTGCCGGTGGTCTTCGGCGCATGCGCCAGCCAGTCGCGCAGATAGCCCGAGAGATCGACGTTGCGCGCCGACTTCACCAGGATGCGAAAGCGGTAGCGGCCCTTGATCACCGCCAGCGGCGCCTCGGCCGGGCCAAGCACGTGGATGCGCTCGTCGATCGGCGACACCGCCACCAGTTTTCGCGCAAAACCCTCCGCGGTGGGGCGGTCGCCGGCGGAGATGATCAGGCTGGCGAGCCGGCCGAACGGCGGATAGCCGGCGCGTTCGCGGGCTTCGATCTCGGTGGCGTAGAAGGCCTCGCGATCGGCGGCGATCAGCGCCTTCATCACCGGATGTTCCGGTTGGTGGGTCTGCAGATAGCCGATGCCGCGACCTTGCTCGCGACCGGCGCGGCCGATCACCTGGTTCAGCATCTGGAAAGTGCGCTCGGCGGCGCGCGGATCGCCATTGCCGAGGCCGACATCCGCATCGATCACGCCGACCAGGTTGAGCCGCGGAAAATTATGGCCCTTGGCGACCAGCTGGGTGCCGATGATGATGTCGACGCGGCCCTCGGCGATCTCGGTCAGCTCGGCGCGCATCGCGTCGAGCGAAGTGACAAGATCGCTCGACAGCACCATGGTGCGGGCATCCGGAAACAGTTTTGCGGCTTCTTCCTGTAATCGCTCGACGCCGGGCCCGATCGCCGCCAGCGATTCCTCGGCGCCGCAATGCGGGCAGAGATGCGGGCGCGGCGTCGAGAACCCGCAATGGTGGCAGACCAGCCGCTGCCGGAACCGGTGGTCGACCAGCCAGGCGTTGCAGATGTTGCAGGAGAAGCGATGGCCGCAGCCGCGGCATAAAGTCAGCGGCGCATAGCCGCGGCGGTTGAGAAACAGCAGCGCCTGTTCCTTGCGGTCGATGGCGATCTGCACCGCCTCGGCCAGCCTTGGCGCGATGAAGCGGCCGCGGATCGGGCCCTCGCGGCGCAGATCGATCGCCTCGATATGCGGCATGTGCTGGCCGCCGAACCGCGCCGGCAGCACGATGCGCTGGTAGCGCCCCTTGCGCGCATTGACCTCGGTCTCCACCGACGGCGTGGCGGATGCCAGCACGATCGGAATTTTCGCGATCGAGGCCCGCACCACCGCCATGTCGCGGCCGTGGTAATGCACGCCTTCGTCCTGTTTGTAGGCTTGGTCGTGCTCTTCATCGACGATGATCAGGCCGAGCCTGGCGTAGGGCAGAAACAGCGCCGAGCGCGCCCCGACCACCACCTGCGCGTCGCCGGCGGCGAGCGCCGCCCAGTTGCGCGCACGGGTGCGCGGCGTCAGTTCGGAATGCCATTCCAGCGGCCGCACGCCGAATCGCAATGCGAAACGGTCGAGAAACTGGCCGGTCAGTGCAATCTCCGGCATCAGGATCAGCGCCTGTTCGCCGCGCCGGATGGTCTCGGCCAGCGCCTCGAAATAGACCTCGGTCTTGCCGGAGCCGGTGACGCCATCGATCAAGGCAACGTGGAAATCACCCTTGGCGGCGAAGCTCCGCATCGCGTCGGCGGCGACGCGCTGGTCCGGCGAGAAATCCGGCTCGCAGAAGGAGGGATCCGGCGCCGGTGCTTCAAGCGCGCCGGCCATCGGCTCCACCGCCAGCGTGCCCTCGTCGATCAGCCCATCGATCACGCCGGCGCTGACGCCGGCCTGTTTGGCGACCTCGGATTTGCCGTGAAGCAGCCGATCGGACAGCAGCTCGATCAAACGTGCCCGCGCCGGCGTCATCCGCTTCGGCGCGTCTCCGACCAGCCGTACACCTAGCCGGATCCGCTCGGGGCCGAGATGCTCGCCCATCCGAAGCGTCATCTTCATCACCATGCCGCGCGCCGACAGCGTGTAATTGGCGACCCAGTCGACCAGCGTACGCAGTTCCTGCTTCAGTGGCGGCACGTCGAGTTTGTGGCCGACTTCCTTGAGCCGGTTGTGCAACCGCGGATCGGGATTGGCGTTCTCGGCCCAGACCACGCCGATCACGTCACGGGCGCCAAGCGGCACGCTGACCACGTCGCCGGGCCGCAAATCGAGCCCGCGCGGCACCTTGTAGGAATAGGCCTGGTTCAGCGCCACCGGCACCAGCACGTCGACCACGCCGGACGCCGATCGCGGAAACAGTCTGGGAGCGGAATCGTCCATCGGGAATCGAGGCTCTGGTGCGTGGAATGCCCTAACTTAAGGTCCCGCCGCGGCGGGGGCCAGTGCGGTTCACGAAGGCTAAACGGCCGGGTGTGATAATGTCCGCCTGTTCGCGCATTGCGCCTTGCAAGGCAACCTGATGGCCAAGTCGATTCCCGCCAAGACCGTTCCAGTCAAATCGATTCCGGCTCCGGTCGATCTGCCCTGCGCGGCCGAGGATGTCTCGCTGCAGATGACGCGCTGGCTGTCGCATCTGCGCGCCGAGCGGCGGTTGTCGCCGAAGACGCTGGAAGCCTATTCGCGCGATCTCCGCCAGTTCCTGATGTTTCTCGCCGAGCATTGGGGCGCGCGGGTGTCGCTGCCGCGCTTCGCCAAACTCGAGGCCACCGACGTCCGCGCCTTCATGGCGTCGCGCCGCGCCGATGATATTGGCGGTCGCTCCCTGATGCGGGCGCTGGCCGGGCTGCGCTCGTTCGGCCGCTTCCTTGAGCGCGAGGGCCACGGCAATGTCGGCGCGTTGTCCGCGATCCGCGCGCCGAAAATCGGCAAGAGCCTGCCGAAGCCGATCGCGATGGTCTCCGCCAAACGCCTCACCGATGCCGACGAACGGGCGGGCGAAAACCGCGATCCGTGGATCTGGTCGCGCGACGCCGCGGTCATGGCGCTGTTATACGGCTCCGGCCTGCGCATTTCCGAAGCGCTGGGGCTGAAGCGCCGCGAGGTGCCGGCGCCCGGCAAGGGCGACGTGCTGATCGTCAACGGCAAAGGCAACAAAACCCGGATGGTGCCGGTGCTGCAGAATGTGCTGGCGCTGATCGACGACTACGCACAGGTCTGTCCGCATCCGCTGCCGCCGGAAGGGCCGATGTTTGTCGGCGCCCGCGGCGGGCCGCTCAGCCCGCGCATCATCCAGCTCACCATGGAGCGGCTGCGCGGCGCGCTCGGCCTGCCCGACAGCGCCACGCCGCATGCGCTGCGGCACTCCTTTGCTACCCATCTTCTGACTCGTGGCGGTGACCTGCGCGCGATCCAGGAACTGCTCGGCCACGCGTCGCTGTCGACGACGCAGATCTATACGGGCATCGATAGCGAGCGATTGTTCGAGGTCTACAAGAATGCGCATCCAAGGGCGTGACGCCGGCCTCTCAGCCGTCATTGCGAGGAGCCCTTGCGACGAAGCAATCCAGTTCTTGCCGAGCGTGTGGCTTCTGGATTGGCGCGTCGCTTCGCTCCTCGCAATGACGGGGATGGGGCTGCCTGTCACGCCCACATTATCCTTGCGTGAAACAATCCGTTCGGCCAATGCTCACGGATTGTCAGCAGGGAGACTTTGTTTATGAGCGCGCATGAGAGCATGGAGCACGCGGAGCATGCCGAGCATGCGTCCGGTGAGAACAAGAAGATTGCGCTACTGATTGCCATCCTTGCGCTGTGCCTGGCGCTGTCGGAAACCTTCGGCAAGGGCGCGCAGACCGAATCGATCAGCAAGAACGTCGAGTCCTCGAATTTGTGGGCCTTCTTCCAGGCCAAGAGCATCCGCCGCACCGTGGTGCAGGCGACTTCGGACCAGGCCCGGCTCAGCCTCGGACTGATGGGCGATGACGCCGCCAAGGTGGCGCTGACCAAGCAGATCGAGGAATGGAAGAAGACCGCCGACCGTTACCGTTCGGAGCCGGAGACCGGCGAGGGCCAGGATCAGCTCGCGGCGCGCGCCAAGCACGCCGAGGAAGAGCGCGATCTGGCGATGGCCCGGTATCATCACTTCGAGGTCGCCTCCGCCGCGTTCCAGATCGGCATCGTGCTGGCGTCGGCCACCATCATCACCGGCATGATCGTACTGGCCTGGGTGTCGGGCCTGCTCGCAGTGGCCGGTATCGGCTTCACGCTGATCGGCCTGTTCGCACCGCACGCCGTGCATTTGATGTAACCGTCATTGCGGGGCGCGAGGGCGGATGCACTCGCGCCCCGCAATGACAGTCAACGCTTTCCGCACAACGCGATTACCGCCTCCGCAAATGCGCGCGGATCTTCCTGCGGGGCATTGTGGCCGATGCCGGGCAGCAGCCGGCGCGTATAGCTCGCCGTAAAATGCCGGCCGTGATCGGCCGAGCCGCCGACCGGCGTTACATTGTCGTCGGCGCCGTGCAGCACGATCGTCGGCACGTCGATGGCCGGTTGCGCGGCTAGCTGGGTTTCCAGGAAGATGTAATTGGGATCGCCGGGCACGCTGCCGGTACGGTGCCGGTAGGAGTGGATCACCACCTCCACGAAATCCTCATTGTCGAACGCCGCCGCGGAGCGCGCGAAGGTCGCGTCGTCGAACGTCCAGTTGGGGGACCACATTTTCCAGAGCAGTTTCGCCAGCGCGGCACGGTTTTGCGTCAGGCCGTTGCGACCGCGTTCGGTGTGGAAGTAGTACACGTACCACATCCGCGCCTCCTGCTCGGGATCAGCGGGGTTGCCGGAATTCGGAATGTTCTGAATGTTGTAGCCGGTGCAGCTCACCAGCCCATGGACCCGCTCCGGCCACAGCGCCGAGACGACGCAAGCGGCCCGCCCACCCCAGTCGTAGCCGGCAAGAACGGCCTTCTTGATCCGCAACGCATCCATCAATTCGAGCAGGTCCTGGCCGAGTGCCGCCTGCTGGCCCGAACGGGTCGTGGCGCTGGACAAGAACTGCGTCGAACCATAGCCGCGCAGATACGGCACGATGGTGCGGAAGCCGGCGGCATTGATCAGGGCTACGGCCTCGTCATAGCCGCGGATGTCGTAGGGAAAACCGTGCAGCAGGATCGCCGGCAGGCCGCCTTCCGGCCCGCTTTGCTCATAGGCGATATCGAGAACCGGTGTTTGGACACGCGCCAGCTCAGCCAAGCTGCTCTCCTCTGAATCTATCGCGGTGAATGGGCGCGGCGGCGCAGGTGCTGGACGATCCGCATCCAGCGCGACGAGGAGTCGGTGCGAAACCGCGCCGCCAGCGCCCGGATGCGCGCCAGCGTCGGTGCTACCAGCTCGCTGGCGCGATGGCGGATATCGAGGACAAAATCGTAGATGGCGCGAAACCAGCCCATCTGCAGCAGCTTCGACCGGGTGATGTCGAAGATGAAGGCGGCGACGCCGACGCCGATGAATTTGGTCAGCACGATCAGGATGATCGCCCCGATCCAGTAGTGATTGGCGAGCAGCCAGACCTCGACGAACTTTAGCGGTAGCAGCAGAACGGCCGGTGCGAGGAACACCAGCAGCGTCAGCATCGGCGACAATTGCGCCACGCGCGTGGCCAGCCAGGCCTTGAACGTGCGCAGCGGAATGATCGCCACGACGCGCGCGACGATCGGCTCAAGATGATCCCACAGCCACGCCTCGATCAAAAAGATCAAGGCGAGCAGGATCCAGAGCGGTTGCAACAGGCGACGCATGATGGCGACGGACCTCCGCCCGGCGGAGTGCCGGGCGCGCTTTACATATGGATAGCGCGCTTGGCGACCGCAAACGCGGCTTCCTTGACCGCTTCGGAGCGGGTCGGATGGGCGTGGCAGGTGCGCGCCAGATCCTCGGCCGAACCGCCGAATTCCATCAGCACGCAGGCCTCATGAATCAGCTCACCGGCTTCAAGGCCGATGATATGGACGCCGAGGACGCGGTCGGTCTTCGCATCCGCGAGAATTTTGACAAATCCATCGGTGCTCTGGTTGACCTTGGCGCGCCCGTTGGCGGTGAAAGGAAACTTGCCGACCGTGTAGGCGACGCCCGCCTGCTTCAGCTCTTCCTCGGTCTTGCCGACCGAAGCAACTTCCGGACTGGTGTAGACGACGCCCGGGATCACCTCGTAATTCACGTGACCGGCCTGGCCGGCCAGGATCTCGGCGCAGGCAATGCCTTCGTCCTCGGCCTTGTGGGCCAGCATCGGTCCGACCACCACGTCGCCGATGGCATAGATGCCTGGCACGTTGCTGGCGAAATGCGCGTCAGTCTTGATCCGGCCGCGCTCGTCGAGCGCCACGCCAGCTTCCTTGAGCCCGAGGCCTTCGGTGTAGGGGATGCGGCCGACCGCCACGAGGACGATGTCGGCTTCCATCGTCTCCGCAGCACCGCCGGCGGCGGGTTCGACCTGGGCCTTCAGCCGCTTGCCGGAGGAGTCGATGCCGGTGACCTTGGCGCCGAGCTTGAAGGCAAAGCCCTGCTTCTCGAGGATGCGCTGGAACGATTTGGCGACCTCGCTATCCATGCCGGGCAGAATGCGGTCGAGGAATTCCACCACGATGACTTCGGCGCCGAGGCGGCGCCACACCGAACCGAGTTCGAGGCCGATCACGCCGGCGCCGACCACGATCATCTTCTCCGGCACCCTGTCGAGAGACAGCGCGCCGGTCGACGACACGATCCGCTTCTCGTCGATCTCGATGCCCTTCAGCCGGGTTACATCCGAGCCGGTGGCGATCACGATGTTTTTGGTCTCGAGCACCTGGGTCTTGCCGTCGGCGGCCTTGACCTCGACGCGGCCGGTACCGAGCACCTTGCCCAGCCCCATCACCACGTCGATCTTGTTCTTCTTCATCAGGAAGTCGACGCCCTTGACGTTGCCGTCGATGCCCTGCTGCTTGAATGTCATCATCTGCGGGATGTCGAGCGTCGGGGCGGACACCTTGATGCCCATCTTCGCGAAACCGTGCCCGGCCTCCTCGAACATCTCGGAGGCATGCAGCAAGGCCTTCGACGGCATGCAGCCGATGTTCAGGCAGGTCCCGCCGAGCGTTGCGTTCTTCTCGACCACGGCGACCTTCATGCCGAGCTGTGCCGCGCGGATCGCGCAGACATAGCCGCCGGGACCGGTGCCGATGACGATGAGATCGTAGGAGGCCATGATGAATTCCTGTATTTTCAGATGGTATGGAGTGCCGTGGCGCTAGCGTCCGCCGGACACGTCGATAATGGTTGCGGTGACGTAGGAGGCCTCGTCCGACAACAGCCAGACGATGGCATTGGCGATTTCGTCGGCGGTACCAACGCGCTTCATAGGCACGTTGTGCGCGAGGCGGTGGGCGCGGTCGGGCTCGCCGCCTGAGGCGTGGATCTCGGTGTCGATCAGGCCAGGCCGGATCCCGGCGACGCGGATGCCTTCGGCGGCGACTTCATGGCCGAGGCCGATGGTGAAGGAATCAATCGCCCCCTTCGAGGCGGCGTAATCAACATAGGTGTTGGGCGCGCCGAGCTTGGCGGCGACCGATGACAGGTTGACGATCACGCCACCGGTGCCGCCATGCTTCGTCGACATCCGCTTCACCGCCTCGCGGGCGCACAGGATGCTGCCGGTGACATTCACCGCCATCATCCGGACGATACGGTCGGTGGACATCTGGTCGACGCGAAGCGAAGGGCCGACAATGCCGGCATTGTTGACCAGCGCGCCGAGCGGGCCGAATTCATCAGCGGCCTTGAACAGCGCCAGGATGTCGGCCTCGTTGCCGACATCGCATTTCACCGCGATGGCCTTGCCATTGGTGGTTTCGATGCCGGCCACGACTTCGTTGGCGGCGGCTTCGTTGCTGGCATAGCCAACGACAACCCTGAAGCCGGCCGCGGCGGCCTTCAGTGCCGTCGCGCGGCCAATACCGCGGCTACCGCCGGTGATGATAACGACTCTGTTGGTGTCAGCACGCATGCAGGCTGCTCCGAATTTTCAGTTTGCCCAAGTCATGCCCGCGCCTGTCGCGGGATTCCACGCCAACCCGCAATTGCAGCGGCGTGGATGGCCGGGACAGCCCCGGCCATGACGCGTCTGGTTGATCAGAGGTCCAGCACCAGCCGGGCCGGGTCTTCCAGGCTTTCCTTGACGCGGACCAGGAAGGTGACGGCTTCCTTGCCGTCGATGACGCGGTGATCGTAGGACAGTGCCAGATACATCATCGGGCGGATCTCGATCTTGCCGGCGACCACCACGGGGCGCTCCTGGATCTTGTGCATGCCGAGGATGGCGGATTGCGGCGCGTTCAGGATCGGGGTCGACATCAGCGAACCGTAGATGCCGCCATTGGTGATGGTGAAGGTGCCGCCCTGCATCTCGTCGATCTTGAGTTGGCCATCGCGGGCGCGCTTGCCGAAATCGGCAATGCTCTTCTCGATGTCCGAAATCGACTTGCGGTCGCAGTCGCGCACCACGGGGACGACGAGGCCCTTGTCGGTGCCGACGGCGACGCCGACGTGATAGTAGTTCTTGTAGATCAAATCGGTGCCGTCGATCTCGGCATTCGCCGCCGGGATGTCCTTCAGGGCCTGCACGCAGGCCTTGGTGAAGAAGCCCATGAAGCCGAGCTTGGCGCCGTGCTTCTTCTCGAACACGTCCTTGTACTGGCTGCGCAGCGCCATGATGTGGCTCATGTCGACCTCGTTGAAGGTCGTCAGCATCGCAGCGGTGTTCTGCACGTCCTTGAGGCGGCGCGCGATGGTCTGGCGCAGCCTTGTCATCTTGACGCGCTCTTCGCGGGCGGCGTCATCGGTCGGCGATGCCGCGCGAACCTGCACGGCGGCGGCGGGCTGGTTGACCGGAGTCGGCGCGGATGCCGCCTTCTCGATCGCGGCCAGCATGTCGCCCTTGGTGACGCGGCCATCCTTGCCGGAGCCGGCAACGCCGGCGGCATCGACGCCGCTTTCGGCGGAAATCTTTCGCACCGACGGGGCCAGCGGCGCGTCGGCCGGCGGGGACTTCTGGGACGGCGCGGGAGCCGCGGCAGCCGGAGCTGCGGCCGGTGCCGGAGCTGCGGCCTTGGCAGGCGCGGCGGCGGCCGGCTTGGCGCCGGCGGCGCCATCGGTGATCTGGCCGAGCAGGGCGCCGACCGCGACGGTCTCGCCGTCCTGGGCGATGATCTCGCCGAGAATGCCTGCGGACGGCGCCGGCACTTCGATCGTCACCTTGTCGGTTTCGAGTTCAACCAAGGGCTCGTCGACAGCAACGGAGTCACCGGCCTTCTTGAACCATTTGCCGATGGTGGCTTCGGTCAC
>JACMOT010000287.1 GCA_014377915.1 Tardiphaga sp.
GCATGCCGGCCTCGTGGGTGCCGCCGTCAGGGGTCGGAACCGTGTTGGTATAAGACGACATGAAGCCGTCGGCATCCGCGGTCCAGGCCACCGCCCATTCGCAGGCGCCATGGGCGCCGTTGCGGCCGGACTTGCCGGAGAACACGTCGGGATGCACCAGCGTGTCGGCGTGAATGGCCGCGCCGAGAAAGTCCTTGAGGCCGCCGGGAAAGTGAAACTCGTCCTCGGCCGGGACGCCCTCGATGCCCTTCAGCAGTTCTGGATCGCATTTCCAGCGAATTTTTACGCCGCCGAACAGATAGGCCTTGGAGCGCGCCATCTTGAACAGCCGCTGCGGCTTGAATGCCGCCTTGGCGCCAAAAATATCGGTATCCGGCTTGAAGCGAATCCGGGTACCGCGGCGGTTATGTACCTTGCCGAGATCGACCAGCTTGCCCTGCGGGATGCCGCGGGCAAAGGCCATCTTGTAGAGTTGCTGGTTGCGGGCAACCTCGACCTCGAGCAGGGAGGACAGCGCGTTGACGACGGAAACGCCGACACCATGCAGGCCGCCGGAGGTCTCATAGACCTTGGAATCGAACTTGCCGCCGGCGTGCAGCGTACACATAATGACTTCCAGCGCCGACTTTTTCGGGAATTTCGGATGCGGATCGATCGGGATGCCGCGACCATTGTCGGAGACGGTCAGGTAGCCGTCGGCATTCAATTCGACTTCAATAAAGGAGGCGTGGCCGGCCAGTGCCTCATCCATCGAGTTGTCGATGACTTCGGCAAACAGATGATGCAGCGCTTTTTCGTCGGTGCCGCCGATATACATGCCGGGCCGTCGCCGGACCGGCTCCAGGCCTTCAAGGACCTCGATGTCCGCGGCGGTATAGCCATCCTCCGCCGTGGCGGCGCGAGGCGCCGCTTTGGCGGTCGGCGCGGGCTTGGCCGCGGCTCCCGCAAAAAGATCAGATTTAGCGTTCGATTTCAATGGCTTCGACATGGTTCTTTATGTGTTGTGCGCAAAATTCGCGAATCGGTTTCCCTGACTATGCCACGGTTACGTTGGCAATGTGACCGGCGGGCTTGCGCCAGCCGGCCGGATGGCGCGGATGGCCGCAACCCCTGATCGTGTTGTGACTTGCTGTGAGCGGTGCGGCCGGTCTACGTCTGGCTCAAGACAATCACCTCAAGGCAGGTTCAGCGATACCGCCAAATATCTGGCTTTCGCGGAAGGACAATTCCGACATGGAAGGCTGGATGCACGGATTGATCGATTTCGTGCGCCTGCACCAGCACTGGGCTGCCCCGATCGTTTTACTGTTGGCGTTCGGGGAATCGCTGGCCTTTATTTCGCTCCTGATCCCGGCCTGGGGCGCGCTGGTGGCGATCGGCGCGCTGATCGGGGCTAGCGGCATCAGCTTTTGGCCGGTGTGGATCGCGGGGGCGGTTGGCGCTGCGCTGGGCGACTGGCTGTCCTACTGGTTCGGCTTTAAATACAAGGACCGCGTGTCGCAGATGTGGCCGCTATCAAAATTCCCCGAATTGCTGCCACGCGGCGAGGCCTTTGTCCGGAAGTGGGGCGTGCCGAGCCTCTACATCGGCCGGTTTTTCGGACCGTTGCGGGCCTCGGTGCCGCTCGCCGCCGGCATTTTCGAAATGCCGTATTGGCGCTTTCAGGTGGCCAATTTCCTGTCCGCAATGATCTGGTCGGCGGTGCTGCTGCTGTTCGGCGACGGGCTGTCGCACGCGGTGGAATGGCTCTGGACGCTGCGATAGCGGCTGGAATAATTGTCAGGACGAGGTGTTGGTGCGGAGAGTGTTCTGGCGGTCGCATCTGGCACCGGTCATGAAACGCTGATATTTGTCGCGCCGTCGCGAGTATGAGTTCGCGAAGTCCGGCTCTAACGGAGGACGTCCCCATGGAATTTTCACGACGTCACGCATTGGCGGGTGCTGCCGCTCTCGCCGCTTCGCCGTTGATCTCGGCCGCGCCGGCCCGTGCCGCCGTGCCGCTCGCCGACAAGCAGGCGCCGAGCTTCTACCGCTACAAGATCGGCGACGCCCAGGTGAACGCCATTTCAGACGGCGCCAGCACGTTTCCGTTGCCCGACAGCCTCGTGCTCAACGTCAAGAAGGACGAGGTCAACGCGGCGCTCGAGAGGGCCTTCATGCCGAAGGACAAGATGACCATCCACTTCGCGCCGCTGGTGATCAACACCGGTGGCAAGCTGGTGGTGATCGATACCGGCAACGGTCCCGGCGCCTTCGCTTCCAGCAAGGGCAATGTCGGACAGTTTACCAGCAACATGACGGCGGCGGGCTTCGATCCCAAGGCGGTGGACACGGTGGTGATCTCGCATTTCCATGGCGATCACATCAACGGCCTGTTGACGGCCGATGGCGCGGCGACGTTCCCCAATGCCGAGGTTCTGGTACCGGCGGTGGAATGGAAATACTGGATGGACGACGGCGAGATGAGCCGCGCACCGGCGGGGCGCATGGCCGACCAGTTCAAGAACATCCGTCGCATCTTCGATGCCGGCCTGAAGAAGAAGGTCACGCCCTATGAATGGGGCAAGGACGTCGCACCGGGCCTGCTGGCGGTGGAATCGATCGGCCACACGCCTGGCCACACCTCCTATGTGCTGTCGTCCGGCAGTGACAAGCTTTTCATCCAGTCCGATGTCACCAATCATCCGGCGCTGTTCGCGGTCAATCCGGGCTGGCACCTGATGTTCGATCAGGACCCGGCGCAGGCCGAGACTACGCGGCGCAAAGTCTATGACATGCTGGTCGCTGACCGGATGCGGGTGCAGGGCTTCCACTATCCGTTCCCGGCCAACGGGTTTGTCGAGAAGGATGGCAACGGCTACCGGCTGGTGCCGGCGCCGTGGAGCCCGGTGATCTAAGGCAGGCGATGTCGTCGCGGCGCGGTTGAAATCCCGCGCCGGGACGACGAACTATCCGTGACGTGATGACCCAGGCGCGATAAAGTGGCTGCTGATAACCTCTCACCAGGAGAAGGCATCATGGACCTGTCACGCCGTCACGCATTGGCCGGCGCCGCCGCGCTCGCCGCGTCGCCGTTCATCCTCAATGTTCCAGCGAGGGCAGTCGCGCCGCTGGCCGACAAACAGGCCCCTGGTTTTTATCGCTACCGGGTCGGCGACATCCAGGTGAATGCCATTTCGGATGGCGCGGGCAGTTTTCCGCTGACGGACGCCTACATCGCCAACGCCAAAAAAGACGAGATCAACGCCGCGCTGGCAAGGGCGTTCCTGCCGAAGGACAAGATCACGACTTTCTATGCGCCGCTGGTGCTCAACATTGGTGGCAAACTGGTCGTGATCGATACCGGCAACGGGCAGGGCGCCTTTGCGTCGAGCAAGGGCAATGTCGGTCAGTTCACCACCAACATGGTGGCCGCTGGGCTTGATCCGAAGGCGATCGACACGGTGGTGATCTCGCATTTCCATGGCGACCATGTGAACGGTCTGCTGCTCGCGGATGGCACGCCGGCGTTTCCCAACGCCGAGGTGCTGGTGCCGGCGGCGGAATGGAAGTTCTGGATGGATGACGCGGAGATGAGCCGGGCCTCAGGCGACCGCATGACCGGTCTTTTCAAAAATAATCGCCGCGTCTTCGAGGCCGGGTTGAAGAAAAAGGTCACGCCGTACGAATGGGACAAGGACGTGGTGCCGGGTCTGCTCGCGGTCGCATCGATCGGTCATACGCCGGGCCACACCTCCTATGTGCTGTCGTCGGGATCGGACACGTTGTTCGTTCAGTCCGACGTCACCAACCTGCCGGCGCTGTTCGCCACTAATCCGGACTGGCACGTGATGTACGACCAGGACCCGGCGCAGGCCCAGGCGACGCGCCACAAGGTCTATGACATGCTGGTGGCCGAGAAGATGCGGGTGCAGGGCTTTCACTATCCATTCCCCGCCAACGGCTTCGTGGAGAAGGACGGCAACGGCTATCGGCTGGTGCCGGCGCCGTGGAGCCCGGTGATGTGAACGTCTTGACGAAATTTGGTGGTGGCCCTATCACCGCGCCCATGATCAACGTCGCGACCAGCATCATCGCCCGCCGCCGCCGCATTCTCGCGGCAGCTGTGGACACTCGCGTTTAGGATCGTCCCACTGCCGCCGGATCCGGTCCGCGGCAGTCCTTTGCACAACAAGCGCGTTCCGATCCGACGGCTCCTCATTCCAAGGAGACCGCCATGTATACGTCGCCCGCCTTCAAGCCTGACCGCGCCGCCGCTTTAGGGGGCGCCGCCGCGCGCGGATTCGGCGCCGCCCGCGCCTGGGACGGTCGCAAGCCGATCGCCGCGGCGCCGCCGTTCCGCGTCGATTGCAGCCGCGACGGCACGCCGCGCCTGGCCTTCGATCTGGCGCGGCACAATCCGCTGGTACAACTCGCCGACGGCGCGTCGTCCTGGATGATGGCGGTCAACGGCGACTATGCCTATGTGTCCGCCGGCTGGTATGTGTCACCGGATCAGGTGCCGACCTGGCTGTACGAACCGACACAGTTGAATGATATGACGACGCTCGAAGGGACCAAGTGATGAGCAATGACATCCAGGTTGGAACGGCAGCCCTCACCGGCGGCAAGGCTGCGACGCCATCGGTGTTCGTCGACGGCGGCTCGGGTACGACGGGGCTCGGTATTCGCGAGCGGCTCGCGCGCCAAAGCGATGTGACCGTGAAGACCATCGCCGACGACAGGCGCAAGGACCCGGCGGCGAAGCGGGCACTGATGGAGGAGGTCGACCTGGTCATCCTGTGCCTGCCCGACGACGCCGCCCGGGAAACCGCGACGCTGATCGACGGCATGGGGGCTGCCGGTCCCAAGGTGCTCGATGCCTCGACCGCGTTCCGCGTCGCCCCGGACTGGACCTATGGCTTCGCCGAACTGGCGCCGGACCAGCCCGACAAGATCCGATCGGCGCGAAAGGTCTCGAATCCCGGCTGCTATCCGACCGGTGCCATCGCATTGCTGCGGCCGCTGGTCGACGCCGGCCTTGTCCCGGCGGATTTTCCCGTCAGCATCAATGCGGTGAGCGGCTATTCGGGCGGCGGCAAGTCGATGATCGAGAGTTTCGAAGCGGGCACGGCGCCAGCCTTCGAACTCTACGGCCTTGGTCTGCACCACAAGCACGTACCGGAAACGAAGCTCTACTCAAATCTGGCGCGGCGCCCGATCTTCGTGCCGTCGGTGGGCAATTTCCGCCAGGGCATGCTGGTCTCGGTGCCGCTCCACCTTGATACACTGCCTGGCAAGCCGACCGGCGCGGATTTGCACGCCGCGCTGGCGAAGCGCTACGCCGGGAGCACTAATGTGTCGGTGATGCCGCTGGACGATGTGGCGATCAGGAATGGCCGGATCGAACCGGAAGCGCTGAACGAGACCAACCGGCTCGAACTGTATGTGTTTGCGAGCGACGCGCTGGGGCAGGCGGTGCTGGTCGCGCGGCTCGACAATCTCGGCAAGGGGGCGTCGGGCGCGGCTGTGCAGAACATGCGGCTGATGCTCGGGCTGGGCTGAGGCTGCCTTTGCTCCGGATGCGACGCAGCACGAAGTGCTGCTTCGCAGAGCCGGGAAACGAGGTTCCCACGTCACCGATATCGCAATTAAAAACGGCC
>JACMOT010000288.1 GCA_014377915.1 Tardiphaga sp.
CACCGTGCTGCTCGGCGCCGCGTTCTCCTGCGTGCAGGCTTATGAATACCACCACGCCGCCTTTGCCTTTGCCGGCAATGTCTATGGCGCGACTTTCTTCATGGCGACCGGTTTCCATGGTTTCCACGTGCTGGTCGGTACCATTTTCCTGCTGGTCTGCCTGTTGCGCGTCTATGCCGGCCATTTCACGCCGCAGCAGCACCTCGGCTTCGAATTCGCCGCCTGGTACTGGCACTTCGTCGACGTGGTCTGGCTGTTCCTGTTCATCACCATCTACGTCTGGGGCTATGGCGGCGTTGTCGCCGGCGCCGCCGCGCACTGATCATAATAAAGTGCTAGGAGAGAGGGCGGCTCAGGGCCGCCCTTTTTTGTTGGAGCTCGACCTTCTTCGTCCCCTCCCCTCCAGCGCAGCGAAGTTGCGCGCCGCAGCGGGGGGCGCGGACGCAGTGCACGACAGCAGAGGGCACCATGTTGACCTACCCTCTCCCGCCTTCGCTTCGCGAGGGCACCCTCTCCCGCAAGGGGAGAGCGGAAAGAACAGCCATGACCGATAACGTCCCCATTGCCATCCCGCTGTCGCAGTCTGTTCTCCGCGGCCTCGCCTGCAAATGCCCGCGCTGTGGCGAAGGCAAGCTGTTCGCCGGCTTCATCGACTTGCGGCCGTCTTGCGAAAAATGCGGCCTCGACTACGCCTTCATCGATGTCGGCGATGGCGCGGCGGTGTTTTTGATCATGATCGCCGGCGCCATCGTGGTCGGCTGCGCGCTGGTCGTGGAAGTAAAATATCAGCCGCCGTTCTGGCTGCATGCCGCGCTGTGGCTGCCGTTGATTCTCGCCACCACGATCCTGCCGATGCGCTCGATGAAATCCTTGCTGATCGCGCTCCAGTTCCACCACAAGGCCTCCGAAGGCCAGCTGATCGACCGCCCGAAATGACTACGCTGTCCGCCAATCGCCGCAGCATGTTCGGCCTCGGCCTGGTCACGCTGGTCATCGTCGCGGTGCTGCTTGGTCTGGGTGGCTGGCAGATGCAGCGCCGCGCCCAGAAGCACGCGCTGATCGCGGCGCTGACCGAGCGTCTGGCCGGAGCTCCGGGCGCGCTGCCGGCGCCGTCGACATGGTCGGCGCTGACGCCGGCCGCGGATGAATTTCGCCGTGTCAGCTTCATTGCGACGCTGCAGCCGGTGCCGGACGCGATGGTCTACTCATCAGGTTCCAGCGTGCGGCCGGACGTGCCGGGTCCCGTGACCTGGGCATTCGTGCCGGCGCTTCTGCCGTCCGGTGAAACCCTCGTCATCAATGCCGGCTTCGTGCAGAACACCATGCAGGAGCGCGCCCAGCAGGATCGCGCCGTGCAGCGCCTGATCAGCGGCGCGCCGGTGACCATGAACGGCTATCTGCGGTTCCCCGAGGCGGCCGGTGCGCTGACGCCGAATGATGACGTCAAGAAACGCCTGTGGTTCACCCGCGACCAGCGCGACATGGCGCAAAAGCTCGGCTGGGGCGAGGTGGCGCCGTTCTATATTGATTTGGAGTCCCCGGCGCCGGCCAGCGGCATTCCAAAACCTGGCCCGCTCGAAGTCCACCTCAAGGACGACCATCTGCAATACGCCATCACCTGGTTTGGCCTGGCGGCGGCGGGCCTCATCGCGTTTGCGGTGTGGATCAAGGGGCAGCGGCGGGCATAGCCTGCTGATTCCCGGTTTCCCCTGTCGCTCAAAACGCTTTATGGTGCCGGATGATTTCGCCCGGCGTGAAGTTTTAACCCATCATTATCAAAGGCTTGGCCGTGAGCCGCCTTTGGAGGACGCTTTGACGACCTATATTTCGACGCGGGGCGAGGCCCCGATTCTGGGCTTCTGCGATGTGATGCTGACCGGGCTGGCCCGCGATGGCGGGCTTTATGTGCCGCAACTCTGGCCGCAGTTTTCGCCGGAGACCATCGCCGCTCTGTTCGGCCGGCCCTATTGGGAAGTCGCCGTCGAGGTGATCCGCCCGTTTGTCGCCGGCGAGATCTCCGACGAGGATCTCGGGCGCATGGCCAACGAGGCCTATGCCACCTTCCGCCATCCCGCGGTGGCGCCGCTCGACCAGACCGCGCCGAATCAGTTCGTGCTCGAACTGTTTCACGGCCCGACCTTGGCGTTCAAGGATGTCGCGATGCAGCTGATCGCGCGGCTGATGGACCATGTGCTGGCGAAGCGCACCGAGCGGACCACCATCGTCGTCGCCACCTCCGGCGATACCGGCGGGGCGGCGGTCGACGCCTTCGCCAACCGCGACAATGTCGATCTGATCGTGCTGTTTCCGCACGGCAAGATCTCCGACGTGCAGCGCCGGATGATGACCACGGCCGGTGCTGCGAATGTCCACGCGCTCGCCGTGAAAGGTAATTTCGACGATTGCCAGGCGATCGTGAAGGGTCTGTTCAACCACCACAAATTCCGCGACGCGGTGTCGCTGTCCGGTGTCAATTCGATCAACTGGGCGCGCATCGTGGCCCAAGTGGTCTACTACTTCACGTCGGCGGTCGCGGTCGGCGCGCCCGGCCGCGCGGTGGATTTCACCGTGCCGACCGGAAATTTCGGTGACATTTTTGCCGGATACGTCGCCAAGCGAATGGGCCTGCCAGTGCGCAAGCTGCGCATCGCCGCCAACGTCAACGACATCCTGGCCCGCACGCTGCGGACCGGAATTTACGAAGTCCGCGAAGTCCATGAGACGGCGTCGCCGTCGATGGACATCCAGGTGTCGTCGAATTTCGAGCGGCTGCTGTTCGAGGCCTCCGGCCGCGACGCCGTGCTGGTGCGCGGGCTGATGGAGTCGCTGAGACAGTCCGGTCGCTTCGTGCTGCCGGAAGCGGTGCTGACGGCGATCCGTGCGGATTTTGAAGCCGGCCGCGCCGACGAGGATGAAACCGCCGCGGCGATCCGTACCGCGTGGCGTGAGACCGGCGATTTGATCGACCCGCATACCGCGGTGGCGCTTGCCGTCGCCGATCGCGATACCACCGAGCTGCACGTTCCCAATATCGTGCTGGCGACCGCGCATGCGGCCAAGTTCCCCGATGCTGTGGAAGCCGCCTGCGGCGTGCGCCCCGCGCTACCGGTGTATCTCGAAGGGCTGATGGAAAAGCCCGAGCACATAAAAGTCATGAACAATGACCAAAGCGACATTGAGCGGTTCGTGCTGTCGGTCAGCCGTGCCGCGAAGCAAGGAGCTATTTGATGAGCGTCGAAGTTACCAAGCTGCCTTCGGGCCTGACGGTCATTACCGACACCATGCCGCATCTGGAGACCGCTGCGCTCGGGGTATGGACCGGCGTCGGTGGCCGCGACGAGAAGCCCAATGAGCACGGCATCTCGCATCTGCTCGAGCACATGGCGTTCAAGGGCACCAAGAAGCGGTCGTCGCGTGAGATCGTCGAGGAGATCGAGGCGGTTGGCGGCGATCTCAATGCCGGGACCTCGACCGAGACCACGGCCTATTACGCCCGCGTCATGAAGGCCGACGTGCCGCTGGCGCTCGACGTCCTCTCCGACATTCTGGCGAATCCGTCCTTCGTGCCCGATGAGTTGGAGCGGGAGAAGAGCGTGATCGTGCAAGAGATCGGCGCCGCCGCCGATACGCCGGACGATGTCGTGTTCGAGCACCTCAACGAGCTCTGCTATCCCGACCAGCCGATGGGCCGCTCGCTGCTGGGCACCGCCAAGACGCTGAAGGAATTCGACCGCGACACGCTGCAGAACTATCTCTCGACGCATTATCGCGGCCCGGAGATGGTAGTCGCCGCCGCCGGCGCGGTCAGCCACCGTCAGGTCGTCGACGAGGCTTCCGATCGCTTCTCCAGCTTCGCCGGCGCCGCCGCGCCAAAGCCGCAGCCGGCGAAGTTCGGCAAGGGCGGCTCGCGCGTCGTCCACCGCGACCTCGAGCAGGCGCATCTGACGCTGGCGCTGGAAGGCCTGCCGCAGGCCGACCCGGCGCTGTTCAGCCTGCAGGTGTTCACCAATATTATCGGTGGCGGGATGTCGTCGCGACTGTTCCAGGAAGTGCGCGAGAAGCGTGGCCTGTGCTACTCGATCTACACGTTTCACGCGCCCTATAGCGATACGGGATTCTTCGGGCTCTACACCGGGACCGATCCGGCCGACGCGCCGGAGATGATGGAGGTCATCGTCGATGTCATCAATGACGCCGTGGAGACGCTGACCGAGTCCGAGATCGCCCGCGCCAAGGCGCAGATGAAGGCCGGCCTGTTGATGGCTTTGGAAAGCTGCAGCGCCCGCGCCGAGCAGCTGGCGCGCCACATGCTGGCCTATGGCCGGCCGTTGACCGTCGAGGAGCTGGTGGCCCGGATCGATGCCGTGAGCGTGGAATCCGCCCGCGACGTCGCCCGCAGTCTGCTGATGCGCAGCCGCCCCGCGGTATGCGCCCTCGGCAGTGGTCGCGGCCTGGACAGCGCGGTCGCCTACGCCGAAGGTTTGACCCGCGCCAAGGACAAAACGCTGCTACACTAGTTCCGGTTTCTGACGCAGGGCAGGTTTTCGGGGAAGCGGATATGGCTTTGTTTCGTTTGCCGGCGAGTGGACCGGCGGCGTTGGCGCCGCGGGGCTACGGTTTGCTGTTGCGCGCGCCAGTGATGGCGGACCACCCGCAATGGGCTGACCTACGCGATTACAGCCGCGATTATCTGACACCGTGGGAGCCGATCTGGCCGTCCGACGATCTGACCCGCTCGGGGTTTCGCCGCCGGTTGCGGCGCTATGCCGAGGATGCTTCGGCCGACCGAGCCTATCCGTTCCTGGTTTTTCGCGAGTCCGACAGCGTGCTGATGGGCGGCGTGACGCTGGCCAATGTCCGCCGCGGCATCGTCCAGGCCGGCACCGTCGGCTACTGGGTCGGCCAGCCCTATGCCCATCAGGGCGTCATGACCGCCGCGTTACGCGTCCTGATCCCAACCCTGTTCGGCGAGCTCAATCTGCACCGCGTCGAGGCCGCCTGCATCCCGACCAATACGGCGTCGGTGCGGGTGCTGGAAAAATGCGGTTTTAACCGCGAGGGTCTGGCGCGGCGCTATCTGTGCATCAACGGGGTCTGGCAGGACCATTTGCTCTACGGCATGCTGCACGAGGATTTTCGCGGCTAGCCTTCTGCGCTTGTGCTGCCGGTCGCAGCCTCGCCGGGGGACAGCATGCTGCCTTGGGTTCGCCGCCATTGCGCTGCTATAAGGCGGCAGCGCGGCTTTGGGGAAACCCGCGCGAACCACGCGTTTTCGGGGATATCGACATCATGCGACATATTGGTTTGAGGCAGGGTGCCCGGCGGGGCCCGCTGCTGGCGCTGGCTGCGGTCGGGCTGACACTGGCCGGCTGTGCCGGCGGCAGTATGTTCGGCGAGGGCAGTACGCTCGGAAACGCCACCTCGGCGGTCGGTGACCGCTTTAGCCAATTGTTTGGCTCCAATTCGCAGGAGCCCGGCGCCGCTGCTCCCGCCGCGCCGGAGGGCGAGTTGACCTGTCCGAGCGTTAGCATCCGACCGGGCGCTTCCACCTATGCGGTCGGCGCGCCGGGCAAGCCGGCTTCCGGCAATGATCTGCGTTATCAGGCTACCATCACCCGCACCGCGCGCGACTGTAACCTCAATGCCGGCCAGATTACGGTACGGATCGGCATCCAGGGCCGCCTGATCGTCGGTCCGGCCGGCGCTCCCGCGGCGGTCGATGTGCCGCTGCGCGTCGCCGTGGTACAGGAGGGGGTCAATCCGAAGACCATCGCCACCAAGGTATACCAGACCAACGTGCAGGTCGGTGAAGAGACCAGCGTGCCGTTCAGCCTGGTCGGTGAGGATCTTGTCTATCCCGCCCCTTCCGCCGCCGCCGGTGATTCCTACGTGTTCTATATCGGGTTCGATCCGCAGGCGCTGAAGCCGGAGCCGAAGGCACGGGCGAAGCGACGCTAGAAAGTCGTTGTCTTTTTTACCCCGCCCTGGAGGGGAATGGTGACAGCGCAGGACGATGAGCCACCAGAACTAAAAAAGCCGGCGCGATTTTATCGCGCCGGCTTTTAAATGTTGAAACAAGAACGACCTAGTTCAGCTTGGCGCGGACTTCGCCGATGCCCTTGATCAGCAGATCGTCGGCGACGGAGCCGGTGACCGACTGCGACAGGATCGAGGTCGCGGCGGTCACCGCGGCGTCGGCCGCGGCGGCACGGACGTCGGCGATGGCCTGGGCTTCAGCCAGCGCGATCTTGCCTTCCGCGGTCTTGGTGCGGCGGGCCACGAAGTCTTCCATCTTCACCTTGGCTTCCGCGGCGATGCGCTCGGCCTCTTCCGTGGCGGCAGTGATGATGTCCCGGGCTTCGCGCTCGGCCGAGGCGTGACGGGCCTTGTAGTCGGCCAGCAGGGCCGCGGCTTCGTCGCGCAGCTTGCGAGCGTCGTCGAGCTCGGCCTTGATGCGATCGCGGCGATGATCGAGCGCCTTCAGCAGCGTCCGATGAATGCCGAAATAGCCAAACACGGCCATCAACAGCACGAAGGATACGGCGACCCAGTCTTCAGCTTCAAAACCGAACATCGTCTATCCTTTCAGCGAGGCGTCGAGCGCGGCGTTGACGACGGCGGGCTTCGGGGCGATGCCCGTCAGCCGTTCGACGATCGCCGAGGCGGTGTCAGCGGCAATGCCGCGGACATTGCCCATGGCCGTGGCGCGGGTGCTGGCGATGGTCTCTTCGGCGGCGCTGAGCCGCGTTGCGAGACTGGCTTCCAGCGTGGCCTTGGCCGCTTCCTGCTGCGTATTGAGCTTTTCACGAACCTCCGCCGCCATTGCCTGCGCCTTGGCGCGGGCCGTGGCGTGCTCGGTTTCGTAAGCCTTCAGCGCCGCGTCGGAATCCGCCTTCAACCTGGCGGCTTCGTTCAGGTCGGTATCGATGACCTGTTGACGGGCCGCGAGCACGCCGCCGACGCGGGGCAGCGCCAGTCGCGACACGATCAGATAGAGCAGGCCGAACGCGATAGCGAACGACACCAGCTGTGAAGCGAAGGTGTTGCTCTCGAACGGCGGGAAAGAGGCCTTGTGACCACCATCCGCCGTCGTATGCGCGGTCGTTCCCTTGGCGGATTCGCCAGCGGAATGTCCCGGTTGGGATTTGCCCTGACCTTCAGCCACAGCAGTCTCCTTATCGATCGGAAGCGCCCCGGGATGGGGCTGCGACCGGATCAGTTGTCAGGCTTAGACGGCGAACAGCAGCAGCAGCGCGATCAGCAGCGAGAAGATGCCGAGCGCTTCCGTGACGGCGAAGCCGAAGATCAGATTGGCGAACTGGCCCTGGGAGGCCGAGGGATTGCGCAGGGCGCCGTTCAGGAACTGGCTGAAGATCATGCCCACGCCGATGCCGGCGCCACCCATGCCGAGACAAGCAATGCCGGCGCCGATGTACTTCGCTGCGATGGGATCCATGGTAAAACTCCTGGTTGGGATAGGGATAAGAGAGAGGGGTGGAAATCGGCCGGGACGCTTAGTGTCCCGGATGAAGCGCGTCGTTGAGATAGATGCAGGTCAGGATCGTGAACACATAGGCCTGCAGGAAAGCGACCAGCAATTCCAGCGCGGTCAGCGCCGTGGTCATCGCCAGCGGCAGCACCGATCCGAAGATGCCAAGGGCGCCAAGCGCGCTCAGCGACGTCACGAAGCCGGCGAAAACCTTCAGCGTGATGTGGCCGGCCAGCATGTTGGCGAACAGACGTACCGAATGCGACACCGGGCGGGACAGGAACGAGATCACCTCGATCACGGTCACCAGCGGCAAGATGTACATCGGGATGCCGGACGGCACGAAGACCTTGAAGAATTTCAGGCCGTTCTTGTAGATGCCGTAAATCAGCACGGTCAGGAATACCATCAGCGCCAGGGCGACGGCGACGATCAGATGGCTGGTGACGGTGAAGGTATAGGGAACGATGCCGATCAGGTTCGCGGTCAGGATGAACATGAACAGCGAAAACACGAACGGGAAGAACTTCATTCCCTCTTCGCCGATCGAGCTTCGCACCGTATTGGACACGAATTCGAACGACAATTCGGCGACCGACTGGAAACGGTTCGGGACCAGCGCGCGTCCGGCGCTGCCGCCGATCATCAGCACCGACACGATCGCCACCGCGCCCAGCATGTAGGCTGACGAGTTGGTGAAGGCGATTTCCTGGCCGCCAATGTGGCCCAGGGTAAAGATCTTGTGGATCTCAAATTGATGGATCGGATCGGCCATCCACGTCGGTCTTTCATCTCGGCCGGGTTGCCCGGCCTGTTTTGCCGGACAGTCCGGCGATTCTAACGTTGCGCAAGCGGCGCGCGAAACTCATGGCTTTGGCGCGATCCCGGCAGAGCGCATCACGTTGATCACGCCGGCGACAAAGCCGAGCAGCATGAACACGATCAACCCCCAGGGCGATGTCGACAGCAAACGGTCCAGGCCCCAGCCAAGAATCGTTCCGACAACAACACCCGCGACCAGTTCCGAGGAAAGCCGGAGACCCACCGCCATGGCTGACGCCCTGGACTGCGCGTTTCCGCTCCCAGTTTCGGATTGGTCAGTCTTGAATTGACGGTCATCCCGAATTTTGGACAACCGTTGATCGAGACTCCCGAGCCTTGCGGAAAGCGCAGCCTCATCGGGAGGCGGTTTCCCACTTCCGCTTTCGCCGCCATCGTCCCGTGTGCCGTCGGTCATGCTCTCGACACCCGAAATAACGCTGCAATCGCTGGAAATAACGCCCCGTCGCCCTTAAAAGCCGGGCGGACCATACTTAGCGAGTCTTGCCAAGTCAAGATTAGCTGATCGCCCCTTAGGACCTTGATTCACTTGATTTTATTGGGAAAAATCCAATTCCGCTGCGCGCGATCGCCGCAGCGCAATAGCGAGTTCAAAGATATCCACCTTGCATGCGACAGACCGCTCTGGTGAGGTGCCGCCAGATGGACAAAAGCGTCGCCAAAAGCGTCCCACCGGAGTGAGCATGCCGCAACAGATCGACTATTATTTTTCGCTGCCGTCGCCCTGGGCCTATATCGGCCACACGCTCTTCCGTGAAATCGTAAGTGCTTATGATCTCAAGGTGAATCACAAGCCGGTGTTTCTTGGCGAATTGTTCGCGGAAACCGGTGGCTTGCCGCTCGGCAAGCGCCACCCGGTGCGGCAACGCTACCGGATGCTGGAATTGCAGCGCTGGCGCGACCGCCGCGGTCTCGATTTCCATCTGCAACCAAAGCATTGGCCGTTCGACGCCCGACTCCCCGACGGTCTGGTGGTCGCTGCCATCGAGGCCGGCTTCGATCCCGATCCATTGCTGCGTCGCGCCTTTCCGGCGGTCTGGGAAGCGCAGCTGAACCTCGCGGATCCCTCGGTATTGATAGAGCTTGCCGATGATTCGGGGCTGCCCGGCAGGCAATTGGTGGAGCGGGCGGCAGCCGACGAGATTGGCGTCATCTATGAGCAGAACCGCCAGGATGCGCTGGCTGCCGACGTGTTCGGCTCGCCGGCCTATGTGCTGAACGGCGAAGTGTTCTGGGGCCAGGACCGGATCGAATTGCTGGCCGACGCGTTGAAAAGCAAGCGTGCGCCCCACAAGTCCCAGGTGTAGGCGAGCCGGGTGAAGCCGCGGAGCCTTCTCATGAAAACGACCGTTGCCGGCATTATGATGGTGTTGGTCGCCGCGGCGGCGATCAGAGGCGCTTCCGCGCAGGGCAGGCCGGACAGCGAAAATGGCCGTTACGTGTTGTCGGCGGTGGTCGATGGCGTGGTGATCCGGCTCGATACAAGCAGCGGCGCGGTTTCCACTTGCGCCGACAAGGGCAGCGGCTGGGCCTGTTACGCCGTGCCTGACGAGCGTGCCGCGCTCGATACCGAGATCGGCCGGCTGCAAAAGGAAAATGGATCGCTGCGGGCGCAACTCGCCGCACGCGGCCCCGACGTCGCCGGCAAGACCGAGGAGGCGCTGCCGAAGCAGGATGCGCTGAAGCCAAAGCCGGACGTCGAGCGAAAACTAGAGATCCCGCTGCCGAGCGACCGCGATATCGACCGCGTGATGTCGTTTGTGGAAAACGCCTGGCGCAAGCTGGTCGATCTCGCCGGTCGCTTGCAGCGTGACGCCGACGGCAAGATCTGAGGCTGCTCGCAATGACGGCTGCCGCTCTCGTCCAGGGGAACGCGACCGGGAAATTGGGTTCAATCGTCATCCATCGGTCAGGCCTGTCATGACCTCAAAATCCATCACCCGCTCCGTGCCGTCCTTGGTCAGCGCCGCCAGCGTCGTGTCGGCCCTGATGCGGGTCCAGACTCGGGGCGCCGGCTTCCTCGACCTGACCGGCGAGGTCGCCAAATTCATCGCCGAGGCGGGTGCGCGCGAGGGCGCGCTGACGGTGTTCATCCGCCACACTTCGGCATCGCTGACCATCCAGGAAAATGCCGACCCGTCGGTGCTGGTCGATCTGATGACGGTTCTCGATCGTCTCGCGCCGCGGGATTTTCACTGGACCCATGACACCGAGGGCCCCGACGACATGCCGGCGCATGTCCGCACCATGCTGACCGCGACCTCGTTGCAGGTCCCGGTGCTGTCCAGCGAACTCGCGCTGGGTACTTGGCAGGCGATCTATCTGATCGAACACCGCCGCCGCCCGCACCAACGCGAGATCGTGCTGCAATTTGTTGGGGCGGCGGGGTAGTGCGGTTGGCTCGACGCGCAGGGTGGGTTTCGGCGCAAGCGCGCCTAACCCACCTTTCAACTCCTCATAAGACAACAAAAAACCGGCCGCGGATTGCTCCGCGGCCGGTGATGGCAAGATGCGCGATCAGTCCTTGCTGATGTCGACGTCCTTGGTTTCCGGCAGGAAGAAGAAGCCGACCACCGCGGTAATCGTCGCGAAGGCGATCGGGTACCACAGGCCGGCATAGATATCGCCGGTCGAGGCCACGATCGCGAACGAGGTCGCCGGCAGCAGGCCGCCGAACCAGCCATTGCCGATGTGGTAGGGCAGCGACATCGAGGTGTAGCGGATGCGAGTCGGGAACAGTTCCACCAGCAGCGCCGCGATCGGGCCGTAGACCATGGTGACAAACAGCACCAGGACGAACAGCAGACCGATCACCGCCGCGACCTGCGGACGGAAGATGTCGAACGGATGTGCCATCTTCACGATCTGTGCGTCACCCACCTTCGGGTAGCCCGCCGCTTGCACCGCCGCCAGCACCGCGGGGTTGGAAGCGGCCGCGGTGTAGGGCACGATGTTGCCGTTGACGTTGACCTTGACACCGGAGCCGGCCGGGCCAGTCGAGGTCGAATACTTCACTGAAGACTGCGCCAGATTGGCCCGCGCGGTGTCGCTCGGCGTGGTGAACACGCGGGTGCCGACCGGATTGAACAGATCGCCGCACAGAGCGGGGTCCGAGACAACCTCGACCTTGACGGTCTCGATCGCCTTTTCCAGCGTCGGGTTGGCGTTGCTGGTGATCATCCGGAAGATCGGGAAGAAGGTCAACGCCGCGATCAGGCAGCCCGCCAGGATGATCGGCTTGCGGCCGATCTTGTCGGACAGGGCACCCCAGAAGATGAAGAAGCCGGTGCCGAGCAGCAGCGACCACGCGATCAGCAGGTTGGCGGTGTAGCCGTCGACCTTGAGGATCGATTGCATGAAGAACAGCGCGTAGAACTGGCCGGTGTACCAGACCACGCCCTGACCCATGGTGGCGCCGACAAGGGCAATAACGACGATCTTGGCGTTGCCCCAGTTGCCGAATGATTCGGTCAGCGGCGATTTCGAGCCCTTGCCCTCTTCCTTCATCTTCGTGAAGACCGGGGATTCGTTCAGCCGCAGCCGTATCCAGACCGAAACGCCCAGCAGCAGCACGGAAAACAGGAATGGAACGCGCCAGCCCCAGGACGCGAATTCCGGTTCGCCCAGAATCGTGCGGGTGAACAGGATGACCAGCAGCGACAGGAATAGCCCCAGCGTCGCCGTGGTCTGGATGAACGACGTGTAGTAGCCGCGTTTGCCGTGTGGCGAATGCTCCGCCACATAGGTGGCCGCGCCGCCATATTCGCCGCCAAGCGCCAGGCCCTGCAGCAGGCGCAGCGAGATCAGGATGATCGGCGCCGCGATGCCGATGGTCGCGGCATTGGGCAGCAGGCCGACGATGAAGGTCGACAGGCCCATGATCAGGATGGTGACGAGGAAGGTGTATTTGCGGCCGACGAGGTCACCGACCCGGCCGAACACGATGGCGCCGAACGGGCGCACGATGAAGCCGGCGGCGAAGGCCAGCAGCGCGAAGATGTCGCGGGTTGCCTGGTTGAACATCGGCAGCTTGGTCGCGGGATCGATCACGCCGAAGAACTGCGCGCCGATGATGCCGGCGAGCGAGCCGAACAGATAAAAGTCGTACCATTCGAAAACGGTGCCGAGCGAGGATGCGAAGATGACGAAACGTTCGTCCTTCGTCATTCCGGCTGCCTTCGGTGATGTGGCGGCTAGTGTCGACATGTGCGAATCGCTCCCCGATATGTTGCTAGATCTCGCTTGCCGCGCCGAACTCGTGTCGGCTTTGGGCGGCAGCTTCGGGTCGCAAGGTAACATCGCGGTGAAAGGCGTCCCAATACGACTTTAGGCCCTTTCAAGGCCATTTCCGCATTGGGCCCGCGCCGCATTGTCGCGGTATGGGGCGTGGTACGCGGGTGCGACGCAGCACGCCGCCGTTCACCAATTTACCGCGTGGCAGCATTGGACTCTTGCCAGACGCGTGGCGGCAGAGGACACTTGTGTCGAGAACGCGGTTTCGCGTGGAATTTCAGTCCGGTCGCGGCGTATTGCCGACCTTTTGCGTGGATCTCGATGTCGGTTGTTACCAGCCTACGGCTCATCATCGCCGACGATCATCCGCTGTTTCGCGGTGCGCTGCGACAGGCGGTGTCCAGCGTGTTGCCCGAGGCCCGGATCGATGAAACCGGAACCTTCGAGGATCTCACCGCGATGCTGGAACAGGATTCCGATGTCGATTTGATTCTGCTCGACCTTTCGATGCCCGGCATATCGGGTTTTTCCGGGTTGATCTATTTGCGCGCGCAATATCCGGCGATTCCGGTGGTGATTGTTTCCGCCAGCGACGATGTCGGCACGATTCGCCAGTCGCTCGATTTCGGCGCCTCCGGCTTCATCCCGAAGCGCTTCGGCGTCGATACCTTGCGCGACGCGGTTCTCCGGGTGATGGATGGCGACGTCTGGATCCCGCCGGACATCGACATCAGCGCCGCCGTCGATCCGGAAATGACCAAATTGCGTGACCGTCTGGTGACGCTGACGCCGCAGCAGGTCCGCGTGCTGATGATGCTGTCACAAGGTCTGCTGAACAAACAGATCGCCTATGAGCTCACGGTGTCGGAAGCGACCATCAAGGCGCATGTCTCCGCGATCCTGCAGAAGCTCGGCGTCGAAAGCCGCACCCAGGCGGTGATCGCCGCCGCCAAGATCGCCACCGGCCAGTGGCGCCAGAATGAAGCCGCGTCGCAGTAAATTCAGGCGCTGTCAGGCCGGGACGCGGCGGACGGCAATGCCAGATGACGCAGGCCCGGAAGCCCGCGATTGCCTGCATTGCCAGACGGCACCAATCAGGCCGTCGTCCCGCCGTCCTGTGGCCTCGCGCTGTTCGACAACTCGCCGCGGATGATATGTTCCCGCACGACATTTTCGAATTCCGAAATGAATGCATCGGCAAGACGAGACGTGGGACGATGCCTCGGCTTCAGCATTCGTCCGGTCATCGGAACGCGCGGCAGCAAAGGTTTCTTGATCAGATCCGAAAACATTCCGCCCAGCAATGCGAAGCCATCGACGATCGCGATGCCGGCGCCTGCTTGAACCAGGGAGCAGGCCGTCCAGGATTGGGTGACTTCGATGGCGATGTTGCGCCGTAGTCCCGCACTGTCAAACAGGGACTCCAGCAGGGCTCCGATGGGCCGGCCGCTATTGAAGGAAATCAGCGGATGGGCCTGTAGCTGGCGGGCCTCGATGGCGGGGCATTTCGCGAGAACGTGTCCGTGCGGCATGACGCAGAACAACTCGGTCGAACAGAAATCCGACGCCACCGTGCTGCTGTCCTCCGCGGGGCTGAGTGCAAAACCGACATCGACTTTGTGGTCAGCGACAAATTCCACGATTTCATGATTTAGCAGTGTTTCGAGCACCACGCGGGTGCGCGGCCGCGATTGCCGAAACCGTTCGATCGCTCTGCCGATCAGGCTGTTTCCGAACGAAGCCGAGGCCGCGACGGTCACCACCCCGCTTCGGGAATCGCGCAGATCGTGAGCCAGTCTGTTGACCGACTCCATCGCCGCAAAAGCCTTGATGAGTTCAGGCAGTAATTTGCGCGCCTCGATTGTCGGCGTGAGAATGCCGTGCGCCCGAATAAACAACTGAAATCCGAGTTGATCCTCGGCTTGCTGGAGGATTTTGCTCACGGCCGGCTGTGACACGTGCAGAAGGCGAGCCGCCTCCGTGACGCTCCCCGTTTCCATGACGGCGCGAAAAATCTCAAGCTGCCTGAAACGAGGGTTCATAACTTTTATCTATGGGGTCAGTCATTTTTGGTATTTGACCTTATGCCTTCGGGTTGAGCAACCTGTCGGCAAGCTCAAAGAGCAAATAAAAAAATCTGGGGGAGAAATTGATGAAGGTCGGTCGCCGTCGATATTGGATCTATCTGCTGCTGTTCTGTCTGTCGGCGATCAATTATGTGGATCGCATTGCATTGTCGGTCTCGTCGCAAGCGATTGCGAAGGAATTCGACCTCTCCCCGGTGGCGCTTGGCTACCTGTTTTCCTCCTTTTTGTGGACCTACATCCTCTGCCTGCTGCCGATGGGCATGCTGGTTGACCGCTACGGTACGCGCATTTCAAACGCGGTCAGTATTTCGGTGTGGTCGATCGCGACCATGCTGACCGGCGCCGCCGGCAGCTTCTCGGCCCTGATCGCGACCCGCCTGGCGATGGGGGCGGGTGAAGCGTCCACATTCCCTGCCGGCATCCGCACCATCCGCGAATGGGTGCCAGTCGGCGAGCGGGGCGTTGCTACCGCGATTTTCAACAGCGGTTCCTATGCGGGCCCGGCGTTCGGTGCGATCTTTCTAGCCTGGATATCCAGCATCTGGGGATGGCGTGGTTCTTTCGTCATTGCCGGCGCGATCGGGTTCGTCTGGCTCGCAGCCTGGCTGATCTGGTTTAACAAGCCCGAAAAAGTGAGCTGGCTCGGGGCCGAAGAGCGCCTGAAAATATTGAGCGAACGCGACGTCGTTGAAAAGACCGTGACCGTCACGGGCAGTGCGTCGAAGCTTCGCGATCTGCTGCGCGAGAAATCAATGTGGGGCCTGGCACTGACCCAGGGGTGCGCGGTGTATACGCAATATCTGTTTCTGACCTGGCTGCCGAGCTATCTGCAGGCGACACGCGACATATCGATTCTGAAAACCGGACTTTATACGGCCATATCCTACGGCCTGGCGGTTATCCTGGGAATTGCACTGGGCCGATTGAGCGACCTCATTCTCACCCCGGCGACCGTACGGCAGGGCGGCCGCCGCAAGATGGTGGTGATCATGATGCTGTGCTCGTCGATCATCCTGGCGGCGCCGTTCGTGTCGTCAGTCTGGGGAATCGTTGCGCTGGTCACGGTTTCGCTGACCGGTATTTCGACGGCTATCTCGATGAATTTTGCGCTTGCTAACGACCTGCTGCGTAACCCGCATGATGCCGGAAAAGCGACGAGCATCATGGTCGTCGGCGGCAATGTCTTCGGCGTGATGGCACCTATCGTCACTGGTTACGTCATTGTCGGGTCCGGCGGATATGGCTGGGCGTTCGGCTTGGCCGGCATTCTATTGCTGATCGGGGCCGTGATTTCCCTGACCCTGACGCGGCAACCAATTGGCGTATCCTCCTGATCGCAATGTCTTCTTTCAACACTTGACCGGGAACCAGACCATGTTCGCTCCTCCGAAGAACATTGAAACTGAAGTGTTTACCCGGCTCCCTGATGAGTTTCGGGGAAGTGATCCCGATAATGAATGGGTGGCGGCGCAGCCGGCCGGCGGCCCTTCCGATTCGTTGCTCGAAGGGCCGTCGTTCGATCGCGAGGGAAATCTGTGGTGTGTCGATATCCCCAACGGACGGATCTTTCGAATCTCGCCGCAGGGCCGGTTCGAAGTTGTTTGCCAATATGACGGCTGGCCAAACGGATTGAAGATCCACCGTGATGGCAGGGTGTTCGTCGCCGACTACAAGAACGGCATCATGTTGCTCGACCCGGTCAGCGGCAAGATCAGTCCGTATCTCGTTCGTGCCAACCTGGAGCGGTTCAAGGCCATCAACGACCTGTTTTTCGCGCGCAATGGCGACCTGTATTTCACCGACCAGGGAATGACCGGTCTTCACGATCCAAGCGGGCGCGTGTTTCGTCTGCGTCCCGATGGTCAGGTCGATTGTCTGCTGGACAATGTGCCGAGTCCGAATGGCATCGTGATGAATCTCGACGAGACGATGCTGTACGTCGCAGTCACGCGCGGCAATTGCGTCTGGCGCGTTCCGTTACGCCGCGACGGCGGCGTCGCGAAAGTTGGAATCTACATTCAACTTTCCGGCGGATGGGGTGGTCCGGACGGCCTCGCGCTGGATGCCAAGGGCGGGCTGGCTGTCTCCCACGTCGGGCTTGGCTCCGTTTGGATTTTCGATGCACGGGGCGAACCACAGTACCGCGTGCGGTCATGCGCCGGCAATCACACGACCAACATCGCCTATGGCGGGCCCGACGGATGCTCGCTTTACATCACCGAGTCCGGAAGCGGCAGCATCCTGAAGGCGAAACTGGAAACGCCGGGCAACATGATGTTTTCCCACTCGTGAAATAACTTTGTCGCAGCACGCTGTTGATCCCGGGCGCGCCAATTCAGGCTGACAGCTGCGCTGACAGAAGAAGCCGGCGGACCATGGCGGCCATGCCGCGTGCGTGGCTCGTCAAACGCTGATGCCAGCGCGCGCGTGACCGGCTGCGAGTGTTTAATCACTCCGCCGCGATCATCTGTTGCGTACGCCATTGGCCGAGCAGCGCGCGCAGCGAGGCCGGCTTTACCGGCTTGTTCAGAACCACGATCCGGTCCTGTCGCGCGGCGTCGCGGACATGCGGGCTGCGGTCGGCGGTGATCAGGATCGCCGGAATGTTGGTGCCGAAGCGGTTGCGGATCTCACGGATCGCGGCGACGCCATTGCCGCGATCGAGATGATAGTCGACCAGAAGCCCGGTCACGCGCTTGCCTGCCGCCTCGATCGCGGTGATCGCCTCGATCGCCGCCGCCGGATCGGTCACCGCGATCACCGTCGCGTCCCAGGCCTGCAGCAATGTCTTCATTCCGTCGAGAATAGCTGCGTCGTTCTCGATGCATACGATCAGCGTGCCGGACATCGGCGATTTCGATAGCGGCGTGGCGCTGGTGACGGCGGTGGTGTGGTTGATCGCCTTGGCGACCGGCACCGTCACCGAGAAGAATGAGCCGCCGCCGCGGTTGGAATCCAGCGCGATGCCGTGGTTGAGCACCGAGGCCAGCCGTTTCACGATCGACAGTCCGAGGCCGAGGCCGCGGGCGATCCGCGCGCCCTGTTCGAGGCGGTGGAATTCCTTGAAGATTTCGCCGCGCTTCAGGATCGGAATGCCGACGCCGGTGTCATAAATGCCGATTTTCAGCGTTTCGCCGCGCCGCTGGCAGCCGACCAGCACGCGGCCATGCGGGGTGTATTTGATGGCGTTGGAGATCAGGTTTTGCAGCAGCCGGCGCAGCAGCAGCCGGTCGGACTCGACCGGCAGCGAGCACGGCACGAATTTCAGCGCGACGCCTCGGGCCCGCGCGATCGGCGCGTATTCGATTTCCAGCGAGCGCATCAGGTCGCCAATCCGGAAGCTGGTGATCGACGGGTTCATCGCGCCGGCGTCGAGTCGCGAGATATCCAGCAGCGCGCCGAGAATTTCCTCGATCGCCTCCAGCGATTCGTCGATGTTCTCGACCAGACGGGCGTCCTCGCCGCCGCACTGCCGCTCCACCAGGCTGGTGACGTAGAGCCGCGCGGCATTCTGCGGCTGCAGGATGTCGTGGCTGGCGGCGGCGAGAAACCGCGTCTTCGAGATATTGGCGTCTTCCGCGGTACTCTTGGCCAGAGCCAGTTCGGAATTCAGCCGCGTCAATTCCTCGGTGCGATCGCGAACGCGCTTTTCCAGCGTGGCATTGGCGCGCTCCAGCGCCTCGGCAGCCTCGAAACTCGGCGTGACATCGGAGAACGTCACCACCAGGCTGCCTTCCGGCATCCGGTTGGCGCGCACCTCGATCACGATCTGCCGCTCAGGAATCCGCTCCAGATAGGGCTCGCCCTCGGTAGTATAGGCGATCAGCCGGGCATTGGTCAGGGTCTCGTTGTCGCCGAAAGCGAGCGCGCTCTGCGCGCCGATGAAGTCAAGGATTTCACGCAGCGGCACGCCGATCTGCACGATCGGCGACGGCAGCCCGAGAATCTCGCCGAACTGCCGATTCGAGCAGATCAGCTGCAGTTCCGGATTGAACACCGCGATGCCCTGGCGCACGTGATTGAGCGCGGTCTGCAGGATCTCGCGGTTGAAATGCAGCGCGGCATGCGAATCGTCGAGCAGCTTCAGCGCGGCCTTGGCGGACACGGTGCGCTTGCGCAGCAGCAGCGACATCACCACGCGTGACGACGCCGCGCCGATCGAGGATGCGATCAGATGTTCGGCGTGCTGCAGCAGCACGAAGTCGGCGGGCGCGGCCGGATCGAGGTCGACGCGGTGGCTGGCGGCGAAGGTCGCAAAGGATTCATGGGCGCGGTCTGCGCCGAGGTATTGATTCACCGTGCCGAGAATGTCCTGCACGGTGACGGCGGTGCGCCAGCGCCGGAACGCCGGCGTGATCGGCGCCAGCGCGTTGGGTACGAACACATCGGCCTGCAGCCGTTCGATCGAGGACGGCTGCCGCATCAGCGACATCACGATGTAAGTAAGGATGTTGAGCGACAGACTCCACAGCGTGCCGTGCATCAGCGGCGGCAGGTCGGCGCCGAACAGATCCTGCGGGCGCAGCGCCTCGATCCCGAACGGGCCGTGCTGCAGCATCAGCATGCCGGCGGTGTTGCCGTCGAGGAAGCTCGGGATGAACAGCGTATAGGCCCAGACGACGAAGCCGACCACCATGCCGCCCATCGCGCCGCGGGCAGTGGCGCGACGCCAGATCAGGCCGCCGAAAAACGCTGGCGCGAACTGCGCGATGGCGGCGAAGGACAACAGGCCGATGGCCGCGAGCTGAGTGTTGCCGAGCGCGCGAAAATACAGATAGGCCATCACCATGATGCCGAAGATCGCGCCGCGGCGAACCTTGAGCAGCAGGTTGCCGTAATCGGTCGGCGTGCTTGGCGATTGCGGGCTGCGGCGAAGCACCAGCGGCAGCACAAGGTCGTTCGACACCATGATCGCCAATGCCACGCATTCGACGATCACCATCGCGGTCGCCGCCGACAGCCCGCCAATGAACACCAGCATGCTGAGGAAGGTGGCACCGGCCTCGATGGGCAGCGCCAGCACATACATGTCGCTGTCGACCGCGCCGAACGGGAAGCTGACGAGGCCGGCCAGCGCGATCGGGATCACGAACAGGTTGATGGCGACCAGATACAGCGGAAACAGCCAGCGCGCGCGGCCGACTTCGGCGTCGCTGGAATTTTCCACGACACTGACGTGAAACTGCCGCGGCAGCAGCATGATGGCGCAGAACGACAACAGCACCATGGTGAGGAAATTGCCGATCGACGGCGTGTAGTCGATCGCTCGCAGCGCCTCCGGGGTCTTCATGGCGCGCTCGAACAGTTCGACCGGTCCGAACATCCAGAACGTCACGAAAATACCCGCGGCGATGAAGGCGACCAGCTTGACGATCGATTCGGTGGCCACCGCCAGCATCAGGCCATGCTGGTGCTCGGTGGCGCTGGTCTGGCGGGTGCCGAACAGCACCGCGAACAGCGCCATCGCCGCCGTCACCAGCAACGCCATGTCGCCGACCACCGGTACGCCGGCGATCGCCTTGTCGTCGCCCAGAATGGTTTCCAGTGACGAGGCGACCGCCTTGAGCTGCAGTGCGATGTAGGGCACCGAGCCGATGATCGCGATCACCGCGACGGTGGCGGCCACCGCCTGGCTCTTGCCGTAGCGCGCGGCGATGAAATCGGCGATCGAGGTGATGTTCTGCGATTTCGCCAGATGGATGACCCGGCGCAGGATCGGCGTGCCGAACGCGATCATCAGGATCGGCCCGACATAGATCGCCAGAAACTCGATGCTGGTGCGGCTGGCAAAGCCGACCGAACCAAAGAATGTCCATGAGGTGCAGTAGATCGCCAGCGACAGCGGATAGATCAGCGCGCCGGCACGGCCGCGCTTCAACAGCGCATGGCGATCGCCATAGCTGGCGACGCAGAACAGGAATCCGATGTATCCGAGGGCGGCAACAATCACCCCCCAGTCGTGCAGCATCGTCCAGGCTCCCCGCCGCGGGCGCAGGCCCGTCCATACGGCGAAAACCTAGCGTGTTGTCGTGATGCAAGCGACAGGGATTTGCAGGGTTGTGTCGTTCCCCGGACGCGATGCAATACGAAGTATTGCCTCGCAGATCCGGGGCCCCGGTCGCGCACTAACCGGGATCCCGGCTCCGCGGAGCGGCACAAGGGTGCCTCACCGCGTCCGGGAAACCCAGAGCGCCTGCGTCCTACTCCGCCGCCATCGCCTTGGTGGCGAGCTTCAGCCCGAGCTGCTCCCACACCTGGACCAGCGCCTCGGCCAGATCGTCGATCAGCCCGTCGTCGTGATAGGGCGACGGGGTGATGCGCAGACGTTCGGCGCCCTTGGCGACGGTCGGGTAGTTGATCGGCTGGATGTAGATGCCGTGCTCTTCCAGCAGCAGGTCGCTGGCCTTCTTGCACAGCTCGGCATCGCCGACGAACATCGGCACGATATGGGTGTCGCTCGACATCACCGGCAGGCCGGCGGTGGTGAGGATCGCCTTGACCCGGGCAGCGCGGTCCTGGTGGCGCTCGCGCTCCCAGTTCGAGGTCTTGAGATGGCGGATCGCGGCGGTCGCGGCCGAGCAGATCGCCGGTGGCAGCGCCGTGGTGAAGATGAAGCCCGGCGCGTAGGAGCGCACGGCGTCGACGATGTCCTTGCTTCCGGCAATATAACCACCGAGGCAGCCAAAGGCCTTGGCCAGCGTGCCCTCCAGAATGTCGATGCGGTGCATCACACCCTCGCGCTCGGCAATGCCGCCGCCGCGCGGGCCGTACATGCCGACGGCATGGACTTCGTCGACATAGGTCATGGCGCCATACTTCTCGGCGAGGTCGCAGATTTCCGCCAGCGGCGCGATATCGCCGTCCATCGAATAAAGGCTCTCGCAGGCGATCAGCTTCGGCCGCGCGGGATCAGCGACCTTGAGCAGCTCTTCGAGATGCGCGACGTCGTTGTGGCGGAACACGATGCGCTCGCAACCGGCCTGGCGGATGCCTTCGATCATTGAATTGTGGTTCAGGGCGTCCGACAAAATCAGGCAATTCGGCATCAGTTTTGCCAGGGTTGAGATGCCGGCCTGGTTCGAGACATAGCCCGAAGTGAACAGCAGGGCGGCTTCCTTGCCATGCAGGTCGGCGAGCTCCGCCTCAAGCTGCACCAGCGGATGATGGGTGCCGGCAATGTTGCGGGTGCCGCCGGCGCCGGTGCCGACCCGGGTCGCGGTCTCGACCATGGCGCCGACCACTTTCGGGTGCTGGCCCATGCCGAGGTAATCGTTCGAGCACCAGATCACGACATTCCGGGGACCCGTTGGCGCATGCCAGACCGCATGGGGAAAACGACCGGCGATGCGTTCAAGATCGGCGAACACGCGATAACGCCGCTCATCATGCAGGCGTTCGAGGGCATCCCGGAAGAACTTGCTGTAATTCATTACCAAAACCTCGAAAAGGCGCTCAAGCAGACCTTGCTTGCATGCGTTTTAGAGCTTTTCCAAGCGGGATGTCGAGCCGCAATGCGGCCCCGGCTGCCCGCCCGGCGGTGATCCGGGTTGCATCCGGCGCGGATCAAAAGTTGATTTTGATCAACACGCTAGCCACCGATACAGGCCAATAGCCGCGTCGTATCAGGCTGCGCTGAAACGCAATATGCCATCTGGTCCTAGGCGCTGGGTCAGCCGGTTCTGCGCCAGCATGTAGTTGACATGGGCGATCAACTCGCCGGCGGCGAAGCCGGTCTGGTGGGCGTCGAGCTTGTGCTTGAAGAACACCACCGGCACCAGTTCGGCGGAGGTCTTCGCGGTGTCGCGGCAGGCCTCGGCGATCATCTGGCAACGCTCTTCGTGATGGTCGGAAAGCTGTTTGGTGCGGGTCTTGAGGCCAAAAAAAGGCAGCCCGTGGCCGGGCAACACCAACGCCTCGGCCGGTAGCGTATTTTCCAGGTTTTTCAACGAGCTGAGATAGGCACCGAGGGCGTTTTCGGCGGGTTCGTGGGCCCAGACGCTGACGTTCGGCGAAATCTTGCTGAGGACCTGATCGGCGGACAAAAACAGCTGTTCCGCGGCGCAATACAGCATCACCTGGTCCGGTGAATGGCCGGCCCCGGTGATGACCCGGAAGCTGCGCGCGCCAATCAGGATGTCATCGCCATGGGACAGCCGGACATAGGCGGCCGGCAGCGGCACGGTCTTGGTCAGATATTCCTGGCCGCGGCCGAGCAACTGCTCGGTGATCGCCTCGTCCATGCCATGACGGCGGAAGAACTGCCGCGAATTCACCAGCCGCTCGTCGGTACGTCGGTTCTGGTGATAGACGCCCTGCAGATATTCGACCTGCGACATGTAGAACGGGCAGCTGAACCGCTGCACCATCCAGCCGGCCTGGCCGACATGGTCGGGATGCGCATGGGTGACGATCACCCGGCTGATGGTCTTGCCGCGCAGCGGCCCGTCGAACAGCGTCGTCCATGCCGCGATGGTGGCGTCGTTGCCGATACCGGTGTCGATCATCGCCCAGCCATCGCCGTCGGCCAGCAGATAGATGTTCACATGGTTGAGGCGGAACGGCAGGTCGAGCCGGATCCACAAAATGCCCGGGGCGATCTCGACGACCTGGTCGGCGCCCGGATGGCTCTCCCACGGATATCGCAGTTCATCGGCGGCCACGGCAAACGCGTCTGTTTTTGAATGCATCGGTTCTGTCACAATGTCTTTGTCTTCGCATCGGCTTAGCGGGACACAGGGCGCGGCGCCAGCCCGAATTGGCGGGCGCCGGTGACGCGGCGGCTCAGAGCGCGGCTTGGCCTGGCTGCGGTACCTCCGATTTGACGCCGTCGAGCGCCGAACGGATGCCGAGACGGTCGAGCAGCAAAGCGTCGCGATCAGTCTGCGGGTTTTTGGTGGTCAGCAGCACGTCGCCGATGAAGATCGAATTAGCGCCGGCGACGAAGCACAGGGCCTGCAACTCGTCGGTCATATATTGCCGCCCGGCGGACAATCGCACCACGCTCTTCGGCATCATGATGCGCGCCACGGCGATCATACGGACCAGTGCGATCGGGTCGGGGCGCTCGGCGGTGTCATTGACCGGCACGCCCTTGACCTCGTTCCACAGGTTGATCGGCACGCTTTCCGGATGCCGCGGCAGGTTGGCCAGCAGCATCAGCATGCCCAGCCGGTCCTCGACCTGCTCGCCCATGCCGACGATACCGCCGCAGCAGACCTTCAGCCCGGCATGCCGCGCATGCGCCAGCGTTTCGATGCGGTCCTGCATGGTCCGGGTCGAGATAATCCTGCTGTAGAATTCCGGCGAGGTGTCGACATTGTGATTGTAGAAATCCAGCCCGGCATCCTGCAGCCGCAGCGCCTGTTCGCCGGTCAGCATCCCCAGCGTGGCGCAGGTCTCGAGCCCCAGCTCTTTCACCGCGCTGACCATCTCGCAGACCCGGTCGAGGTCCTTGTCCTTCGGATTGCGCCAAGCCGCCGCCATGCAGAAGCGGCTGGCGCCGGCCGCCTTGGCGCGCTGCGCGGTCGCCACCACGGTATCGCGGTCCATCAGTTTGGTGGCGCTGACGTCAGTATCGTATTTCGCGCTTTGCGAGCAGTAGCCGCAATCTTCCGGGCAGCCGCCGGTCTTGATGCTGAGCAGGCTTGCGGTCTCGACATGGTTGGGATCGAAATGGCCGCGGTGAACACTTTGCGCCTGGAAGATCAGGTCGGAAAACGGCAGGTCGTACAGCGCCTGCGCCTGCGCGCGTTGCCAGTCGTGGCGCGGCTCGGTGGCGGAGCCGCTGTGAGTGACGTGGACAGCAGATATCATATTCATGGGTGTCCTCTCGCGGCAAAGCCATCGCAGGGCGCCTGTTAGGCAAACAAAAAGGCCGGCGCAAGCGCCGCCCTTTTCTTATTCAGAAGCTTCGATCAGACGAAGATCAATACTTCGCGAGGACCGGGCCGCCGAGGTTGAAGCGGTAGTTCAGGCCAGCCTTGACGGTGTGCTCGTCGTTGCGGGTCGAACCGAAGCCAGCCAGAGCCGGTGCCGAGAAGCTGGTCTTGCCGAAGTCGTAATACTGGTATTCAACCTTGCCCGACCAATTCTGGGTGAACAGGTATTCCAGACCGCCGCCGACGGTGTAGCCATCCTTGCTGCCGTTGATGCCGCCCTGGTTCACGCCGTTGAGCGCGAGGTTGCGGTTGATGTCAGCATAGGCGTAGCCGCCCTTGACGTACAGCAGGGCGGGGCCCCAGGTGTAGCCGAGACGGCCGGTGACCGAGCCGAGGCCCTTGATGTTCGAGCCGTAGGTGTAGCCTGCGCCGTTGCCGGTGAAAGCGATATTGTTGTTGCTGTTGCCGGTCCAGCTGTAGTTGGCTTCAATGCCCATCACCCAGTTCGGAGCGAACTGGTAGTCATAGCCGCCCTGAACGCCGCCCATGAACTGGCCGTCGTTGTTGCCGTTGGAAACGCCGGCGAAGCCGTTGTTGCCGTTGAACGCGCCACCGATGTGGCCGCCGATGTAGAAGCCGGTCCAGTTGTAGATCGGGGAAGCGACGTAGGCCGGGGCCTTCGTGTAGGGGCGCGCTGCCATGTCGGCGGCCGAAGCGGTCGCGGTGAGGGCGATCAGGGCAACGGTGCCGAGGAGGAAGTTCTTCATTTCATTGTTCTCCAGAAACTATTTCGGAGCAGCCGTGTGTCGGCTCCATCCATGGCGTGGATGTAGCCAGCTTTTGCATAAAAGGCTGTCACCCATTCGCCACAGATGGCGACATCCGAACCATCTGGAAAGTCTCGATTTTTCGCCGCTTATTGCGGCCCACATAAAATCTCAAAGTCGCCTTATTTGCCCGCGTTTAAAGCACTCGAGTACCTTTTGTTTATCGAGAAGCAGTTTTTAATTACGCCTAAATCGCGACGGGTATTTCTTGCCTGACGTTTCCCGCGACCCAATGCCGCTGTTGTGAAGTGTCGTCGGTGTTGGTTGATCGCTACGGATCGACGCGCGGAGTGATCATTCGGCCGGGCGAGGGCGAGGTAGCCTCACGCCCTACGGCCGCTGCCCGAGCCGCACCATGTGCCATCGAACGGTTCGGTCGGCGCGTCGCCGCGCCGTGGCGGTTACGCGCCGCTGGAAACAAAATCCCGATCCCGAGTTGATGCAGCGCGGTGTCGAAGCCTCCGCGGAGAGAAGCCCGTCGCATGCACGTCGAGCGAATTTTACGGGAATATGGCCAGTTTGTCCGGCCGCTCATTGAAGCCCCGCGCGACGGACGACGAATTCTCGCGCATTCGCGCCGCGGACACTTTGTGGCCTGTCATTGGGAAATCCTGCCGACGGCGCTGATCGGGCCGTGCTGGGTCGAGGAAAGACACCGTGCCGTCGGCTATCTCGACCGCTATTTCGACGGCTGGATCAATCCGGCCGATTTAAGGCTGCTCGACAGTGCCGCCATCAACCGTCTCCTGATCGCCTATATCGACGATGCCCGCGCTGCCGAAAATCTGGAAATCCTGAAGGTGCTGGAAGAGTGCTAATCCTTGGCCATCCATGGCGAAGGCAAGCTGGTGCTGCCACACAGGGTCGAACTGTGGACCTCTCCATTACCAATGGAGTGCTCTACCACTGAGCTACGGCAGCATGCTGGACCAGAATCAATCAACCTCAAAAGGCCGTCCAAGCGGGGCGATCCTTGCCACAAGGATTCGGGCCACGCAAGCGCGGCAGGCGCCGCGGGCCGATCATTGTCAATGAATCGGCAAATGTTTCGAAAAGGAGCCCCCTTTTGGCCTGCTCCGACGGGTTCCGCCGAGGTCCGCCGACGTTGATCGGGCGCCTTGAAGATATATTTCAGGTTCAGAACGGTAGTTTCTGCTAGGCCTACCTCAAAAGCGTAAATCCACTGCCATTTTGCCGACTTCCGATCCATCCGGCGTGCCATGACCGACCAGCCGACCAAACCGCCGCCGCACGAACTCGCCCGTCAGAACCGGCTGCGCAGCGCGCTGCGCGAAAATCTGAAGCGGCGAAAATCGCAATTGCGCGGCCGGGCGGATCAGCCGGAGGCGCGCTCGGACGCCGCAACCGAAGGTATCGCGGACGAATCCCGAGGACCGACCGATCCAGATCGCGAGTAATCGCGTGACACCCTGAGCGTAACGTTGCGAAAAATGCCTCCAGCGTCTGAAATATCGGCATCCGCCGGACCATCCGCCCGCCCGCCTTTGCCGCGTCACGACCAGACCTTCCCGACGCTGACGGCGACGGAAATCGAACGGATGCGCCGATTCGGTGAAATCCGTCATTATCGCGATGGCGACCGGCTGTTTGAAACCGGCAAGCCAGGGCCAGGCATGTTCGTGGTGCTGTCCGGGCATGTCGCCATCACCCAGCGCGACGGGCTTGGCCATGTCACGCCGGTGGCCGACCAGGGGGCCGGGCAATTCCTCGCCGAGATCGGCCAATTGTCCGGCCGCGTCGCGCTGGTCGATGGCCATGCCGAGGGCGAGGTGGAGGCGCTGGTGATTGCACCGGAGCGGCTGCGGGCGCTGCTGGTCGCGGAAGCCGACCTCGGCGAACGAATCATGCGGGCGCTGATCCTGCGGCGGGTCAATCTGATTCAGGGTGGCGTCGGCGGCCCGGTGCTGATTGGCCATTCCAGCGCGGCGGATGTGATCCGGCTGCGGGGTTTTCTCACCCGCAACGGCTACCCGCATCATCTGCTTGACCCCGCTGTCGACAAGGATGCCGCCGATCTGATCGCGCGCTATACGCCGTCACCGCAGGACCTGCCGCTGGTGGTGGTGCCCGACGGCTCGGTGCTGCGCAATCCCGGGGTTTCCGATCTGGCCCGCGCCATTGGCATGATCGGCCTGCTCGAACAGGGCAAGGTCTACGACGTCGCCATCGTCGGCAGCGGCCCCGCCGGGCTGTCGACGGCGGTGTATGCCGCCTCCGAGGGGCTGTCGGTGGCGGTCTGCGATTCCCGCGCCTTTGGCGGCCAGGCCGGTGCCAGTGCGCGGATCGAGAACTATCTCGGCTTTCCCACCGGCATCTCCGGCCTGGCGCTGACGGCGCGGGCCTTCAACCAGGCGCAGAAATTCGGCGCAGACATGATGATCCCGGTGGAGGTGATGTCGCTGGACTGCGCCCGCGACGACGGTGCCTTTGCACTGACGCTGGATGGCGGCGATGTGCTGCGCGCCCGATCGATCGTGGTGGCGAGCGGGGCGCGCTATCGTCGCCCGGACATCGCGCATCTGGCGGAATTCGAGGGCCGCGGCGTCTGGTACTGGGCGTCGCCGATCGAGGCCCGGCTGTGCCAGGCGCGGGAGGTGATCCTGGTGGGCGGCGGCAATTCCGCGGGCCAGGCCGCGGTGTTCCTCGCCGCGCAGGCCAGCAAGGTTCACATGGTCATTCGCGGCGGCGGGCTGGGTGCCAGCATGTCGCGCTATCTGATCGAGCGCATCGAGGCGACGCCGAACATCGAACTGGTGTTCAATACCGAGGTGGTCGGGCTGGCCGGCGTCGGAGATTCCGGGCTGCAGCAGGTGCGCCTTCGCAGCCGGCTGTCCGGCGGCGAATCGACGATGGATATCCGCAACCTGTTCCTGTTCGTCGGCGCCGATCCCGCCACCGGATGGCTCGGCGAGTGCGGCGTGGCACTCGACCGCGGCGGGTTCATCATCACCGGGGCGCCGTCCGACGGACGCCTGGTACCGGCGCTGGAGACCTCGGTACCCGGCGTATTCGCGGTCGGCGACGTCCGTTCCGGCTCGGTCAAACGGGTCGGCGGCGCGATTGGTGAGGGCGCGCAGGTGGTCGCAGCGCTGCACGGTTTTCTGGGCGACACCGCCCAGCCGACGCTCTAGGATAACGTGTGTCGCAGATCAAAAGCAACCAAAAGGGAGGAAGTGCGATGGCCCAACTCGTGGTTCTCTACAAGACGCCGACCGATGTCGCTGCTTTCGATGCCTATTACGCCAGCACCCACATTCCACTGGCGAAGAAAGTTCCCGGGGTGAGGAAGTACGAGATCAGTCAGGGCACGATAGCCAGCCCGGCACCGACCGGCGTTCATCTGGTTGCGACGCTGACCTTCGATAGTCTCGCGGCGATTCAGGCGGGCCTGGGCAGCGCCGAAGGGCAGGCCGCCGCGGCGGATGTGGCGAACTTTGCCACAGGCGGTGCTGACATGCTGATGTTCGACAGCAAGGAAGTATAAGCTCGTCGCGGACATCATGGAGTTCGATGGGGCCAAGTCCCGCGCGTCTGTTCCCGACGCTTGCGTCAGGCCAAGCGCGCTCGGCTGCGGGGAATTATCCTCGAAATCGCTTCGGGGGCCTCGCAAGCAGTCCATCTGATCCGGCTGCTTGTTTTAGCCCAATCGCTAGGCAGATTGTCGGTTCCCATCGAAAAGCCGCAAATTTCAAAGCTTTTGCGTTAAAGGGGCCATCCGCCCTATAGTTCGGGCACACAATCAGCGGGAATCGGTATGGATCGCATTCGCATCGTCGGCGGCAGCCAGCTCAATGGCACCATTCCGATCTCCGGCGCGAAAAACGCCGCGCTGCCACTGATGATCGCCGGACTGCTGACCGATGAGACGCTGATCCTCGACAACGTGCCGCGGCTGGCTGACGTCGCGCAGCTGCAGCGGATTCTCGGCAATCACGGCGTCGACATCATGTCGGTCGGCAAGCGCCCGGGCGACCATGAATATCAGGGCCAGACCCTGCATATCTCAGCCAAGAACATCATCGACACCACCGCGCCCTACGAGCTGGTCTCGAAGATGCGCGCCTCGTTCTGGGTGATCGCGCCGCTGTTGGCGCGGATGCACGAGGCCAAAGTGTCGCTGCCCGGCGGCTGCGCCATCGGCACCCGGCCGGTCGATCTGTTGATCATGGCGCTGGAAAAGCTCGGCGCCGAGCTGACCATCGACGGCGGCTATGTGATCGCCAAGGCCCCAGGTGGCCTCAAGGGCGCCACTATCGATTTTCCCAAGGTCACCGTGTCCGGCACCCATGTGGCGCTGATGGCGGCGACGCTGGCCAAGGGCATCACCATCATCAATAATGCCGCCTGCGAGCCGGAAATCGTCGATGTCGCGGACTGCCTGAACAAGATGGGAGCCCGGGTGACGGGTGCCGGCACCCCGAAGATCACCATCGAAGGCGTCGCCAGACTGCACGGTGCGCAGCATCCGGTGCTGCCGGACCGGATCGAGACCGGCACCTATGCGATGGCGGTGGCGATGACCGGCGGCGACGTCCAATTGTCCGGGGCGCGGCCCGAACTGCTGCAATCGGCGCTGGATGTGCTGACCCAGGCCGGCGCCACCATCACCGTGAATAATGACGGCATCCGCGTCGCCCGCAACGGCGCCGGGATCAGCCCGGTGAATGTGTCGACGGCCCCGTTCCCGGGATTTCCGACCGACCTTCAGGCGCAATTGATGGCCTTGATGGCCTGCGCCAAGGGCACGTCGCACATCACCGAGACGATCTTCGAGAATCGCTTCATGCATGTCCAGGAACTGGCCCGGTTCGGCGCCCAGATCCATCTCGATGGCGAAACCGCGACCATTGATGGCATCGCCAAATTGCGCGGCGCGCCGGTGATGGCCACGGATTTGCGTGCCTCAGTGTCGCTGGTGATCGCGGGCCTGGTCGCCGAAGGCGAGACCATGGTCAACCGTATCTATCACCTTGACCGCGGCTTCGAGCGGCTCGAGGAAAAGCTCTCCGCCTGCGGCGCCACCATCGAGCGCATCAGCGGTTAGGGTTCGTCAGAGATTTTCGAAGGATCGGGGCAACCGTGACCGGGCTACGCAAGCTGATTGCTCTGGATGCCGATGATCTCGCGGTGATTTCCGCTCATGTTCAGGATGCTGCGGTACAGATCAGCGACATCATCTGGCGGCAGGGCGAAAAGCGGCTGGTGATCGGCATGAACCGGCTCGACTGGGATCAGACCGTCTCCGGCGAGGTCGCCCCGCGCCGCCTGCTTGCCGCGCTGCGGTTTGACCGGGTGCTGGCCTGCAAGTCCCGCGATATCGATCTGCAGGGGCCTGAAACGGCCCTTGAGCTGCTCGGCATCGAGTTTCATCCCGGCGAGGCGCCCGGCGGCAGTGCCGTCCTGATGTTCGCGGATGGCGGCGCGCTGCGGCTCGACGTCGAGTGCCTCGAAGTCGAACTGGCGGATCTCGGTCCGGATGTTCTGGGCGGCAGCGATGTCGGTGAGGCCTCTGGTCTGGACGCATAGGACGGGTCCCGGACATGGCCAGCCCCCGGGGTTGACGGCCCCGGACTGTCGCGCCATTGGACAGGGGGGGCTTGGCCGGCAAGACCCTGTCAGGACACATCCATGCCCATTCGCCTCAATTCCAGCAGTGCCGATTTCGCGGTACGATTCCGCGCCTTCCTTACCATGAAGCGCGAGGTCGCGGCCGATATCGAAACCGCCACCCGGGCCATTGTCGATGACGTGGCGCTGCGCGGCGACGCGGCTTTGCTGGAGGCCACCGAAAAATTTGACCGGCTCAAGCTCGATGCGTCCGGCCTGCGCATTACCCCGGCCGAGGTCGAGGCGGCGGTGGCGGCCTGTGGCCGCGAGACCATCGGCGCGCTGAAATTCGCCAGCGACCGCATCGCGCTGTTTCACCGCCGCCAACTG
>JACMOT010000289.1 GCA_014377915.1 Tardiphaga sp.
GTCCTTGAACACTCCCCTAGCCATAAGGGGGCATGTTCACGTCGGGGCTGGCGCCCTGCGACCTTCGCTCCGGCCTGACGCTGCCGCGTCACCGCATCCCGCCCCGCGATCGCCGACGTCGCGAACGCCCCTCTCACCGGGACGAGACAAAGCGGATTATAATCACATAAGGATTATTGTCAACAACAGGTAGGAAAATAATTCGCGGGCTGTCGGATGAGGTTGAGCCTCGTCGATCTTCCTTATCCCCTTCTGGGAAAAGGTGGCGCGGACGACAGTCCGCGTCGGATGAGGGGTTACTAGGCTCGGAACATGTGGCGCCCCTCACCCGTCTCGACCGCTTCGTGGTCGATCCCCCCTCTCCCACCTAACGAAGCTTCGCTTCGCGCGGGGGAGAGGGAAGAACGAACGCGGCTGCGACGTCGCGTTACTCGCCCTGAAACACCACCGCGTCGACGACGACGCATCCGTTGCCGGCGCTGTCGAGCAATACCGGATTTAAGTCAATGCTCATCACTTTCGCCGATGCATCGCGCATCAGCTCACCGATCTTGACCACGGCGGCGCTCAGCGCGTCGAGATCCATCGGCGGCTCGCCGCGCACGCCGTCGAACAGCGGCGCGATGCGCAACTTCTTCAGCGCCTCCTTGGCATCGTCCTGCGAGAATGGCGGCAGCAGCAGCGTGGTGTCCTTGAACACCTCGACATATTTGCCGCCATCGCCAATCGCGACCACCGGGCCGAACACCGGATCGCGGTGCGCGCCAATCATGATCTCGCGGCGGCCACCAGCCATCGCGGCGACGATCACGCCATCGAAACGCGAACCGTGCTTGCGGATGATCTCTTCCATCTCGGCATAGACCTCGCCGGCTTCCTCGCGCGAGGCGACCTTCAACTTGACCAGGCCGAGCTCGGATTTGTGCGCGATATCCGCCGAACACCCCTTCACCACCACCGGGCCACCGATCGCTTCATAGGCGGCAATGGCTTCGGCGCGGGAACGGCACAGCCGATGCGGCACCACCGGAATGCCCCGTGCCGCCAGCAGCGCGAGGCTGTCGGCCTCGTTCAGCATCATGGTGGCGCCATCGGTCGGGATCAGCGGATCGGACTTGCCGCGCGTGGCGCGGCGGGCGAGCGTGCGCGCCATCAACTCGCGATGCGCCACGAACTGGTTCAGAGCGGTGACGGCTTCCACCTCGGTCGGAAAGACCGAGACGCCCTGCGCCTGGAATTCCCTGGCCACGCTGGGCTGCGTCGCGGCGACCACCAGCGGCTTGCCGGTCTGCGCTGCGAAGGCGGCGGAATCGCGTGCGAAGGCCGCCACGTCATAGCCCGGGCCAGCCACCGGAACCCCGACGATAAAGACATCCGCCGCCGGATCCTCCGCGATCACCGGCAGAATATCGCCGAACAAATTGCTGTTCGACAGCAGCGCCGCGGTGAGATCGATCGGGTTGGTGGTGGTGGCGAAGCTCGGCAGGATGGCCTTCAGCTTCTTGTCGGTGGCATCCGCCAGCTTCGCCATTGGCATGCCGACCGTGGTGGCGGCGTCCGCCGTCATCACGCAGACCGCACCGGAATTTGAGATCGCCACCAGCCGTCGGCCCTTCGGCTTCCAGCCCTTCAAATAGAGTTCCGTGGCTTCGACGAGGCCACGCATGTCCGGCGCGCGCCAGATGCCGTGATGCTCGAAGAACGCATCGACGACGCGATCCTCATTGGCGAGCGCGCCGGTGTGCGACTGCGCCGCCTGACGGCCAGCTTCGGAGCGGCCCGACTTCAGCGCGATGATCGGCAGATCGCGATCCAGCGCGATGGCCGCGAGTTCTTCAAGATACTTCTTCTCGGGAATGCTCTCCAGATAGAGCAGCATCAGCTTGACCTGGGTGTCCTCGGCCACCGCGATCGCCAGTTCACCGACCGTGATATCGGCGTCGTTGCCGGTGGCATGGCTGTGGCGCACGCCAATGCCGCGCGGGTTGAGGAAGCCGACCGGCACCGTCGACAGCGCGCCGCTCTGGCTGAGCATCGCGACATGGCCCTCGACGCGGTCGAATTCCATGAACATGGTGGAGAACGAAGCGATCGCGCCGGTGCCGAAATTGGCGAGACCTTGCGAATTCGGTCCGACAATGCGCATGCCGGCCTTGTGCGCGACTTCCACCATGCGGCGCTCTTTCGCCTTGCCCTCGATGGCATCGACCTCGCCGAAGCCCGACGCCATCACCACCGCGATCTTAACGCCGCGCGCGGCGCAATCCGTCACCGCGGCAATCGCATTGTCGCCGGCCACCGCGACGATCACCATCTCCGGGGCTTCCGGCAGATCGGCCAGGCTCGGATAGCACTTGTGGCCCTGGATCACGGTGCGGGTCGGGTTGATCGGATAGATCTTGCCCTTGAAGCCGAACTTTTCGAGGTAGTGAACCGGGCGACCACCGACCTTGTTGGGGTTTTCGGAGGCGCCAATGATGGCAACGGATTTCGGATCGAGGGCGGCGCGAAGACGGCTCATGAAGAAGTTCTTTCGAAATAGGGAACGAGGCGACCTGTGAAGCGCGCATAGCGCGCCCGCACCTGGTCGCCGATGACGAGATCGTGGGCACCGTGGGCCATCATGCGAAAGCCCTCGGCGGTGTCGATGAGCACGATATTGTAGGGCACGTGCTCGCGTGCCTCCGGCGTTGCCGCGCGCAGCACCAGCGAGGCCGCATAGACGGTGCCCTGCCCGCTGGCAATGCGGTCGACCGGATCCGGTGCGCCGCAGGCCGCGCAGAACGCACGGCGAAAATACTGCGGCGACTGGCAGGACGAACAGGCCCGATAGCTGATGGCTTCGGTTCCGGTGGTCCAGTCGGCGACTGGCTTGATGGCGCTCATCGAACCCGCTCCAGAAACATGCTGACATGGGACGACAACACGCCGCCGTCGCCATGCAACAACGCTACCGAGGCGTCACGGACCTGGCGATTTTCGGCGCGGCCGGTCATTTGCAGATGCGTCTCGACCAGATGCGCCATGGCGCCGCCAACGCCGCAATGGCCATAGCTCAACAGCCCGCCATGGGTGTTGAGCGGCATCGCGCCGTGCTGGCCGAAATGCCCGGCCCGCACTTGCGCCGCGGCCTGACCGCGGCCGGCAAGGCCGAGGTCTTCGAGCAACATCGCCAGTGTGATCGTAAAACTGTCGTAGACCGCGGCGTAGCGCACGTCGGAGATGGCGATCCCGGAGGCATGCTTGGCGCGGGCGATGGCGATCTCGGCGCCGAGCTTGGCGAGCGCCGGCGCGGCGGTGACATGCTGGTGGGTATGCGCCTGGGCCGCGCCGCGGACCCGGATGCCGATCTCGCCGGTGGGCTCGCGGCTGACCACGAAGGCCGCGCCGCCATCGGACACCGGGCAGCAATCCAGCAGCTTCAGAGGTTTCGCGATCGGCTTCGAGGCCATCACGTCGGCGACCGTGATCGCGTCATGAAACTGCGCCCCGGGATGGGTTATCGCATGCGCGCGCATCAGCACCGCGAATTCGGCGAGGTCCTCTTCCGTGACGCCGTATTCATGCATGTAGCGCGAGGCAACGAGCCCGTAATAGGCCGGGATGGTCGGGCCGAGCGGGACTTCATAGGTGGGATGGCCGACCTGCGCCAGCGCCTGGATCGAGGCGTCGCGGCTCTGCCCGCTGAGGCGATTCTCGCCGCCGACGACCAATATGTGTTTGGCGACGCCAGCATCGACCAGCGTATGCGCCAGCATCGCCATCGCCATGCCGGTGGCGCCGCCGACCTGGATGGCGTGGGCATAGGATGGCGTAATGCCGAAATGCTCGGCGAACACCGTGGCCAGCATGATGTGCGGCATGGTGGTGGAATAGCCGCAGAGAAAACCGTCGATGTCGCCGCGCCTGAGGCCGGCATCGGCCATGGCGGCCTCGGCCGCGCGGCTCATCAGATCGAGGGTGGAGGAGCCTTCGTGCTTGCCGAACGGGGTGAGACCAACGCCGGTGATGTAGCTCATACGCGATTGTCCCGCACTGTCATTCCGGGACGTGTCGGTCGTCGGCACAGCCGACGAGCGGCGCGGACCCGGAATCCCGAGCTGTTCATCAATCTGAGTTTCAGCAATCCCGGGATTCCGGGTTCGCTCGCGGCTGGCGCCGCGCGCGCCCCGGAATGACAGTTTGTTTTCATCAATACGACTTCAGTTTTAGTAAGATTTGGGCAGGCCGAGGACTTTCTCGGCGATGAACGACAAAATCAGCTCGCGGCTGACCGGCGCGATGCGCGGGATCAGCGACTCCCTGAGATAGCGCTCGACGTGATATTCCTTGGCATAGCCAAAGCCGCCATGGGTCATCACCGCCTGCTCGCAGGCGTGATAGCCGGCCTCGCCCGCCAGATATTTGGCGGCATTGGCGGCGGGGCCGCAGGGCAGGCCCTGGTCGTATTGCCAGCCGGCCGACAGCGTCATCAGCCACGCCGCTTCCAGCTCCATCCAGTTCTTGGCGAGCGGATGCTGGATCGCCTGGTTCTGGCCGATCGGGCGGTTGAAGACATTTCGCACCTTGGCGTAGTCCGCCGCGCGCTTCAGCGCGGCCTTGCCCAGGCCCACCGCTTCGGCCGCGATCAGAATGCGTTCCGGGTTCATGCCATGCAAAATATATTCGAAGCCGCGGCCCTCCTCGCCGATGCGGTCTTCGACCGGAATCTCGAAATCGGCGATGAACAGCTCGTTGGAGTCGACCGCCTTGCGGCCCATCTTCTCGATTTCGTGGACGGCGATCCGCTCACGGTCGAAGTCGGTGTAGAACAGGCTGAGGCCGTGGGTTGGATTCTTGACCTCGTCCAGCGGCGTGGTGCGCGCCAGTAGCAGGATCTTTTCGGCGACCTGCGCGGTCGAGATCCACACTTTCTGGCCGTTGACGACATATTTGTCGCCGTCACGCACCGCGCGGGTCTTCAATTGCGTGGTGTTAAGCCCGGTATTGGGCTCGGTAACGGCGAAGCAAGACTTCTCCTTACCAGCGACGATCGGCGGCAGCATGCGTTCGCACTGTTCAGGCGTGCCGAACACCACCACCGGATTGAGCCCGAACACGTTCATATGCACCGCGGAGGCGCCGGACATGCCGGCTCCGGATTCCGAGATCGTCCGCATCATGATGGCGGCTTCGGTGATACCCAGCCCGGAGCCGCCATAGGCTTCCGGAATGCAGATTCCGAGCCAGCCGGCGTCGGCCATCGCCTTGTGGAAATCGAGCGGGAAGCCGCCCTCTCGGTCCTTCTTCAGCCAGTACGCATCGTCGAATCGCACGCAGATCTTGTCGATGGCGTCGCGGATCGACTCCTGGTTGGCGTCATAAGCGAAATTCATCGGCGATCAGACCTGTCCGAGATCGGGCGACGGCGTCCGGATAACACCGTCGGAATGAAGCTGCGCGATCTCGCCGGCGGAATAGCCGGCCTCGGCGAGAATTTCGGCACTGTGTTCACCAAGCCCCGGCCCCAATCGCGACGTTTCCACCGGGGTCGCGGACCATTTCGCCGACACCTTCATGCTGCGGATCGCGCCTTCGCTGGGATGCTGCACGACGGGGAAGAAATCCGTCGCCACCAGATGCGGATCGGTCAGCATGCTTTCGAGATCGTGCATCGGCAGTGACGGCACGTCGGCATCATCGAGCAGTTTTATCCACTGCGCGGTCGTGCGGGTCTTGAAGATGTTTGACAGCTCGGCCAGCACGACATCGATGTGCTGCGTGCGCTGCGCGAAACTGGCATAGACCGGATCGGCCAGCAGATCGTCGCGCCCGACCGCGCGCAAAAAGCTCAGCCACTGCTTGTCATTATAGACCATCGCGCAGATGTAGCCGTCGGAGGTCTGGTAGGGCCGCCGGTCCGGCGACAGATGCCGGGCATAACCGCCTCTGTCGAGCGGCGGCTCATAGGTCAGGCCGCCGAGATGGTCGCCCATCATGAAGCTGGCCATGGTCTCGAACATCGGAATGTCGACGCGCTGGCCCTGCCCGGTGCGGTCGCGATGCACCACGCTGGCAAGAATGGCGCCGACGGCGGTGATTCCGACGATGCGGTCGACCAGCGCGTTGGGCACGTAACGCGGCGTGCCGTCGCCGACCCGCGCATTGAGATAGGGCAACGCGGTGGCGCCCTGGATCAGATCGTCATAGGCCGCCTTGGCGGCATAGGGGCCGTCCTGGCCGAAGCCGAATACGCCGGCATAGACCAGCCGCGGATTGATCTGCGCCAGCACCTCATAGCCGAGATTGAGCCGCGCCATCGCTGCCGGACGGACATTGTAGACCAGCACGTCGGCGGTTTCGATCAGCCGCAACAACGCGTCACGGCCGGCGTCCTTCTTCAGGTCGAGGCAGATGCTGCGCTTGCTGCGGTTGGTATTGAGAAAGATCGGGCCCATGCCGGGATGGCGCATCGGCCCGATGGTGCGGACCAGGTCGCCTTCCGGGGATTCCACCTTGATGACATCGGCGCCATAGTCGCCCAGCATCTGGGTGGCATATGGGCCCATCAGCACCGACGTCATGTCGATGATCCTGACCCCTTGCAGTGGTCCCATGGTTCGTTCGCTCCCGGGCGATTGGTGCGGTGCTACCTGCACCGTCATTATGAGTCCGTAGTAACGGCATGGCTCCCGCAAGATCAAGGCCCGCTGGCGCAAGGCGGCATGCGCGAAAACGATCACGCTGCCGGGGCGCGTCGGACGCCGTTCATTCCGCGCGCGACAACCGGCCGCGCCGCCGCGGCACAACGATGCCATGAACCAAATCAACCCTTAATAGACATACAATCAATTGCACGCTTGAGGCGATTGCGCGGCCGGTGGCCCGGCGCGCGCGGGCCGACCGCATCAATCTGTTTCGTGGGAGGAAGACATGGTCAGTGCCGCCATCAAGCCGGCGATCCGCGGGGCGCTGCGTCTTCACGAGATCGGCAACGATACACCTTACAAGATCAGCTTCGCCGCCAAGGGAAAGAGCGGCGCCAGTTTCGGCTTCATGCAAGGCGACCTCGCCGCCGCTCAGCCCTTTGTCACGGCAACCTTCCGCAATGCGATGTCCGCCGCGGGGATGACGGCGGCGGACATCGACGGCCTGCTGGCGCAATTGTCGAAGCACCAGATCAAAAACCCGCTCAGCGCCGCCGAGACCAGCCGCGTCAACCGCGCGCTGCTCAGCGCCGCCAATCTGGTCGACCGGATGGACGAGCAGATCCTCGCCCATGTCTATGATGATCTCGACCGCTGTCTCGACCGCGCCACGCAGGCGCACCGGCGGGTCGATACCAAGGCGCAGATCTACATGATGTTGTGGATCAACATGTCGGGGCCGCCGACCAAGCTGCTGGTCTGGCTCGGCGGTGGCGATCCCGAGCTGCCACGCGAGGTCGCGGCGGCGCGCGAGATCGTGACCGGCGAGGCGATGGAAGACTATCTCGCCGCGACGAATTATTACGTCAGCAACCCGCAAAATCTCAACCATCTGCATCAATGCGCGGACGCCGGCATGCGGGCCCTTGGCGAGGCACCATCCCATGCCGTTCCCATTGCCCAGAGCACTGAATTCGATGCAAGCGCGGCGCCACTGGCCGTCACCTTTTCCACCGCGGCTCATGGCCCTGCTGGCGCGGCATCCGAAGTAACGGTTTCGGCAAAATCCGACACCGGGCGCGACGTCACCGTCGCGATGCGAAAGACCGGTGCCGACAGCGGCAATCTGAGTTTGCGGGAAGCCACGGACGGCACAACCCAAAGCTTCAGCGTCACGGCGATCCGGGCGCGCGCCGACGGCACGCGGCTGGTCTGTCAGGCGCAGGTCGCATTTTTCTCCGCCATGGTGAGCTGTACGCTGCAGGCCGCTCGCACTACCGGGTCCGACACCATTGTCATCGCCGCCAGCGGACCGTTTCCGTTCACCCGAACCTACAGCGCCACCCGGCCGGATTTCGACCGCCTGAAGGGCTTTATCGCTCAAGCGGGTTTTCCGGCGCTCGACCCTCTTCCGTCACAGGCATTCGCAGCGACCGCCATGCCGGCGATAGCCGCATCCAACACGGCGAGCGATGACGATCCCTATCATCCGGCCATTGTCGCGATCGAGATCTGGAAGCTGCAGCCTTCGTCGCCAGCCTATGACGACCGCATCGCCCCGCTGGTGCGCGCGGCATCGAGCCGCATCAAGGCCGACACCAATCCGGCCGATCTCGCCAAATGGCTCGAACTGCAATCCTCCGCGATGAACATTTCGGATTCCGACATTCTGAGCACCACGCTGACACTGCGCGAAGTCTCTGCGAATGCCTTCAGCCAGGCGCTGCAAAGTCTTTCCACCGCGCAGCAACTCCGGGTCCGGCTGGCGCTGGGCGAGATCGATCCGCCGGACCAGGAGGCGGTCGCGGTCACGGCAGCCGCGCTGCCGCCGACCGCGGCGGTTCAGGTACTTGGCGCCTTTACGGGCCAGAGCATCTTCACCAGCCCGCGCCATCATCCCGTCGTGCACGGCGAGCTCAAACTCTTCGACAACCGCGGCGCCGCGCTCGGTACCTACACCGTCAATACCGGCGGCGGCGCCCGCAACTACAAGACCACCAATGGCCCGGTACCGCCCGGCTTTTACCGGCTGAGTCACTTTCGTCCGCGCGACACCGTTGGCATGGTGTTCAACGGCATCGGCTACTCATTCGACCTCGATCCCATCCTGGACACGAAGGTGTTCGGACGCAGCCTGTTCCGGGTCCATCCCGACGGCGGACAGGCGCAGACCAATGGCTGCCTCGGCGTGCGCGAGGATGCCGCGCATCTGGTCCAGTGCCGCGACCAGCTCCGCCATCTGCTCGACCGCGGCCCCGTCACTATTTCCGTGAGCTATGA
>JACMOT010000290.1 GCA_014377915.1 Tardiphaga sp.
ATTCCGTCCATCCATTTGAGCAGGCGGAGGTTGTCCTCGATCTTGTTTCATAGGTGGCCATCGCTTCGGCCGCCATGCGCGCCTTTTCCTCCGGTGCGCCGGAAGCGATGAAGGCGTCGTAGACTTCTGAAATCATGGTCGCCATGATCTGCTCCTGGCAGCGAGATGGGGGCCGCCCGGGATTTCGTCCAGAGGACGCCCGCGCCTTGTCGCACCGAACCTGGTTCCCCGGATGCTGCGCAGCGCGCCGCCCATGCGACGTAGTGCGCTGCTGATCCGGGGCTGCGGTGGCCTATGTCAACCGGGATCCCGGCTCCGCGCAGCCGCGTGAGAAACGCTGCAGCGCGTCCGGGACACGAGCTTTCACCTTCCCCCGTCCGGTCCCATCACCAGATCCGGCAGGAAGGTCGAGATTCCCGGCACGAAGCACAATAACACCACGGCGAACATCATCAGCAGCACGAAGGGCAGCGTGCCCCAGATCACGTCGCTGAGCGGGATGTCAGGCGCGACGTTGCGGATGACGAAGATGTTGAGCCCGACCGGCGGATGGATCAGGCCCATCTCCATCACGATGGTCATCACGATGCCGAACCAGATGATATCGAAGCCGGCGGCGCGCAAAGGCGGCAGCACGATCGGCGCGGTCATCAGGATGATCGACACCGGCGGCAGGAAGAAGCCCAGCATCACCACCATCACCAGGATCGCCGCCAGCAATTCCCAGCGCGGCAACGCCATCGCCACGATCGATTCCGCCACCGACTGCGAGATATGCAGATAGCTCATGACGTAGGAATACAATAGCGACATGCCGATGATCATCATCAGCATGGTGGATTCGCGGATGGTGGATTTCAGGATCGGCGCCAGATCGCGCGGCCGCCACACGCCGTAGATCGCCGCGATCAGCGCCAGTGCCAAAAGGCCGCCGAGGCCAGCGGTTTCCGACGGCGTCGAATAGCCGCCATACAGCGCGATCATCACGCCGGTCAGCAGGATGATGAAGGGCAGCACCCGCGGCAGCGCGCTGAAGCGCTCCTTCATGGTGAAGTCATCCTGTTTCAGGATCGGCGAAATGACGCCGGTCTGCTCGTAAGCGACTTTGGCCGTGGCGTATTCCTTGCGGAAACGAAACACCGCATAGACGCCGAACAGGGTCACCAGCAGCAGGCCGGGGCCGATGCCGGCGAGGAACAGCCGGCCGAGCGATTTTTCGGCGGCGACCGCGAACAGGATCATGGTGATCGACGGCGGCAGCAGGATGCCGAGCGTACCGCCGGCGGCGATGATGCCGGCGGCGAAGCCGCCGGAATAGCCGCGCTTGCGCATCTCCGGAATGCCGGCCGAGCCGATCGCCGAACAGGTCGCGGGCGACGAGCCGGCCATCGCCGCGAACAGCGCGCAGGCGAACACGTTGGCGACGCCGAGCCCGCCCGGAATCCGGTGCAGCCAGGCATGCAGCGCGGTGTACAGATCCTGTCCGGCGCGCGACTTGCCGATCGCCGCGCCCTTCAGGATGAACAGCGGGATCGAGAGCAGCGTGATCGAGGCCATTTCCTCGTAGACATTCTGCGTCACCGTATCGAGCGAGGCCGACGGCATGTAGATCGCCATGAACACCACGGCGACCGAGCCGAGCGCGAAGGCGATCGGCATTCCCGAGAACATCGCGACCAGGGTGGCCAGGCCGTAACTGATACCAATTCCAACGACGGTCACGATCGGGCCTTGCGGGTCAGCGGGATCACAACCTGCAGCAGGATCTGCGCACAGAGCAGTGTCATGCCGGATGCCATCAGCGCGTAGGGAATCGCCAGCGGCGGCGACCACATCGAGTTGGAGACCTGGCCATCGACCCACGCTTCGTGGGTCAGCGTCCAGGATTTCCAGGCAAAGAACGCGCAGAACGCCAGGCTGGCGACATCGACCAGCCACAGCCGGACCGCGTTCACCATCGGCGACAGCAGGCCGACAAAGGCCTCGATGCCGATATGGCCGCGCTGGCTCTGCACATAGGCGCCGGTCATGAAGGTGGCCCCGACCAGCAGGAACACCGCCGCCTCATCCTGCCAGTAGGTGGCGCTGTGAAAGATGCTCCGCGTTGCCACGCTGTAGCTGAGGATGGCGCAGGCGGCGATCAGCGCGATCGCCGACAGGAACACGATGGCGCTGTTGCACAGGGCCAGCGCGCGCCGCAGCGTGGCGACCAGCGGATGGTCCGTGGCGCCGTCGGGCGCCGCGGTCGGGTCCAGGGCCGGTGCATGCATCACGCGGCCACGTCGATCGCGAGCTTCAGCAGATTGGCCGCCAGCGGCGTCTTGGCGCTGTAGTCCTTCCAGGCGGTGTCGCGGGCGATGTCGCGCCATTTGCCGACGATCGCCGCATCCAGCACGCTGACCTTGGCGCCGGCCTTCTCATAGACCTTGGCGACCTCGACATCGTCTTCCTGCGCGCCGATCTTGCCGAATGCCTCCATCTCGGCGCCGACCGAGACCAGAATGTCCCGCTGCGCCTTCGGCAGCTTGTCGAAGATCGCCTTCGACATCATCAGGGGCTCCAGCATGAACCAGTACGACGCGCCGGCGCCCGATGTGAGGTGTTTGGCGACCTCTTCGAGCCGGAACGAGATCAGGCTGGTGGAGGAGGTGATGCCGGCGTCGCAGGCGCCGGTCTGCATCGCCGCATAGATTTCATTGGACGGCACCGACAGCACCGCGGCGCCCGCGGTCTGCAGTACCATGTCCATCTCGCGCGAGCCGCCGCGCACTTTCAGACCCTTGGCGTCCTCCGGCGCCAGCAGCGGACGGGTGCGGCTGGCGACGCCGCCGGCCTGCCAGATCCAGCTCAGCAACACGATGCCCTTGTCGGCCAGAAAGTCTGTCAGCGCCTTGCCGACCGGCTGGGTCTTCCAGCGCAGGCCCTGGTCGTAGGTCGACACCAGGCCGGGCATCAGGCCGATATTGGTTTCCGGCAATTCGCCGCCGGCATAGGGCATCGGATACAGGCTGATATCGAGCGCGCCTTTGCGCATCGCGGAGAACTGCGCGTTGGTCTTGATCAGCGAGGAATTCGGATAGATGTCGGCAACCAGATCGCCGCCGCTGCGCTTGGCAATCTCGGCGGCGAATTTGCGCACCAGCCGGTCGCGGAAATCGCCCTTGTCGATGGTGCCACCGGGAAACTGGTGCGAGATCTTCAGCGTGGTCGCGGCGTGCGCGGTGCCGGTGCCGAGGCGCAGGAGGGCGGGGGCGGCGAGGGCCGAGGCGAGGATGTGGCGACGCGTGATCATGAGGGCCTCCCGGATGCGTTCTTTTATTTGGTAGCGGAAACCAGCGGCGCGGCCGCCGTCTCCGATCCGACGTTAGTAGCCTGAATGTTCGCGGACCGCGAGATCAACCGTGTCGATGCTGCGGTGCACGTCGTCTAATTCAAAAGTGGTATTATCGCACTTTTCGCGGCGGCGCGATTAGCCATTCGATTGACCCGGCCGCGCGGTCGGCGCGAAAAAAGAACGGTCGCGGTTTCGCGGCGCGTAACAAAGCCATCGTCGCGCGCGTCTGGATAACAGCGACACAGGTCGCCTGTCAGAAACGGTTCAAAGGACGAATGATCATGACCATCACCCGCAAGATCGCGTTTGGCGTGTCCGCCGCGGCACTCGCGCTCAGCCTCGCGCTCGCTCCGGCCGCCTTCGCTCAGGACAAGATGACCAAGGACGACGGCATGAAGAAGGACGGCATGATGAAGAAGGATGACGGCATGGCCAAGGGCGCGATGGCCCATGACGGCATGAAGAAGGACGACGGCATGAAGAAAGACGGCATGATGAAGAAGGACGAGATGAAGAAGTAGTTTCGCTTCGCCTGTTGGTCACAGGCAGCAAGCCGGCTTTGTCGAAGTGGCTTGCTGCCTGTCGTGATCGTCATTGCTGCCATCACGACGCGCAGATAGCCTGGCGCCATACAAACAAAATGGGGGAGGCTATGATGAGAAACGATCGAGGCGTCGTCGCGGCGCTGGGTCTGGCGGTGGTGTTACTGTTGCCGGGGGCTACGGCCCGGGCCGCCACCGATGAGATGGGCTTCGTGCGCATCCAGCAGGGCGAGGAAGTCTGGAAGAATCCGTTCGGTGTCGGCGTCGAAGTGGCCACGCTGTATGGCGACCCCTCCAAGCCCGGGATCTATGTGCTGCGGATCAAGTGGCCGCCCGGCATCATGAGCAAGCCGCACAAGCACCCGGAAGATCGCCATGTCGTGGTGCTGTCGGGCGCCTGGTACACCGGCACGGGCGATGTCTTCGAGCCGGCGAAGGCGATCCCGATGCGGACCGGAGGATACATGGTGCATCCCGCCGGCGCGGTGCATTGGGACGGCACCCGGGAAGAGGGCGCCGTGATCCAGATCACCGGCTACGGCCCCAGCGGCAATAATTTTGTCAAGCCGGACGAGCCGCAATTCGGCAAAACCAACTAGCCGGCGCAGCCCGATCGGTCGGCGTGCCATCACGATGGCACGCCAGAAGGCTTACTTGCGCTTCTTGCGGGCGGCGTAGCGGGCGTCGCGGGCCGCCTTCTTTTCGGCTTCCAGCGCCACTTCGGCGGCGGCGGCCTCTTCCTTCTCGCGGGCCATGCGGGCCGCGGCTTCGGCGGCTTCCTCGGCTTCGCGGATTTTCTGCGCGGCCTTTTCGGCGTCGCGGACCAGCTTGGCCTTGGCGCGCGCTGCGGCCTGCGCCTCGCGCTCGGCGGCACGCGCCTTCACGGCAGGATCATCGGGGGCCGGCTGCGATTTGAACTTGGTCAGAATGTTCTTCTTGGCTTCGATCGCCGCCTTCTGGCGATCTGCGAAGCTGGGTTCCTTGAATCCGCTCATGAACGAGGCCTTGTCGCTTTCTTCGTTTGGGGTGGGCTATCGCCGGCCAGCCCGCCGACCGGCGAGGCCGAAGCGCGACTGAACGCTGATGCGGTTTACAGCCGCCAGCGTCGCAACGCATCAACTATCTGCGATTCTTGGCAAGGTTACGCCAGGCGCGGCCCGCCGGGCCTGATATGCCCCCCAACCGCATCGGTTGATCCACTGTATGGATGCCCAGCCGCCGAATCAGCGATGCAGCGGAATCGAACCGATGGGCGGCCGATCGGGCTGTCGGGGGCTGCCATGGCCGCGCAAAACATCGCCATCGACGCCGTGCTGCTGCTGACCGGCTGCGATCGCGTCGCGCTGACACGCCTGATCCGGCGCCTGTATCATTGCGGCGTGAGGGATCCGAAACGTTTCACCTTCAAGGGCTTGCAGTTCGCGGCGAAGGTGATTTCTTAACCTTTGACCGGCCGGTAAAATCCGCCCCCTGTTCGTTCTCCGGGAACAAACGGGCATCGTTGAACCCGCTATCCCGCGACAACGACCCAGCAGGAACTTTCCGTGCCGCGGGGAGTTTTCCGTGAAATTGGGGAGCGTCCATGCAAGCAGCCATCGACAACGTCGCACAGTCGTTCATCCTGAAGCGGCCGATTCCGGCCGAGCAGGCAGATACCAGCCGCGAGCAGGCCACCCGGCTGGCGATGCAATTGCTGGATAATTACCAGCGTCAGTTGGGACAACGCGTCACCCGGCCCGACTAACCCCGCGCCGCCTGTTGCGATTTCGCCCCGGGGCTTGCACCTTGACCCGTCCGCGGGCCATAGCTTCGCGCGACGTTCGTCCATCCCGTCAGGAGTCCCAATGAACCTTTTTCAGCGCGCCGGCGCCACGGCGGCGATCGCCCTCGGCGCGGCGCTTGGCTCTTTCGCATTCGACAGCTCCACCTCCACCGCAATGGCCCAGGCCGCAGGAAAACTCATGACCACAGCATCCGGATTGAAGATCGAAGACAGCCAGGTCGGCACCGGCGTCAGCCCGACGCGCGGCCAGACCTGTGTCATGCACTATACCGGCTGGCTGTATGAGAACGGCGTCAAGGGCAAGAAGTTCGACTCCTCGCTCGACCGCAACGAGCCGTTCGAATTTCCGATCGGCATGTCGCGGGTGATCAAGGGCTGGGACGAAGGCGTCGCCACCATGAAGGTCGGCGGCAAGCGCACGCTGATCATTCCGCCCGACCTCGGCTATGGCGCGCGTGGCGCCGGCGGCGCGATCCCGCCGAATGCGACGCTGATCTTCGAGGTCGAACTGCTCGGCGTCAAATAACAACCTTCGCGCCGTCCGGCCCGATCGCGCGGTGCGTTGTCAGGACTGCGCGATCCGCTTCAACAAATTGCGCGAAAACTCCTCGCCGGCGAATTCGTCGGTGAGGGGCGCGGCCCTGGCGATAAATGGCGCCTTGTCGGGCCGCCCGAATTTCACCCCCATCGCTTCGACCTGGCTGCGCGACTGCGCCTCGAATGCCGACCACAGCCTGTTCATGTGGTGATGCGACGCCCACGCCGCTTCATGGACAATATCGCGCTGGCTTGGCGTCATTGCCGCCAGGCGCCCGGCGCCGATCAGCAGCACATCCGGAATCATGGTGTGTTCGTCGAACGAATAATGCGTCGCCACCTCGGCATGACGGCCGATGATCAGCGCCGTCACGCTGTTCTCCGCGCCATCCACCACGCCCGACTTCAGCGCCACATAGACATTGCTCCAGGCCAGTTCGACGGCTCCGGCGCCGAACAGGCGCAGTAGCCGGGCCATCATCACCGAGGACTGGATGCGGATCTTCAACCCCTTGAGGTCGTCGGGATGATCGATCGGTCTCTGGCCGTAGAAGCTGCGCGCGCCGGCGTCATAATAGGTCAGGCCGACCAGCCCCGAGGCCGCCGTCGTGGCAAGCACGTCGCGGCCGACCTGGTTCGACGTCACCGCCAGCCAGTGCGCACGGTCGCGAAACGAAAACGGCAGATCGAGCACCTTGTAGGCCGGGTGAAACCGCTCCATCAGGCTGGCGCTGACCTTCAGCAGATCCAGCTTGCCGGCCTGCACCTGCGACAAAAGATCGGCTTCCTGGCCGAGCTGGCCGTCGGCGAACAGCGTGATCTCGATCTCGCCCTGCGATTGCTGCCGCACCAGATCGGCGAAGTGCTGCATGGCGGGATGCACGGGATGGCTGACCGGCAGTCCATGCGCCAGCCGCAGCCGTAACGGTTCGGCGCGCAGCACGGCCGGGCAGGCCATGGTCAGTCCCGCGGTCAGCAACAGGCGCCGGGAAAGCATCGGGGACCTCCGCTTGGCTTCTGCCGCACCCTACGTCGTCGCGGCCCGGCTTTAAAGGGTCTGGTCGGCCCGGGTCGGCGGTTTGGCCTGCAGCATCGCGACGTAGCGATTCTTCGCATCGGCCGAAACCTCGCCGCGGCTGGCGAGGTGATGAATGCAGTTCAGCGCCAGGTCGAACGAGCGGTAGCCATGATGCGCGATCAGCGCGAGGTGCTTGAGCTGCTCGCTGTCCATGGTGTCGGCGTGAATGAAGTCCCTGACATAGACGAGATCAGCCTCGATCAGCTGGTTGATCGCCGCGGCCGGATCCGGCCCCAGCATCGGCGCGATCATCTTCTTGTTGATCGCCGCGAACATGTGCGGAATGAAGCCGAGGCTGCGCAGTTCGAGATCGATCTCGCCGAACACCGGCTGCTTCTCATAGAGCGGCACGAACGAGACCTCGGTCTGGATGACGACCGCCCGGGCCAGCTTGCCGTGGCCATGCTTGAACACCGATAATTCCGAGCCCTGGATGTCGATCTTCAGGAAATCGATCGCATCGATCTCGGCGATGTCATCGAGCCGCCTGGTCGGCATCTGGACCTGCTCGACGACGCGGCCGAGTTCGGAAAAATTCGGAAAATGCATCAGCGTCTGGGCATCGGGCTGCAGCAGGCTGGCAAAGCCCAGGCCGCGGCAGATCCGGAGCGTGTGCTCGAGCCCGTCGCCGACGGCAAAGGGCAGATAGGTTTCGAGGTCGCTCTTCGCCGCGTTGAGCCGGAGCAGCGCCTGCGGATGCGGATCGAAGCCGGTGACGCGGCACAGGCGCTGCCGCAGCATCGACTTGTAGGGCGGGTCGCCATCGATCGGATTGGCGCCGATATCGACCACCGACGTCAGCCGCGCCGGCCGCGGCAGGCCGGTGAGTTCGTCATCGCGGGGGCGGCTCGGCTGTCGCATCTGCACCTTTGTAAGTCGGTGCGCGACCATGCGTGTTAGGTGGTTTTATTACAGCGCGTCAGAACGTCGCATCGATAGCCGGCAGTGGCGGCGGTGGCCCGGCAACGCCTCGGGCAGGCCGGATCAGCGCCGCGGCGCGGCTCGGCTACAGCTTCTTGATCGCGCGCTTGGCGGCGAGTTCGGCGGCTTCCTCGGTGTCGCAATCATCCTCGGTGACGAAGCCGATCATGTCCTTGCCCTTGATGGTCGAGCCGGGATTGACCTTGGGGCTGATCGATGCGCGCCACAGCCCCGGCCGTCGCTGAAACGTCAGGATGGTGAACAGCGATGCGTCGGCCATGGTGGTCCATTCGATAAGCGGGCGCGATCGCCGGACTGGCTGTTGCTCCGCGGCGGGGGTGTAGCCTTTCACCGCGGCCTCAGCAATCGATCCGGCCTGCAACCGCCGGGAGCAGTACCGGATTGATCCAAAGCGGTCCTGGACGTTTCCGGGCCAGCCTATATTCGCCAATGCGGGGAACAGCTTGGGCGTGAAGCCGACGACCGCCGGTCATGATGTCGGCTAGCGGACAGCGACCATCTGCAGGGTGATGCCGCTGCGCAACGCCAGGCCGCCGGAAATCTGCGCGGCAAAGACGAAGGCGGCGATAACGACAGGAATCGAGAGAAAGCGGAGCAACTGGCTGGGTGAGATCACGGCACGGCCTCGATGGATGCAATGCACCAGTCGTGACCACTTATGGTTAATGATTGGTTGATAAATACCTATGGCGATGGCGGCGAGGCTATTTTCCCTTGCGCGGCCGGTGGCGGCCGGCATCCATCGGGTCACCGATGGTCTTGGTTTTGGTGAACTGGCATTTGGGACACAGGAACGTCAGCCGCTGCGAGCCGTTCGGGCCGGGCTCGCGGCGGGTGACCTCCATCCGCCCGCGGCACATCGCGCAGCGTGGCGGCTTTTCCGCTGGGGGCGAATCGGCCGGTGGTTCGGGCGGCATGGCGGCGCGGAACGCGGCGGCGCTCAATTGGCGCCGCTGACGGTGCGAATCACGCCGGCCAGCGGCTTGGCGGTGCTGGTCCGGGCGGGCGCCATCAGGGTGGCGACCGCGGCGTCGTAGTCGGGCAGGGTGACCGCGGTGTCCTTGGCACGGATGTGCACGACCTTGTAGCCGCCGGCCTTGAGCTGCAGCAGCAGCTCCGGCAGCGCCTGCGCGGTCGATTTCTGGAAATCATGCATCAGGATGATGCCCTTGCCGGTCTTCTTCAGCTTGGCCATCACGCCGGTGATCAGCACGTCCGGCTTGTGGATGCGGAAATCCTCGGAATCGACGTCGATCGAAAACGCCGCGATGTTGCGCTGGCCGAGATAGGCTTTCAGCTCGGCGGTCTGGCGCAGCTGCGGAAAGCGGAAGAACGGTGCGATCGGCTGGCCGGCGGCCAGCGCCACGGCGCTAAAACCCTTTTCGATCTCGTCCTTGGCTTCCTGCGGCGGCTTGATCGCCAGGTTGACGTGGCTCCAGGTGTGCGAGCCGACGGTATGGCCGCGGGCCAGCACCTGCTTGAGGATTTCCGGGTGCCAGCTGGCATGTTTGCCGACCGGGAAGAACACCGCCTTCAGGCATTGCGCGTCGAGCGCCGCCAGTACCGCCGGGGTGTTCACCGGCCACGGGCCGTCATCGAAGGTCAGCACCACTTCGCCGGGCTGCAGGAAGTCGTAATCGCGGTATTGCGACATGCCGAGGCCGGGGCCGCCGGTGGTATCGATCTCGACCGTGCGGGCGATGCCCAGCGCGATCGCATTGGCGCAGGCCGCCGGTGCCGCGACAGCGCTGGCAGTCGGCCGCGTCGAACCGGCCGGCTGGATGCCGGGGGCGGCGGCGGGCGCGCTGGTCTTGTCGGATTCGGGCTTCGGCCAGCGCGCGGCGATGCTGCCGGTGGTCAATTCGGTGGGTTCATTCCTGGCGGTCGTGCCCGCTATTGTCTGGCTGCCCGAGCCGATCCGACCCACGGCATAGCCGACCGCCGACATCGCCACCAACATCACGCCCGCCGCTGCAACCGTACCTTTACGCATACTCAACTCCCGTCGCGGCCCTGCCGCTTTGGGGAGACGTTCGACGAAAATGGTTAAGCGGGGGTTGTCGCGCGGTGTGCCGCGGCAATTTTGCTCAGTATTCGCCGGCGGTTGCGTGGCCGTCGGGCAAGCGGCGCGTCCGCCGCCCGCAACGTCCCAGCCGGGCGGGCACCATCAGGACGCCAAACCGGGCGCCAAAAATCCGTGGATCAGCCCCGGGGCGGGGGCGGATTTTTCCGGCCGGCAGTGCTATGAAGCCGCGACGGTCCCATAGCTCAACTGGATAGAGTAACGGATTTCTACTCCGTGGGTTGCAGGTTCGATTCCTGCTGGGATCGCCATCCACGTCACCCTAAACAACGTTATTAACTCATCTTTCCCAAGCCTCAAAAATCATGCCAATTTCAATAATTGGAATTAGGACGGGAAAACCAGGG
>JACMOT010000291.1 GCA_014377915.1 Tardiphaga sp.
CGGGGCGGCTCGTTGGCCTCTCGATCGACGCGCGCGGTGAACCGGCCTACCGGCTCGCGCTGCAGACGCGCGAACAACATATCCGCCGCGAGAAGGCGACCTCGAACATCTGTACCGCGCAGGTGCTGCTGGCGGTGATATCAGCGATGTATGCGGTGTATCACGGGCCGGACGGGCTGACCCATATCGCGCGCACCGTGCACGGCCGCGCGAAAGTACTCGCGACCGGGTTGAAGAAGCTCGGCTTTGTGCTTGATAGCGAAACGTTTTTCGACACTCTTTCCGTGCGGGTTGAAAACCGGAAAAGCGAGATTATTGCCAGCGCGCTGGCGCAAAGAATCAATCTCCGCATTGGTGACGCTACGCTTGGAATCGCGCTCGACGAGACCACGACGCCGGCCACGGTCGAAGCGGTATGGCGTGCCTTCGGCGGCACGCTGGCCTATGCCGAGATTGAAGCGGGCGTCGGCGATGCCCTGCCCGCGGCACTGACGCGCAAGACGACGTTCCTGACCCATCCGGTGTTTCACAGCTACCGCTCCGAGACAGAACTATTGCGCTACCTGCGAAAGCTCTCGGACCGCGATCTGGCGCTCGACCGCGCGATGATCCCGCTGGGCTCCTGCACCATGAAGCTCAACGCCACCGCCGAGATGATGCCGCTGACCTGGCCGGGTTTTGGCAGCCTGCACCCTTTCGTGCCGGACGATCAGGCGCGGGGCTATCATGCGATGTTCGCGTCCTTGCAAAACTGGCTGTGCGAGATCACCGGCTATGACGCGGTGTCGCTGCAGCCGAATTCCGGCGCCCAGGGCGAATATGCCGGGCTGCTGGCGATCCGTGGCTATCACGCCGCGCGCGGCGAGGCGCACCGCACGATCTGCCTGATCCCCTCCTCCGCGCACGGCACCAATCCGGCGTCGGCCAGCATGGTCGGCATGGAAGTGGTGGTGGTCGCCTGCGACACGCGCGGCGACGTCGATATCGACGATCTACGCGCCAAGGCGGACAAGCATGCCGCCCGCCTCGCGGCCATTATGATCACCTATCCCTCGACCCATGGCGTATTCGAGGAGCATATCCGCGACATCTGCGAGATCGTGCATCGCCATGGCGGACAGGTCTATCTCGACGGCGCCAACATGAATGCGCAGGTCGGGCTATCGCGACCCGGCGACTATGGCGCCGATGTCAGCCACCTTAACCTGCACAAGACGTTCTGCATTCCGCATGGCGGCGGCGGCCCGGGCATGGGGCCGATCGGCGTCAAGGCGCACCTCGCGCCGTTCCTGCCCGGTCATCGCGCCGCCGACGGCACGGCGGTCGGCGCGGTGTCCGCGGCGCCCCATGGCTCGGCATCGATCCTGACCATCTCCTACCTCTATATTCTGATGATGGGCGGCGCCGGCCTCACCGCGGCCACCGAGATCGCAATCCTGAATGCGAACTACATCGCCACCCGGCTCGATCCGCATTTTCCGGTCTTGTACAGGAATGCCCGCGGCCGCGTCGCCCATGAATGCATCGTCGATCCCCGCGCGCTGAAGGCGTCCGCGGGCGTCACTGTCGACGATATCGCCAAGCGGCTGATCGATTACGGTTTTCACGCGCCGACGATGAGTTTCCCGGTGGTCGGCACTCTGATGATCGAGCCGACCGAGTCGGAATCGAAGAACGAGATCGATCGCTTTTGCGACGCGATGATCGCGATCCGAAAGGAAATCGCGGAGATCGAGGCCGGCCGCTGGCCGGTCGAGGCCTCGCCGCTGCGCCATGCGCCGCATACGGTGCACGACATCGCCGATGACAACTGGCAGCGCGCCTATACGCGCGCGGAAGGCTGTTTCCCGGCGGGCTCGTCGCGCACCGACAAATACTGGTGCCCGGTCGGCCGCGTCGACAACGTCTATGGCGACCGCAATCTGGTGTGTTCGTGCCCGCCGATGGAAGATTACGCGCAGGCGGCGGAATAGCAGAATTCTTGCCCCGGACGCGACGCAGCACGGCGCCTGACGATGCAGAGCATCGTGGGGCGGGGTGGGGCGGTGCAGGGGCGGGGCCCTGCCAAACGCCGGTGCCCGTGACGGTCCCGGCTCCGCGGAGCGGCACCAGAGCGCCGCACCGCGTGCGGGACACCAAGACCATTTGTTGTCACAGCAGTAGGCGTGCAGCAAAAAGCCCCAGCCTGTTGCCAGGCCGGGGCTTTGAACTTGCGAATTATTCGAACGCCGTGAATACGCTTACATTCAGCATGCGGTCGTCACAATTCCTATTCCTCGACGGGCTCTTCACCCTCGGCGTCGCGCTCCGGCGAGCCGGCCAGGATCTGCTCGGCGATCAGGCCGGAATTCTGCCGGATCGAGGCTTCGATCTTGGCGGTCATGTCCGGATTGGCCTTCAGGAACGCCTTTGAATTCTCGCGGCCCTGGCCGAGGCGCTGGCTGTCATAGGAGAACCAGGCGCCGGATTTCTCGATGATGCCGGCCTTGACGCCGAGATCGAGGATCTCGCCCATCTTGGAGACGCCTTCGCCATACATGATGTCGAATTCGACCTGCTTGAACGGCGGCGCCAGCTTGTTCTTGACGACC
>JACMOT010000292.1 GCA_014377915.1 Tardiphaga sp.
CCGCATGGAGGGCCGGGGCGGAAGAGCAGCCCACCGCGATGGCGAAAAAAAACAAGATGGACCATGACCCCAAGGCGCCGCTGGCCAAGCGCCTCAACGCCGGCGGCTACCCGGCGACGCTGGCCGTGGAGAACATCTCGGCCGGCTACCACACCATGGCCGAGGCCTTTTCCGGCTGGCGCGATTCGCCGCCGCACCGCGCCAACATGCTGAAATCCGGCGTGACCAAACTGGGCATCGCCGCGACCTATGCGCCGAATACCAAATACAAGGTGTTCTGGACCATGATCCTGGCCTCCACCGACGCCCGATAGGCGTACGGCGTGGATGCTGCCGCGCAGCATTCCCGTTGACGGAGCGGTAAAGCCGCGCCACGCTACCGGCTCCGTCCTCTCATTGATCGCAGGTGGACCATGGACTCTTCCGATCATGCCCCGATGAGCTCCGCCGAGGCGCACGCCACCGAGCCCGTCAAATCCCGTCGCGTGCTGGTGCTGCAGGGCGGCGGCGCGCTCGGTTCATACCAGGCCGGCGCCTATCAGGCCCTGTGCCACCATGATTTCGAACCCGATTGGGTGGCCGGCATCTCGATCGGCGCCATCAATGCCGCGATCATCGCCGGCAATCCCCGTGACAAGCGGATCGGCCGCCTCAAGGAATTCTGGGAAATGGCCTCGGCGCCGGTGCCGTGGAAGCCGATGCTGACCGGCGACCGCGCCCACACCGCCTTCGACAGCGCCTCCGCGGCGATGATCTTGGCGTTCGGCGTGCCCGGCTTCTTCACGCCGCGGTTTCCGCCGGCGCAGATTTTCCCGTCCAGCCAGCTCGCCGCGATGAGCTATTACGACACCACGCCATTGCGCGCGACGCTGCTGCGGCTGGTGGATTTCGACCGCATCAATGCCGGGACGACGCGGTTCAGCGTCGGCGCCGTCAACATCGCGACCGGCAATCTGGATTATTTCGACAACACCAGTCGCAACGAGGACGGCTCGCGGAAGTGGACCATCGGCCCGGAACACATCATGGCCTCGGCCGCGCTGCCGCCGGGGTTTCCGGCGGTCCAGGTCGGTGAGGAGTTTTACTGGGATGGCGGCATCGCCTCCAACACCCCGCTGGATTACGTGCTGCAGGAAGAGACCCGACAGGACCTGCTGATCTTCCAGGTCGATCTGTTCAGCGCGCGCGGGCCGCTACCGGCGACGCTGCTCGATGCTGCCGAGCGCGAGAAGGACATCCGCTTCTCCAGCCGGACCCGCCTGAACACCGACAAGAACAAGAAGATCCACAACACCATCAAGGCGATTGGCGACCTGATTGCCAAGCTGCCCGAGGAGCTGAGGAATGATCCCTCGGTCGCCTTTCTCAATGAGGTAACCAAGGAAAACACCGTCACCGTGGTGCATCTGATCTATCGCAGCAAGCTCTACGAATCCTCGTCGAAGGACTATAATTTCGCCCGGCTCAACATGATCGACCACTGGCAGTCCGGCGAGCGCGACGTGATGCTGTCGATGCGTCATACGGAATGGTTCGAACGGCCGCAGAATGGCGAGACCATGGTGACCCACGATCTGACCGAGGCCGACTACCAGAGCCTCGGCGCCGCCAATCCACTTTGAACGCATCAACAGGAGCACGTGAATGGCTAATCTCAAGGGCAAGACCGCGGTCGTCACCGGATCGACCAGCGGCATCGGTCTGGCCTATGCCCGCGCCTTTGCCGGCGCCGGCGCCAATATCGTGCTCAACGGCATGGGCACGCCGGAAGATATCGAGAAGGAGCGCGCCGCGATCGAGACCGATTTCGGCGTCAAGGCGATCCATTCGCCGGCCGACATGACCAAGCCGGCGGAGATCGCCGCGATGGTCGCGCTCGGCGAGACCAATTTCGGTTCGGTCGACATTCTCGTCAACAATGCCGGCATCCAGTTCGTGGCGCCGATCGAGGATTTCCCGGTCGAGAAGTGGGACGCCATCATCGCCATCAACCTGTCCTCGGCGTTCCACGGCATCCGCGCCGTGATCCCGGGCATGAAGAAGCGCGGCTGGGGCCGTATCATCAACACCGCCTCGGCGCATTCGCTGGTCGCCTCGCCATTCAAGTCGGCCTATGTCGCCGCCAAGCACGGCATCGCCGGTCTCACCAAGACCGCCGCGCTGGAACTCGCCACCCACAAGATCACCTGCAACTGCATCTCGCCGGGCTATGTCTGGACGCCGCTGGTGGAGAAGCAGATCCCCGATACCATGAAGGCGCGCGGCCTGACCAAGGAGCAGGTGATCCACGATGTGCTCCTGGAAGCGCAGCCGACCAAGGAATTCGTCACCTCCGAGCAGGTCGCCGCCCTGGCGCTGTTTTTGTGCGGCGACGATGCCTCGCAGATCACCGGCGCCAATCTGTCGATCGACGGCGGCTGGACCGCGGAGTAGGGCCTGGTCGTCAGTATCTTTTCGCTCTTGCTGTAATTGAAACATCACTCGTCGTGCGGTCATGCACGACGAGATGTGTGGCGGATGTGCAAGATTTCGACGGTCTCGCCTCGGGACTGATAAAAAATCCGAAACGGCTAGCGCACCACCGGCACGACACGAGTCCCGCGTCGTTGCGAAATCAGCTGGGCTGATTTGGGAGCGCGCGAGATCCGGTCGATGACCTCAAAAATCCGTTTTTCAACCATTCTGGAAACGCGCAAGCTGGCATGTTCAGTGTCGTGCGTCTCGATTTTTTCGAGATCGGCAAGAGCACGCCGCGAGATGACAACTTTCATTCGCGCCGGAATTTTGCACGCACCGCGGCGATTTCGGCGTCGCTTGCAAATTCGCCGGCATCGAGTGAGGCTATTGCTTCATCGATCGCTTGCAATTCGTCTGCGCTGGCGATGTATTCGCCAGCCTTCAACTCAGTTTCGATCTCATTGGCAACGGCGACCAACTCGTCCTGAGCCGATTCAGGCCAGGACTGGACGCGCTCCAGCAGACTCTTGAAATCGTGGTCGATCATCCAGCGAAATTAGCGTCAAACGCCACGTCGTTCCAGCCCGTTCAAGGGGACTTTTTCCCGAATGCCAGCACGTGCAGCCCGAGCCGGCGGCGCACGATCCAGAACAGCAGCACGGTCTCGAAGGCCAGCGCCAGCGACGTCGCCGCCGCCGCGCCGTGGCCGCCATAACGCGGCACCATCAGCAGGCACAGCACGAGATTGATGGCGAAGGCGCTCGCATAGGCCATGGCGCAGATATTCTGGTGGCCGAGCATGTTGAGCAGCCGCTCCACCGGGCCGATCGCCGAGCGCACTACCAGGCCAATCGCGGCGATGAACATGATGTCGTAGCCGGCGACGAATGTCGGCCCGAACAGCGCAAGCAGCGGCTTCCCCACGGCCAGCAGAATGATGGTGGCCGCCAGCGACGGCCAGAACGTCCAGGCGATCGCATGCGTCACATAGGCGGCGAGCCGCGCCTTGTCGCCGCTGGCGTGATATTCCGTGAAGCGATGCGCCGTGGTCGCCGACATCGCGTAGTGAATGAAGGAGACCAGCGCCAGCGTCTTGACCACGGCGAAGTACACGCCGACTTCCTCGGACGGGCGAAACTGCCGCAGCACCAGCACGTCGGTGTAGGACAGCAGCATGTAGAAGCTCTCGACCAGCAGGATCGGCAGCGAGGTCTTCAGCCAGCCGCGATAGTCATAGGTCCGCGGGCCCGCAGGGAGATGCGCCTTGAGCCGGCGGTTCAGCACGATCATCTGCCCGAGCATCGCCAGCCAGACCGCGGCGACGCTGGCCATCATGGCGATGCTGGCGCCGAGCTGGAAGCCGAGCGCGAAGGCGCCGGCGGTGAAGCCGACGATCAGCGATTGCCGGACGATGAATTGCGGCATCAGCCCGAGCCGCATCCAGTCATGCGAGCGCGCGATGCCGTCCTGGGTATTGGCGACGACGAAGGCCGGCAGCGTCAGGCAGCCCAGATAAAGCGGCACGATGCTGCCAGGGTCGATCGAGGGCGATATCAGCCTGACCAATCCGGCCAGTCCCAGCGCGATCAGCGTCGAGGCGGCGAAGGTCATCCATCGGCTGCCGCTGACAAAACCGCGCAGCCGGGCGTCGTCACCGCTGGCGCGGTATTCCGGAATGATTTTTTGCGCGGAGGCGGAGATGCCGAAATCCATCAGCGAGCCGAGCAGCAGCACCCAGGTCCAGACATAGACGTAGATGCCATAGTCGGAACCGCCCATCCAGCGCGCCAGCAGGATCTGCGACAGATAGGCCAGTCCGGCGCTGATGACGCGGATCAGGAAGATCGTACCGGCGAGGCGGCGCGTCGTCGAGGCTTCGCCGCTGCCGGTAAATATCCGCCGCAGCCGCGCGATCGGACCGCCGGGCGGTACAGCAGATGCGGATTCCACGTCCATCACAGCCACTGCAAAGGTCCCTGGCCGCGCGCGGCGGCGATCCCCGGATGTAGCAATCAGACGTTAATTTCGGGTTGGGCGGAAAATAGAGCGCTGTCGTTCCGGGATGCTCCCCGGCCGGCGAAGCTGGCGCGGCGCGGACCCGGAACCGCAACATGTTCCGCCACACCGGGAACCCCAGCCACTCCAATCGGAGTGGCTGGGGTTCGCTCGCGGCTGTGCCGATCCCGCCCCGGAATGACGTTCAGTTCAGATTGACGTTGAACTCATAGGCCTTGTCGGCGCCGACCAGCGTCAGTATCAGCGCGGCGCCGTCGGCGCTGGCGCCGGGCGGCAGGCCGTCGAGCTCGAAGCCGAAGCGCCGCACGCCAGCCGGGCTGTCGGGCCGCGGTTTGGGCACCGGCAGCGCCCATTCCGGCGTCGGGCCCTCGACAAACAGGCTCGGCGCGATGCCTTCCGGCGCCACCACATCGACGGTGACCTTGCGGCCGTCGCGCTTGACGTCGCGGATGCTCAGCGGATTGTTGTCGCCGATGGTGGCCGGCTTCGGCACGCTGTCCAGCGCCGCGGTCAGCGCGCTGTCCTCGGTGCTGGCGACGCTGGTGAAGGCCAGTTCGGCCTTGGCCTCGACCGGAATGCACAGCTTTTCGCACACCGCGTAGTCGATCTTGGCGCGCAGGGTCAGTGGCTTGCTGGCGTCCTTGGCGACCACGCGCAGGGGCAGGATCAACGCCTTCTTGTAGCCCAGCGACTGACCGCCGGCGCCATCGTCGAACTGCTTCGGCGCCGGCCACAATACGGTGACCGAATCGACATTGTCGGATTTGGAAAAATCGAACCGCGGCGGCACGCCGGAATCGCCGGGGTTGCGCCAATAGGTATGCCAGCCCGGGGCGAGCTGGATGGCGATGCCGCCGAGCATCACCGGGCCGCTGCGCGAGCCGGCCATCAGCCGCAACTGGGAGTGGCTATCGATCTGCCACGGCGAGGCATCCTGCGCCTGCGCGGCCGAGCATAGGGCCGTTGCCAGCAGGCCAGCGACTAAACGTAGCGGAACGGAAGCGGTCATCGAACGTCCTTGAAGGTCGAAACAGTCTTAAACCCATTGAGCGGCTTGTGATCCGTTTTTTAGGCACGGCGCGGAAGCTTGATTGACACAACCGACACCCAATATCAGGATAGCAACAACATGAGAGCGCCTTGCTGATGGAACCCACTCGCAAGCGAACCCGAAAAATCCGGCCAAAATCGGCCACTGGCGCGACCAGTGCCGAGTCTTCCGGCAGCTATCTCGATGGCCAGTTATTGATCGCCATGCCGGTGATGGATGACGAGCGGTTTGCTCGCTCGGTGATTTACGTCTGCGCGCACTCCTCCGAAGGCGCGATGGGTATCATCGTCAATCGGCCTGCCGGTAGCATCGATTTCCCCGAATTGCTGGTGCAACTCGACATCATCGACAAGGTCGATGGCATCAAGCTCCCGGAAAGCGCCGAAACCATGAAAGTATTGAAGGGGGGCCCGGTCGAGACCGGCCGCGGCTTCGTGCTGCATTCCAGCGATTTCTTCATCGAGGATGCGACGCTGAACATCGACGATGGCATCTGCCTGACCGCGACGGTGGACATCCTGCGGGCGATCGCCAAGGGCGGCGGGCCAAAGCACGCGATTCTGGCGCTCGGCTATGCCGGCTGGGCGCCCGGGCAGCTGGAGAACGAGATCCAGGGCAATGGCTGGCTGCATTGCGCGGCCGATGACGACCTGATCTTCGGCGGCGATGTCGAGGCCAAATACCAGCGCGCGCTGCTCAAGATCGGCATCGAGCCCGGCATGCTGTCTACCGAAGCCGGCCACGCCTAGACCCTGATCGTACCGGATTGAAATCGGTCGCACCTGTCCCGGACGCGATGCGGCGCAACGTGCTGCTTCGCAGAGCCGGGACCGCATCAGGCAACGGCGTTTTTGGCGGTCCCGGCGCGCCGGCGCATGGCGCCCCCCCCCGGGGCGCGTCGCGCGGCCGCCCGGGCGCGGGGCGGGTCGATTAGACCACCGG
>JACMOT010000293.1 GCA_014377915.1 Tardiphaga sp.
GGCCGCAACCTAGCCCAAGGGCTAGGTCAGGCAAAGGCCATCAGCGGTTGGCGCAGGCGCGCGAATAGGCGGCACGATTGCGGGGGTCGAGGCCGGCCGCCGCGCCATCCCCCAGGCAGTCGGTGATGCGGTCGCCGAATGAACGCCGTGCCGGCACATTCGGCTGCGTCGGCATGGCGTCGAGTCTCGGCACCACCGGAATCGCCATGCTGGGCGGCGGCGGCGCGGGGGGCGGTGGTGGCGTCAGGATGGCACCACCGGGCGGCAGGAGGGCCTGCGCGACGGCCGCCGTTGCCGTGAGCAGAACGACGAGCGCAAGGATGGCGGGAAGCTGTGAGACTGGTTTGAACACCGACTTGATGTCGTTGTGATCGCACGCGATCTCAAGCCCCATCGGGTCATCGCCGGACAATGTGATCGCCCAGTCGCTGCCGCACTTCCCAGCCGGCGCGCTCCAGTTCCGGACTGTCCGAATCGAGCGAGGGATAGCCGAGGCAGAAATAGCCGATCAGCCGCCAGCCGGCGGGCACATCGAGCGCGGCCGTGATTCCAGCCGGCTCGAGGATCGAGACCCAGCCGACGCCGATGCCTTCGGCGCGCGCCGCCAGCCACAGCGTCGAGATCGCCGCGACCACCGAATAATCGGCCATTTCCGGCATCGTGCGACGGCCGAGGCCATGGCCGATGTCGGTGGCGTGGTCGGAAAATACCGCGAGGTGGCACGGGGCCTCGCGCAGCCCGGCCAGTTTCAGCGTGGCGTAGCGCTCGGCCTGTTCGCCCGAATAGGCGCCCAGCGCCTCGGCATTGCAGGCGGTAAAATTCTCCAGCACGGCGGCGCGGCGCGCGGGATCATCGACGATGACGAAGCGCCATGGCTGGCTCAGCCCCACCGAGGGCGCCAGACAGGCCACCTCGATCAGCCGTTCCAGCATGCCGTCCGGCAGCGCATCGGTTTGAAAGCGCCGGATATCGCGCCGCCACACGAACAGATCATGCAGCCGCGCACGAAATCCGGCATCGAAATCCGGCGAGGCCACCACTGCAGCGCGCCCGGTCATCGCCCGCCCGCCCCTAGTCTTCAGGCGCGTTCTCGATCGGGTCGAAGCGGTCAGCCTCGAGCCCGAGCAGGTTCCACGACTGCAGCATGTGCGGCGGCAGCGGCGCGGTGGCATCGATCACGCCACCACGCGGATGCGGGATCACGATGCGACGCGCCAGCAGATGCAGCTTCTTCTGGATGCCGCCCGGCAACTGCCAGTTTTCCTTGTTGAAATATTTCGGGTCGCCAACGATGGCGTGGTCGATATGCGCCATATGCGCGCGCAGCTGATGGGTGCGCCCGGTCACCGGCTTCAGCGACACCCAGGCCAGTTTTTGCGCGGAGGTTTCGACCACCGCGTAATAAGTGACGGCATGGCTGGCGCCCTCGTCGCCATGCTGGGCAACGCGCATGATGGTGTCTTCCTCGTTCTCTTCCTTGGCGAGATAGGTCGAGATCCTCCCCTGCTTCGGCTTCGGCACGCCGGCGACCAGCGCCCAGTAGATCTTGCGCGCCGAGCGTTCGCGGAACGAGCCGGTGAGTTTGGTCGCGGCGAAGCGCGTCTTGGCGATCAAGAGGCAGCCGGCGGTGTCCTTGTCGAGGCGATGCACCAGCCGTGGCTTCTGGCCCTTGGCATCGCGCATCACTTCCAGCATGCCGTCGACATGGCGCATGGTGCCGGAGCCGCCCTGCACGGCGAGGCCGGCCGGCTTGTTCAGCACCATGACGTCGGCGTCCTCGAAGATGATCATCTCCTTGAGCGCTTCCAGCGTCTTCTGTGCCGCTTCCGACAGTTCGCCACCGCCGACCTTGGGCGCGTCGAGTTTCAACGGCGGAATGCGGACGGTCTGGCCCTCTTCCAGCCGGTCCTTGCTATCGGCCCGCTTGCCGTTGATGCGCAGCTCGCCTTTGCGGACGATGCGCTGGATGTGGGAAAACGACAGGCCCTCGAAGCGCGCTTCGAGGAAGCGGTCGACGCGCATGCCGGCCTCGTCGGCGGTAACGACGGCCATCTCGACCGCGGTCGGCAGCGGCGCCTTTGGCACCACGATCTTGGGCTCCGGCACGAAGGTGTCGGGATCATAGGGCGGGCGTTCGTGCTTGGGCTCGCGCGGCGCCGAGCTGCGCTCCGGCGGCCGGCCGCCACGCGACATCGGGCGGTGATTGCCGGGCCGCTCGCTGCCAAAA
>JACMOT010000294.1 GCA_014377915.1 Tardiphaga sp.
GAATCGATCTCGTCGTAGCTTCACCACGAAGCGGTTTGACGGTGCTGTTAGTTCTAACCCACGCCGACTGTAAATCAGTCGTCTTATGACTTCGAAGGTTCGAGTCCTTCTTCCCCCACCATCGTGTTTCCATTGAATAATCAGCCCTGCGGGGCCGGCCGGTTCGAGGCGGGTTTCTAGGTCCTTTCGGGCGCAGGGCACTTCTGGGTCACACAATCCATTGAGCCCCGATGGCCGGCCTGTGGACAGGACCATGGTCGAAACCTTGCCACCGCGCCGGCGGCTTGGCCGTGCAAACCCGCCGCAAGCCAACCATCTACCGGACCGATAAACTCGAACTGTCGCTATCGCCGTTGCACGTAACAGCGCGCTGACAGGCGGTTGCATAGCGCCAGGCTGCGACGCGCGGTCAATGAGCGAATAGAAACTGACGAAGTGTCAGGCGGCCTCGCGCAGCGATATGTCGAGCGCATTAAGTGCCGAGATCTTTATCCTGTCGAAGTCGCGCTCGCCCTGCGCGGCCTCGGAAAGAATATACTGCGCGACGTCGAGCGCGGACATTGATTGCGACCGCCGAAAGCGTGGGTCGGCGAGAACATCATCGAGGGTCTGTCGCAAGCGTGCCAGGGTGGAGGTATCATAGGCCGGAATCATAGGTGTCGCCTCAGGCTGTGTTAGCTCCTTGTAGCCGCGCTGAATTACAGCCGGGTGACCTCGACCCCGATTTCTGGCGCGCCGGCGTCGAGCGCGCGTGGGGCTCTTGCTGCGAAGACGAGGTCGGGAAATTCTTTCGTTTGGTGCCGGCATTCGAGCGCAGCCTGGTGCGCTCCGGAACCATCCCGATCAAACACGGGTTCTCGATCACCGACGAGGCGCAGCATCTGCGGTTCAGCATGCGTATCGCCGATCCGCTGCAACATTGCAGGCCGAGCCCGATCGACGTGCACCCGGGCTATCTCCGCGCGCCGCTGCCGCCCGAGATGCAGGTGCCGTCGCGCTACCGAGGCGGGGCGGGCTTTTCCACATCGTCACCGGGCTGTCGTGAAACCTTGGGCTGACTGTCAAGGGCCGCGGGCATCTTCGTCATGATTCGACGAAGGATGCCGGGATGACGATAACAACAGCGGACGCAGGATCGACGCGGCGCCGGTTCCTGGCGTGTTCGGCATCGACGCTCGTGCTGTCCGGGATCGGCAACGTGGCTTCCCCGTTTCTCAGCCGCGCCGCGGATCGCCCGAATATCAGTTGCGGCTTGCAGTCCGGCGATGTCTCGACGGATGCCGCCGTGATCTGGGCGCGGGCGGATCGGGCCGCGCGCATGCGGGTCGATTATTCGACGACTGAAAGTTTTCGCAGCGTTCTCGGCTCGCGCTCGATCGACGCGCTGCCCGCCAGCGACTTCACCGCCAAGCTGCTGCTCGAAGGCCTGCCATCCGGCCAGGACATCTTTTACCGCGTCCGGTTCGACGATATCGCCGATGGCCGCTTTGCTGGCGAGACGCAGATCGGTCATTTCAAGACCGCATCCGCCGTGATGCAATCGATCTCCTTCGTTTGGTCCGGCGATACGGTCGGGCAGGGTTGGGGCATCGATCCCGCGCGCGGCGGCCTGCGCAGCTATCGCACCATGCTCGATAATCGCCCGGACTTCTTCATCCATTGCGGCGATCACATCTACGCCGACTGCCCGGTCGAGTCGGAGTTGAAGCTGCCGGGCGGCGACGTCTGGCGAAATATCGTGACGGAGGACAAATCCGTGGTCGCGCACAGCCTGGCGCAATTTCGCGGCAACTATAAATATAATCTGCTCGACGAAAACATGCGGGCGTTCAACGCGCAGGTCCCGATCCTGGCGCAATGGGACGATCACGAAGTCACCGATGATTGGTCGCCGATCGGCTCGATCGATGATACCGGCTATGACGAGACCGGCGCCTCGCGGCTGGTGTCGCGGGCGCGACAGGCTTTTCACGAATTCGTGCCCATGCGCACGCGGCCGGATCAGGCCGGGCAGGTCTATCGCAAGGCAAGCTACGGTCCGTTGCTGGACGTCTTCATGCTCGATATGCGCAGCTACCGCGACTCCACCTGGAACAAGGGCGACGACCAGGCGCCAGCCTTCATTCTTGGCCCGATCCAGTTGGCGTGGCTGAAGCGCGAGCTGGCGGCGTCCGACGCGACCTGGAAGGTGATCGCCGCCGACCTGCCGATCGGACTGATCAGCCTCGATGCCATCGCGCTGGGTGATGGTCCGCCGGCGCGCCGCGAACACGAGATCGCCGATCTGCTGTCGTTCATCAAACGCGCCGGTGTAAGCAACCTTGTCTGGCTCACCGCCGATATGCACTACACAGCCGCGCATCATTACGATCCGGACCGCGCCGTGTTTCAGGATTTTGAGCCGTTCTGGGAATTCGTCTCGGGTCCGCTGCACGCGGGAACCTGGGCGCCCGGTCAACTCGACAATACTTTTGGCCCTGCGGTGAAATTCGCCAAAGGCTGCAGCGAGGCGCAGGGCGAAAATCTCGCGCCGTGTTTCGGACTGCAGTTCTTCGGGCATGTCAGCATCGACGGCGGCAGCGAGGTCATGACCGTCACCCTGAAGGACGTGGACGATCACGCGCTGTGGTCGGTTGATATCCCGCCAAGGCCGAATGCCCGGTTGAGCCGGTTGTCGTCCGGACATTTCTGATCGGCGGCGTCGAGCGGTAACTTGTTGTCAAAGAACGATTTTGGTGCGTGACCCTACGCCGCGCCTGCCAAATTGTCGCGGCTGTCATCCAGCCTTCAAATCCCTCGGGCAAAGATTAACACCTGTTAACCCGTGGGAGTGTTGTCGATGAGCGATTTTACGATGAACCAGGCTGACGGCGGCGGGCTGATAGAGCCGGCATCGCGGCCAAATCTGGACAAGGGGTTTAATCCGCTGACGATGATCCTGTTCTTCGGGATCCTGGCCGCTGGCGCCCTGTTCGTCGCCTACAACATCTATTCCGACGTCCAGGCCACCGGCACCCGCGTCACCACCTATCTGCCGTATCTGCTGCTGTTCGTAGCGTTGCTGATCGCGCTCGGCTTTGAATTCGTCAACGGTTTTCACGATACCGCCAATGCGGTCGCAACCGTGATCTACACCCACTCGCTGCCGGCGGAATTCGCCGTGATGTGGTCGGGCTTCTTCAACTTCCTCGGCGTGCTGGTTTCGACCGGGGCCGTCGCCTTCGGCATCGTCTCGCTGCTGCCGGTGGAGCTGGTCCTGCAGGTCGGCAGCTCCGCCGGCTTCGCCATGGTGTTCGCGCTGTTGATCGCCGCCATCATCTGGAACCTGGCGACCTGGTATTTCGGCCTGCCGGCGTCCAGTTCGCACACGCTGATCGGTTCGATCATCGGCGTCGGCGTCGCCAATGCGGTGATGCGCGGCCGTGACGGTACCTCGGGCGTCGACTGGGGCAAGGCCACCGAAATCGGCTATGCGCTGCTGCTATCGCCGCTCGTTGGTTTTGTCTGTGCCGCGGCCCTGCTGTTGCTGTTGAAATTCGCGGTCCGCAATCCGGCGCTGTATGCCGCCCCTGAGGGCAACAAGACGCCGCCGATCTGGATTCGCGGGTTGTTGATCCTGACCTGCACCGGCGTCAGCTTCGCGCACGGTTCGAATGACGGCCAGAAGGGTATGGGCCTGATCATGCTGGTACTGATCGGCACCGTGCCGACCGCCTACGCACTGAACCGCGCGCTGCCGGAATCGCAGGTCCAGCAGTTCCAGACCAACTCGATGTCGGCGGCCAAGGTGATCGCGGCCAAAGGCGCGGGCCACAGCATCCTCGGCGATCCGCGCCCCGCGGTGACGCAATATGTCTCGCAGCACAAGATCACCGAAGGCACCTATCCGTCACTCGCCGTGCTGGTGGCCGATGTTGGCAACCAGGTCCGGACCTATGGCACGCTCGACAAGGTACCGGCCGAGTCGGTCGGCAATACCCGCAACGATATGTACCTCGCTTCGGAAGCGATCCGCTTCCTGATGAAGGACAAGGAAAACGACCTCAGCAAGGACGACGTCGCCGTGCTGAACACCTACAAGGGCTCGCTCGATGCCGCGACGAAATTCATCCCGACCTGGGTGAAGATTGCCGTCGCCATCGCGCTCGGTCTGGGTACCATGATCGGCTGGAAGCGGATCGTCGTCACCGTCGGCGAGAAGATCGGCAAGTCGCATCTGACCTACGCGCAGGGGGCCTCGGCCGAGCTGGTCGCTGCCGTGACCATCGGTGCCGCCGATATGTTCGGCCTGCCGGTCTCGACCACCCATGTGTTGTCGTCCGGCGTTGCCGGCACGATGGCGGCGAACGGTTCCGGCCTGCAGATGGCGACCATTCGCAACATGCTGGCGGCGTGGGTGCTGACGTTGCCGGCCGCGATCATGCTGTCGGCCGGGCTGTACGTATTGTTCTCACACCTGTTCTGAGTTCAACGAGGCCGCCGCTAATCGCGACGGCCTCGTTGCTCCGATTTCCAGCTTCATCTGATGGCGTAAACCTTTTCCGGTGCCTGATGTCGTCCGAGTTCTCGTCAGTACTCCTCGCCGCGGACCGCGGCGCCGTCCCGGAAATCATTCCCGGTCTGGTGTGGGCATTCCGGATTCATTCGAACGGGACGCCGGAAGCGCTGCCGGTCGATGTGGCCATCGATATGGTCCATGGCGATCTGCTCTGGCTGCATTTTAACCTCACCGACTCCCGCGCGCTGCAATGGCTGGCGCACGCCGAGTTGCATGCCCCCGAACAGGGCCGCGCGCTACTGCTGTCCAAGGACACCTATCAGCAGCTCCACTCGGCGGCCGACAGCGTCTATGGCGTCATCTCCGACCTGCTGCGCGATA
>JACMOT010000295.1 GCA_014377915.1 Tardiphaga sp.
CCGTTGCCTGATACGGTCCCGGCTCCGCGGAGCGGCATGGCGGCGATGCAAGGGCATCGCCTGAGAATGCCGCACCGCGACCGGGACACGAGTCCGATTTCGTCTACCAGGGTCGGCCATCCGGCCGCTGCGATCTACCTACGCCTTTACAGAGTCTCGTTTACCGACCCTCGCAAACCAGGCCGCGATGTTGGCATTCGCGGGATCCATCGGCTGCTCGACCTTGCCCGCGAAATCGAGCCAGCAATACAGCTTGATGTCCGCGAAGGTGAAACGGTCGCCGCAAATGAATTCCTTGCCGGCGATCTGGCCGTCGAGCCAGCCCAGCCGGTCGGCAATGATCCGCTTTAGGCCGTCGGCGGCCTCCGGCACGCAGACGATCCGGCTTTCAAACCGTTTCAGGCCCTTGCTGAAGCGATAGGCGTTGGCGATATGCTGGCAGATGTTGAGATCGATGCGCTGTCGCCACATCCGCGCCTCCGCGCGTTGCTCCGCCGTGGTGCCGATCAGCGGCGGCGAGGGATGAAGCTCCTCGATATATTCGCAGATCGCCACCGTCTCCGAGATGTGGCTGCCATCGTCGAGCTGCAGCGTCGGCATCTGGCCGTGCGGATTGCGCGCCAGATGCGCCGGTTCGCGATTCTCGCCGGCGGCGAGATCAACGGTCTGGACCGGAACCGTCAGTCCCTTTTCGGCGAGAAACATCCGGACCACGCGCGGATTGGGGCCGATCGAATCGTACAGTTGCATGTCGCCTCCCGGGCTTGGTTGGTTTCCATTGAGGCGATCGCCGGTTGACGGTCAAGGCGGAACTGGGGGTGGATAAAGCGTGAAATTTTCGTAACGGCGGCGGCCGGTAAGGATTTGGCAAGCAATTGAAAGTTACCAAAGTGTTCATCTTTACCGGAGCATTGCCGTGACCGAGCCCAAGGCCGACCTGAACAGCGATCTTACCGCGAGCTCCGTCGAAGCCGGGTCGTCTGCTACACCAGCGACCGCGGCGGCCGCGACGGTCAGGATCGACGCGCCGAATCTGGCGCCGGAGCAGGACGATGCGTCGCAGGAAGTGCCCAAGCCGGAACCACGCAGATCGGAGCAGGCGAAGGCGCAGCCGTCGCATCCCGCGAGCAAGATCCTGATCATGTCGCCGCAGCGCGAGCGTAGCTGGGAGGACTTTGTCAATTCGGAGCCGCCGCCGGAGCCGGAATACGGCGCCGCTTCCGGCAAGCGCCGGGTGTCGATGGTCGCGGCGGTGGTCGCGCTGGCGGCGGCGACCGGCGCGGTCGGAGGATCGCTGGCGACTGCCGGTATCGGTCATTGGTTCGGCAATGATGACGGCAAGGCCATGATTAGCCAGACTCATGCGCTTGAGGAATCGATCATGCGCATCGATGCCGACATCGCCGCGCTGAAGATCGGTGCCGAGCGTCATATCAAACAGGCCGCCGCGCAGTCCGCCAAGACCGCCGAAAGGCTCGACCGGATCGAGAAAGCGCAGGTCGAACCGGCCGCCCGGCTCGCCAAGCTCAGCGAGACCGTCGAGAAGCTGCGCGTCCCGCCGGCCCCGGTTGCCGCGCCGGTGGCCTCGGTCGCCGCGAAGGAAATCACCGGCTCGATAACGCCGGCTCCGGTCCCGACGACGAAGCCGGAAATCGCTCGGCTGCCGACGCTGGATGGCTGGGTGCTGCTTAATGTCGCCGATGGCGGTGCCACGATCGAAGGACGTCAGGGGATATTCGAGGTCTATGCCGGGGACCCGGTCCCGGGCCTTGGCCGCGTCGACGCGATCCGCAAGCAGGATGGCCGCTGGACGGTGGTAACCAGCAAGGGCCTGATCGTCGCCCGCTGAGCGCCTCGCTGCGGATGCGGTGGCGTCGCGCTTCGGCTAATCTCCCGGTGTGAGGTGGCAAGCCATTGTCGCTGATCCGGAGAATGCTTGTGCGATCCAGCTCTGTACTTGTCGCTGTACTATCCTGTTTGGCGCTGATGGCGTGGGCTCGGGCCGGCACCCTGCCGCCCGATCTGGCCGTCACCGATCCGATGGCCTTGCGCGAGCTGGATCTCGGCGCGGCTTCGGCGCCTCGCACATTCGGTCTCGGCGCCATGCTTGGCGACGGATCTTCCGTGCCTATTTCCAGCGATGCCCTGTTCAGACTCCCTGCGATGGGTCCGGTACGGCTGGCACTCGACGCGGAGTTCGCGCGCTACGTCGCCCGGCACATGGCGGAGTTACCGCTCGAAACCATTGGCGTCGGTCCGCCGCATGATTTTCAGCTGTTCGACGCGGCCCAGCTTGATTCAGGCCGCACGCGCTTCGTGCTGTCCGGCACCGTCAACCGGATGGACCGCGCCTATCTGGCGCCGGAGAGCTGCGGCGAGATCCGGCTGCTGTACCGGCTGACGCGCAGTGACGGCATCGCGCCGTCGCGGCTGCCGATGACGCTCAACATGGTGTTGCGGGCGAAATCGCCGACCGACATCACCATCACCTGTGCGGAAATCGCGCGGCGCTGGCTGGCGATGGCGGATTTTCGTCCAACCGGCGCTGAACTGGCGAGCCGGTTGCTGGCGTCCGACGGGCTGCTGGCCTCGGTCAGGCCCGATGCCATCGATCGCATCGAGACCAACCTGCAGATCGCCCATGCGCCGAAATCGGCGATCCGCGATTTCCGCACCGACTATCTGCAGAAGGTGTTTCGCTATGACGCGTCGGCGAAGCGCTTTGTCGAGGCGCCGCTGGAAAACCAGATCGATCGCGACCGGCTGCTCGTCGATGCCACGCTCGCAGGCGAATTTCGGGCGTGGCTGCTGGAGCCGGAACAGTTGATCGCGTTCGATCGCGGCACCGCGCTCATTCCCGAAAAATTCCTGGCTACGTCATCGGTCGCCGCGACGCCCGCCGGTCTGGCGCCGTCGAGACTGCAGCCGGCGTTCGGGCTGCTGCAATCCGACGGTGCCGACGGCCGGGCGGTGTTTGCCGATGATGAGGTGGTGACCGCGTTAAAGAACGCGGCGGATCGCGGCGTCATCTTGCAGAACATCCGATCCCCAGCCGGCTTTGCGCGACGGCTCAACGATATCAGCTGTGGCGGCTGTCATCAGATACGCGGCATCGGCGGATTTCATTTTCCGGGAGTGGACTGGCTGGCGGAAAAGCCGTCCAACGCAACCATCGTCCCGGCATCGCCGCATTTTGTCGGCGACCAGCCACGGCGCCAGGACATTCTGGCAGCACTGCGCGGCGGCAAGCCAGCGGACTTTTCACGCGGCTTCTCGGACCGGCCGCAGGCGCGCGGCAGCGACGTACTCGCCGGTAGCGAATATCTCGATGGCTGGGGAGCGACGTGCGCTTTGCCGGTCGCGCAGGCCGACGCGAGTTTTACGTCGTGGAGCTGCGCGGAACGGTTAAGCTGCCAGCCTGTCGGTTCGGGCCGGTCCTCGCGGATCGGCATGTGTTTCGTGAAGTGATGCCAGGGGATGAATAGGATGAACGAGGCGGAAAAAGACCCCAAGCAGCTTGACCGGGTGATCGCGGAGAATGAAAATCAACGCCAGACCGGCAGCGACATCCGCGTCAGCCTATGGGCGATCGGGGCCGCGGTGCTGATTGGCTTCGGCGTGTTCGGCTGGCTGCTGTCGCGCTAAAAAAAATACGCCCTCATGCACGGGGTGACCGGCATGAGGGCGTGATCTCGGTCTGGTTTTAGGTAGCGTTTAGCCCGGCATCAGCACGGTGTTGACGACATGGATCACGCCGTTCGACTGGTTGACGTCGGAGATGGTCACCCGCGAGCTGCCGCCCTTGGCATCGACGATAAACACCTTGCCGCCGGTGCGCTTCACGGTGAGCTGTTCGCCTTCGACGGTGGTCAGCTTCTTGCCGTCGGTCAGATCGGCGGCTTCAAACTTGCCAGCCACCACATGATAGGTGAGGATCTTGGTCAGCGTGGCCTTGTTTTCCGGTTTTACGAGGGTCGCGACGGTGCCCTTCGGCAGCTTGCCGAACGCGGCGTTGGTCGGCGCGAACACGGTGAAAGGACCGGCGCTGGACAAGGTATCGACGAGGCCAGCGGCCTTCACGGCGGCGACCAGCGTGGTGTGATCCTTGGAGTTAACCGCGTTCTCGACAATGTTCTTCGACGGATACATCGGCGCTCCACCGACCATCACGGTGTTCTCGCCTTTCATCATCTTGGCGGAGGCGGGCTCCAGAAAGCTCGCCGAAATCATCAACGTGCTGAAAGCCGCGAAAGAAAGTAATGCAATGCGCTTGGACATTTGATCGTCTCCCAATCAATGGACGCTACGCCCAGCGAGAATTCGCCGGCGTGGTGATCTGTGACGGTGCGAACCGGCAACTGCGTTTCGCTTCGTCAGGATCAGTTACGTCGCTTTAGAAATCGGGTTTCAGATCGATTCTTGATGGTATCTGACGAGGCCGCCAGTCCGGGTCTTCACGCAGCCAAGCCACTGCCGTCCCGGACTGACACAGCCTTCATGCAACTGCGCCCGAGGCCCGCAACGCTGCAATAGCCGCATCGTCGAAGCCCGCATCGCGCAAAATCTCGTCGCTATGCTGGCCGATCTCGGGCGGCAGCCGCGGCTTCTTCTTCGGACTGCCGTCGATCCAGATCGGGCTGTTGATGGTCATGATGTCGGAGTCCTCGAACTTCACCAGCACATCATTGTCGATCATCTGCTGATCGCCAGGAATATCATCGAGAATGCCGACATAGCCGAACACCAGTCCGCTGCCATCGAGCCGCGATCGCCAGTCGGCGAAATCGCGTTTGCCGAAGGCTTCGTCCAGAATCTGGATCAGTTCGATCGAGCGTGCGTGGCGATCCGCTCTGGTGGCGAAACGAGGGTCATTGCTGAGATCCTCGCGTTCAATGCAGCGTGCCAGCGCTGGCCATTGCTTGTCTTCGTTCAATAGCGACAGCATGATCCAGCGACCGTCGCTGCATCTGTAGTGATTGGTGCAGGCGTTCAGCGCGCGCTCGCGGGGGCGGCGCTTCTCGAAGGTGGCGCCGCATAGTTTTGCCTGCGCGAGCACGCTGCTGGACCAGACGCCGTTGGCCATCAGATTGGATTTGACCTGGCTGCCGCGGCCGGTGCGCTCGCGCTTGTAGAGCGCGGCCGAGATCGCGCCGAACAGCGCCATGGCGCAGGGATGGTCGCCCATGCCGGCCACCGAGCGTGCCGGCGTGGTGTCTTCATCGGCACGGACCAGATCCATCATGCCGGAGCGCGCCCACCAGGCGGTGCTGTCGAAGCCGGGTTTGTCGGCCTCGGCGCCCTTGTCGCCATAGCCGGTGAAGCAGGCATAAATCAGCCGATCGTTGAGCGGCGCCAGGTCCGTGTAGGCCATCTTTAGCCGCTTGCGCACCGGCGGCGGAAAATTGGTGATGAAGACGTCGGCCTCGGCGACGAGCTTGTACAGCACCGCCTGTCCCTCCGGCTTGGCGAGATCGAGCGCCAGGCTCTTCTTGTTGCGGCTCTCCATCATCCACGCATAATTGTGTTCGCTCTGCGGATAGCCGGGCAAGTTGCGTAGATTGCGGTAGGGATCGCCCGCGCCAGGTGGTTCGATCTTGATGACGTCGGCGCCGAAATCGGACAGCACGGTTGCGGCGGCGGGGGCTGCGATGAAACTCGCGCAATCCAGAACCTTGAGGCCTTTGAAGATGGCGTCTTCCATACGTCGCTCCCGTCAATTTTGTTGTTTTTGCCGCATATCGGAATTAGTCGCGTGGTCAGCGATGGTGGATTCCGCGGCGGCATTTGACCCATGTTGACGGGGCGATGCAACGGGTGAACCGGAATGGCAGGCCGGCCTAATCCCTGTCCGAGAGCAGCGCCGCATTGCCCCCGGCGGCGGCGGTATTGATGCTGATGGTTTGCTCGGTGGCAAAGCGCGCGAGATAATGCGGGCCGCCGGCTTTCGGGCCGGTGCCGGACAGGCCGAATCCGCCGAACGGCTGCGTGCCGACCACCGCGCCAATCATGTTGCGGTTGACGTAGACATTGCCGATCGGCAGCCGCTCGATCACGCGCCCTATCATATCATCGATACGCGAGTGAATGCCGAGCGTCAGCCCGAAGCCGCTGCGTGCAATCGATCGCAGTACGTCATCCAGCCGCGCGGCGGGAAAGCGCACGATGTGCAGGATCGGCCCGAACACTTCTTCGGTGAGCTCAGCCGCGTCGGTCAGCTCGAAGATATGCGGCGCGACGAAGTGACCTTTGGTAGGCGCAATGCCGGCGAGATGCACCCGCGACACCCTGGTCATTCGCGCAATATGTGCGTCGAGTTTCTGCTTCGCTTCCGCGTCGATTACCGGGCCGATATCGGTGGCGGGATCGCTGACGTCGCCCAGTTGGAGTTCGCGCGCGGCGCCGACAATCATCTCGATCATTCGGTCGGCGACATCATCCTGCACGAACAGCAGTCGCAGCGCCGAGCAGCGCTGCCCGGCGGAGCGGAATGCCGAGGTCACCACGTCGTCGGTCACCTGTTCCGGCAGCGCGGTGGCGTCGACGATCATCGCGTTGATGCCGCCGGTTTCCGCGATTAGCGGCACGATCGGCCCGTCCTTGGCTGCCAGCGCGCGGTTGATCGAGCGCGCTACCTCGAACGACCCGGTGAACACGACCCCGGCAATGTCGGGATCGGCGACCAGCGCCGCGCCGATCTTCCCGTCGCCCAGCACCAGTTGCAGCGCCGCGAAAGGCACCCCGGCGTCATGCAGCAGCCGGACCGCTTCGGCCGCGATCCGAGGCGTCTGCTCCGCCGGCTTGGCGATCACGGCATTGCCGGCCATCAGCGCGGCGGCGACCTGGCCAAGGAAGATCGCGAGTGGAAAATTCCATGGCGAGATCGCCACGAACACGCCGCGACCGCGCCATCGCAAGACGTTGCTCTCGCCGGTTGGTCCCGGCATCGCCGTTCCCTCGTCGAATAACTCGCGGCCCTGCGCGGCGTAATAGCGGCAGAAATCAATGGCTTCGCGGACTTCCGACAGCGCGTCGTCCAGCGTCTTGCCGCCCTCGTCTTGCAACCGTGCGATGAAAGTCGCGCGACGCAGCTCGAGCAGCTCTGCGGCGCGTTCGAGCATGGCGGCACGCCGCTGGCCGGGGACGCCGTTCCACGCGGCAAAGCCTGCGCTGGCGGCATGCGCGGCCGCCGCCGCGGATTCCGATGTTGCGTCGGCAACGTCGATTTTATCGATGCGGGACGCGGCCACCTCCGCCAGCAGCGCGTCGAGCGCGGCGCGTTCACCGAATTCGATGCCGCGGGAGTTGCGGCGTGCCGGCTGGTATAGATCGTGTGGTCTCGGAATTCTGGGGTGACGCGCCCGGTCGGCCGCTCCGATCACCTCCGCCGGCCGCGCCAGCAATGTGGTCATGGGCACGGACGCATCGGCGGCGATCGCCACGAAGGAGGAGTTCGCGCCATTCTCTAGCAGGCGGCGTACCAGATAGGCCAGCAGATCGCGGTGGCTGCCGACCGGCGCATAGGTGCGATAGGTCGCTTCCGGATAATCGGCGACCAGCCGCGCATAGAGCGCGTCGCCCATGCCGTGCAGGCGCTGGAATTCATAACCGCCGCTGCCGCCGGCCAGTTCGAGAACGGTCGCCACCGTCAGCGCATTATGGGTGGCAAATTGCGGGAATAATCGCGGTCGCAGTGCCAGCAGTTTCCGCGCGCAGGCGATATAATTCAGGTCGGTCATGGCCTTGCGGGTGAACACGGGATAGTCGTCGAGGCCGCGTTGCTGCGCGCGCTTGATCTCGCTGTCCCAATAGGCGCCTTTCACCAGCCGCACCATCAGGCGTCGCTTCAGTCGATAAGCGATGTCATCGACATGGTCGATCACCGCCGCTGCGCGTTTCTGGTAAGCTTGGATCGCAAGGCCGAAGCCGTCCCAGCCGGCCAGCGACGGATCGCTGACCGCGGCGGCGATCACCTCGAGCGATAGTTCAAGCCGATCAGTCTCTTCGGCATCGACGGTAAAATTCAGATCGAACGCCTTGGCCTGACGCGCCAGCGCGATCACCCGCGGTACCAGTTCGCGTGCCCCCCGCGCGCGATTGACGGCCTCGAAGCGTGGATGCAGCGCCGAGAGCTTGACCGAGATGCCGGGGCGATCTGGCAGCGGATTGTGATCGGCGGTACGGCCGATGGCATCGATCGCCGCGGCGTAGGAATCGAAATAGCGCTGTGCGTCGTTCCGGCTACGCGCGCCTTCGCCGAGCATGTCGAAGGAGTAGCGCGGCGGGCGATCGGTCTGCGAATTGGCGCGACCGAGCGCGGCGTCGATGGTTTCGCCGAGAACAAAATGACTGCCCATCAGCCGCATCGCCTGCCGCGTGGCGGCGCGCACCGCGGGTACGCCGAGACGCTTCGCCAGACGGCCCAACGTGCCCTGCGCCGTCTCGCCGGGCTGGATCACCCGCGCCGACAGGCCGAGTGCCCAGGTCGAGGCATTGACCAGAAAGGCGCTGGATTTCGTCTCATGGTGGAGGAAGTCGCCCTGACCGAGCCGGTCCTCGATAAAGGCATCCGCGGTGCGGGCATCCGGCACGCGCAGCAACGCCTCGGCGAGTACCATCAGCGCCAGTCCCTCCTGCGTCGACAGCGCGAATTCCCGCAACATGTCCTCGACACCGCCGAAGCGATGATCACGGACGCGAATGGCCTCGATCAGCCGGATCGCGGTGCGGTCGATTCTCGCGTCCTGCGCCGTTGCGAGCGACGCGTTGGCGAGCAGTCGACCGGCGATGACTTCGTCGGCAGCCGCGTAGGGGGCCGCGAATAACGGAAGATGCGTGTAATCTGAATGCGTTGGCATGGCCGGATAACCCACGGTTCAGCTCGATCTGACCTTGGCATGATAAAGCGGCTGCGGTAGTTTTCGGCACAATTTGTTGGAGTGGATCATGCTGGCATCGCAGACGGATTATCGCGGCAGGATCGCGGCCGTGGCCCTCGCGTTCGGCGCGCTGCTGGGTTCCGCCCTGGGCGTCCGCGCGACCGAACTCAGCCCAGGGATCAGCGAGCTTTATACTTCGGTGTCGATCTATCCGCCGGCGGCCGATACGATGACGATCTGCTACGGCTTTGTCTGCCGCCGACGCCACGTGTTCGATTTTACATCCGCCGACAAGGCTGCGCTGAGCAAGATATTGCTGGTGGGAAAGGCGTCTGCGGTGGCGGAACGCGCCGCGGTGCAAAAGGCGGTGGTGTGGTTCGATCGCCGCGTCGGGCCGGTGATCGGCACCGACAAGCGGATCGCCAACGCGGATTTCCGCTATTTCGACGATAAGCATAATTTCGATTGCTGGGACACCACGCGCAACGTCACCAGCCTGCTGCTGGTGCTGCAGGAATGGGGCCTGCTGAAACATCATACGGTTGGAAATCCGCATTATCGCGGCAATGCGCTGGTGCTGCAGACCCCGCACAACACCGCTGTGCTGCTGGATCGCGCGAGTGGCACCGAATGGGTCGTCGACCTGTGGACGCGCGGCTATGCGCAGGCGCCCGATGTCAAACCCGTTAATGAATGGGTGAAGGAGAACTGAGCGCCGACGCGCTGCCGAAGCAGGCGCGTGGACTTCAAATGTTAGGCTAGAGCGCACACCGCGGATCGAATTAGCGCAATCTGCGTGAACCTGATTGCGTCGCAAGAGACGGAGACTTTTGGAAACCGCTCTTGCCGAATGCGCTCTACATTGTTGAAACGTGATCTTGTCGGAAACTAGCCTGGAAGGTTATCGAGGGAGTGATCCGGATCACGCCGTCGCATCAAACCTTGAGGTTTTCAGCCGAGGTCTTGCCGCGGTTCGCGACTTCCTCGTATTCAACGGTCTGTCCTTCGTTCAGCGAAGAAAGACCAGCCTTCTCAACTGCCGAAATATGAACGAACACGTCCTTGCCACCATTGCTGGGCTGGATGAATCCGAAGCCCTTGGTCGCGTTGAACCACTTAACAGTACCTTTAGCCATCACGTCGTCTCCGCGGGATCAAAAAAATAACGAATTGTCGGTCCCCGCAAACCGGCATATCCGACATGCGCACGTTACGCCGGGATTGCCAAGCTTGATAGCTTAAACGACGTGCAAAAATCTGCGAAACACGTCGGTATTTTACGATTTGACGCCTTTTCGGGCGCTTTTTGAGCGGGTTTGGCGCGGCTGAACGTCGCAAACCTGTTTTCAGGTTGAAGAATCGGGGTCCCGGACCGCCTGTTTCATTTTACCGCCTTGCCCCGACGACGCCGGCATCCTTCAACGTGTCGCTACAGTACCGCAGCGACGGCGATCGTTCACGGGGGGAGTTTCGCGTGCTGTCATAGTTGCGTCCCCGCATCCAGCGGTGACAGCATTCTGGCATCGGCGACGGCACGCACCGTCATCGGCTCGAGGCGGCCGCGGATGGTAACTTGCCGGGCGGGAAATTGATCGGCGACCAGCCCGGCGGTCCGGCACACATCCTCCGATACGATGACTTCGCAGGCGAGATCCTTGGTCATATCCTGGAGTCTTGCCGCGACATTGACCGCGTCGCCGAGCGCGGTGAACACCAGATGGTCGCGGTATCCGATATCCCCGATGATCACCTCGCCGCTGTGGATGCCGATGCCGAACCGGAGCGGGTCAGGCAGATCGTGTTGCAGGGCGAGATTGAGATCACCGATGTGGCTGCCGATCCGCGACGGGCCCGACGCATGCGCGTTGGCGGACATCGCATGCGGCGTCAGCAACTGCACGAAGGACAGGTCGGCGGTCGGTCGCAACTGGCAGGCCAGCCGGATCGATGGATCGGTGCCGACGCCGATCCGGCCGGGCACATAGGTCTCGCGCGCCGAGGCGGCGGGTAGGGCGCCGGTGTTACCGATGATGCGAATGCGGCAGGTCGAGCGGCGCGCGCGGCCGCCGCGGCCGCTGGCATGCGGCACGCGGTGGCGTAGGCTGGCCTCGAGCACGCTGAGGCCGACGGGCACGCGAACGATGCGGTCATGGCCGTAGGACAGGCTGATCATGCCGACGCGGCGTTCCACGCCGCTGCGCACGGCGCGGCCCAGTAGCGCCAGGCCGAGCAGGCCAAAATAGCCGAGCCGCATGCCGACGACATGGCCGACGATCAGCACGGGAATGCTGAGGCCGAGGATCAGTTGCAGCGGCTCGATCGCCCTGTGATGAAACTGCCGGCGTTCGAACTGCGCCCAGATGCCAAGTCCGGCGTGAGTCGCAGCCGCGCCATAAAAGACAACAGCGATCGGTGGCCACTGCCAGAACTCAGCATGCGAGGCCACGCCGGCGCCCATGGCGATGATCGAGATGTTGCCAAGCGCATGGTTGAGGAAATGGCTGATCAGATAGCTCAACAGCACGAGGCCGCGGCCAAGCCGAATTTGCCTCAGGCTGATGCCGCGAAGCCGGGTGGCGGCCGCTGTCTGGAAAGCCTCGGGCATGCAATCCCTTGATGGTGGCCGTGACGGGACCGATCAAGGCACGATGCCCAGGCCTTATTTGCCGGGTTCTGCACCAGCCTTATCAACCATTTGACAGCAGTCGCCGGCCCGCCCAAAAGCTCGCCGATGTCCATATTTGCGCCTGCCGGCACTCTTGATCACAACCTCTCCCGCCGCTCGCTGTGGGCCATCGGTGGCTTGCTGGTTGCGCTGACCTTGATGCGTTGCCTCTATGCCGGCCTGTTCGAGCTGCGCACCGACGAGGCCTATTACTGGACCTGGTCGAAGGAAAACGTGCTGTCCTTTCTCGATCATCCGCCGATGATTGCCTGGTTCATCCGATTGGGCACGACAATCTTCGGAGACACGGCTTTCGGTGTCCGTTTTGCCGGCGTGCTCGCCATGCTGCTGACGCAGGTCATGCTCGCGGACATCGTGCGGCGGGTGACGCAGGATCTGCGTGCTGTGGTGTTCGCCGTATTGATGCCGGAGGCGGCGCTGTATTACGGGCTGCTGATGGCCAAGATCGCGCCGGACGTGGCGATGATTCCGTTCGCGGTCGCGATGATCTGGTCGCTGGTGCGGCTGGTCGAGAGCGAGGATGCGCGCTGGTGGCTCGCGGCGGGTGCCTTCGCCGGGCTGGCGCTGCTGGCCAAGCTCACGGTGGTGATGCTGCTACCTGCCGTGCTGGCTTTCATGCTGGTGCCGGCGTGGCGGCGACGCTGGGGGCGCAGCCCCTATCCCTGGCTGGCGGCGCTGATCGCGCTGGCGCTGTTCTCCCCGGTACTGGTCTGGAATGCCGGCCATGACTGGGCGTCATTCAAATTCCAGTTCGTGCGCGTCACCACCAGCAACGAGGCCTCGCTGCGCACGGTCGGTGATTTCCTCGGTCTGCAATTCGGCCAGGTCGGGCTGATCCTGTTTCCCGTCGTGCTCTCCGCGGTCGTCGTCACGGCGTGGCGCGGCTATCGCCAGCGCGAGCCGGTCGCGATCCTGCTCTCGACCGCGGTGCTGGTGCCGTTCCTGTATCTGTTGTGGAAGTCGCTGACGCTGCGGGTTGGCGACACCTGGCCGATGTTCATCTGGCCCGCCGGCTTCGCTGCCGCCGCCATCCATGGGCCGATGCTGCGGCGGGAGAACTGGTCGCCGGGCATGATCCGGGCAGCCGGACGCTGGAGCATCGCGGCGATCGCCGCCGGCATTCCGCTGGTGGTGCTGGTGTTCCTGTATTGCGTGGCGAGCCCTTGGAATCTGATCGGCAAGAATGATCCGATCGGTGGCGAAGCGGGGTATGGCGCTCTTGCCGATCGCGCATTGCTCGAAATGCGGAAGTCAGGCGCGACGTGGATCGCGACCACCGATTATCGCACCTATGCGATGTTGCGCTGGCATCTTCACGACCGGGTGCCGGTGCTCCAGGTCAACCAGCGCGCGCGCTTCATCGGCTTTCGCGATCCGGGCATCGATCGGATCCGGGATCATCCCGGCCTCTATATCGCGCAGCTCACGGACGATAATCGTGCGCTGCTGGCGTCGACACCGGCCGTGATCGAGCCGATCGCCCGCGTCGATACGGTGTTTCGCGGCGTGGTCATGAAGAACTACCAGATCGACAGGATCAGCCACTGGACCCCGGATCTCAATCCGTTACCGGATACGCCGTTCTATCGCTGGCCGAACCTGGCTATGGGAGCGCAGAGCTATCAAGTCGCGTTGCGTTGACGATTGCAGGGCAGAACGCGTAATCCGTCAGCCGGGCCGACGGATGGCGCAATAGCTCCCACCGTCGCTCGTTGAGCGACGGTGGGAGCTATTGCGCCTTACGATTCATCGTTCTTGCGCAGCAGATCCCTGGCCAGGTCCGCCAGCGCGGGCCGCGGTAATGCCGTGAACGGCAGCGGCCGTGTGACGTCGATCGCGGCAAGCCCGAGCCGCGCCGTGAGCAGGCCATTCAGCACGCCTTCGCCGAGCCGTTGCGAGAGTTTGGCGGCGATGCCGTGGCCGAGCACCTGCTGGATCATGCTGTCGCTGGCGGCCCTGCCACCGGTGATGGCGAGATGCGAAAGCGTGTGGCGCATCAGCCGGATCATGCCGAGCGTGCCCGGACGGCCGCCATAAAGCTGCGCCAGTTGCCGCACCAGCCGCAACGCGGCGGCGAATACGAACAATACGTCGATCAGCGCGCGCGGGCTGATCGCGGTGACGATCGAGACTCTTTGCGCCGCGACGGAGACGAGGCGGCGCGCTTCGATGTCCAGCGGCGACATCAATTCGCGCTCGGCCAGCTTGATCATGTCGGCACCGTCGATGATGTCGTCGGCATGGCCCTGCAGCGCGCTGCGGGCGCGCGCCAGCCGCGGATTGCGATGCGCGATCTTCAACAGGTCCTGAACGATGACGCGGCTCTCGGTGCGGTCGTCGCTGATGATGGTGGCGAGCGCGCGGGCATGCAGTTTCTCGATCGTCGCCAGTCGCGACAGGCTGAGTGCCTCGCGCGCGATGATGACCACCAGCGCCAGCGTGGCGAGGGCGGACAGGCCAATGCCGAGAAAGCCGAGCCCGTCGTTGATCGCAAACAGGTCCTGCACCAGATGGGTCACGCCGAGGCCCGCGCCCATCAGCAGCAGCCCGCCCAGTGCGCTCCAGAACAGCGTGCCCCAGCGAAAGCCGGAGCGCACCGGCAGCAGCGGCGCCTCGATCATCACCGGCATCGACATCGGATCCGCCTCCGGGGTGATCCGGATGGCGCCGCGGGCGAGCCGGCCGGGATCGTCATCGGCCTCCATTACCCGGACATGGGGATCGTCGAGCCGGAAGGTGGCCGGCCGGCGCGGATTCGGACGTTCGGTCATTGCAGCCTGTCTCCGATCAGGAACTGGAGGGCGCGGTCGAGGCGAATATGAGGCAGCGCCGGTTCCTCGGCGCCATTGCGTTCCAATAGCGGGGGCCGGAACCGGAGGAAGCGGAAGTCGGCCTTGTCGGCGGCGTCGGTTGAGAGGCCGCGAAACGCGCCGCCCTCGAACAGCCCGTCGAGGTCGGTCGGCAGGTCGCCGGGAAAGGTTGCCACCTCGGTCTCGCCATCGAAGGCCTCGCCATTGGCCAGTTCGCCCTTGGCGGGCGTGCCGAGGATCGATGGCAATTTGTCACGGCCACGCTGCACCAGCGCTTCCCGGGTGGCGCGCACGGCGGCGAGGGCGACGACGTCAACCGCGGCGCCGGCCAATTCGGAGCGCGCCACCGCTTGGCCGACGGTTCGCCGCAGCACGTCCTCGAGCCGGTCATGGCTGAGATGGTGGAGGTGGTCGGCCTTGGTGGCGGCGAACAGGATACGGTCGACGCGGGGGCGGAACAGCGCGCTGAGGATCGTGCCACGGCCAATACGAAAACAATCGAGAATGCCGGCCATCGCGGCTTCGAGATCGTGCAGCGCCTCCGGTCCGGCGTTGAAGGCAGACAGCGCGTCCACCAGCACGATCTTTCGGTCGAGCCGCGAAAAGTGGTCGTGGAAGAACGGCCGCACCACGATATCCTTGTAGGCCTCGAAGCGCCTGACCATCATCGCCCATAGCGAACGGTCGGGGGCGCTGCCTTCCGGCAGGTCGAGCGGCGCGAAGGTCAGCGCTGGCGACCCCGCCAGATTGCCGGGCATCAGGAAGCGGCCGGGCGGCAGCAGGCTCATGGCAAAGCGATCGTCGCGGCAGGCGCGCAGATAGTCGGTGAACAATCGCGCGGCGATCAGCGTCGCTTGTTCGTTCTCGCCGGCCAGCGGATCGAGCGTCGCCAGATGCGCCTGAAACGGCGCCGCTAGTTCCGTGCGCGGACCAGCCCGCGCCAGCGCCAGACTTTCAGCCGACCATTCTTCATAAGTCTTATTCAACAGCGGCAGGTCGAGCAGCCATTCGCCGGGATAGTCGACAATATCCAGCGTCAGGGTGCGCTCCGCGCCATTGTGACGCTGGTAGTCGATGACCAGGCGGAGTTCGCTGATATCGACCGTCGAGTTCGGCCAGCGTCGTTCCTCGACCAGGGTGCGCAGATGTTCCTCATAGGCGAAACGCGGCACCGCGTCGTCAGGCTGCGGGGCGAGACGGGCTTTGGCGATCCGCCCGCTGGCCAGCGATTCGAACACCGGAAAACGGCCGCCGCGCGTCAGGCCATGCACCAGCGCGGTGATGAACACGGTCTTGCCGGCACGGGACAGCCCGGTGACGCCGAGCCGGATGGTCGGGTTGAACAATCCCTCACCATAGTCCAGCAGCGCGCGGGCGGAAAGGCGCGCTTCCTCGACGAGTTCGGACAGGCTGGCCATGCGGAGGAGGACTCTCAGTGCGGAATGAGACAGACGGATGCGGCAAAAGTGGCGATTGTCCGGCTGAAATCAAGCATGTCGTCAAAGCGTCGCAGACACGTCGTTGGGGTTTCGTTGACCTTCCACGGCGTATGATTTATCGCTCTCGCAGGGGAAGTCACAGGGCTCCGGGCAAGCTCTCTACTGCCGCCAGGTCGACACCACCAATGAAAATCTTCACGATCAAGCAACTGACCACGGACACCGCGCATCGGGTGGCGGGTGCGATCCGCTGGAATTACGACCGCGCCGAACTGATCGCCGACGGAATCGTCCATGGCGTCGGCGTGTCATTCGGGCTGGTGGCCGGCACCGCGCTGATCGTGCTCGCCGCGGTTTTCGCCAGCGCCTATGAGATCGTCACGGCATCGGTCTATGCGACGGGCCTGCTGGCGATGTTCGGCCTGTCGGCGGCGTATAATCTGTGGCCGGTGTCGCCGCGCAAATGGTGGCTGCGCCGCTTCGATCATTCCGCGATCTACATTCTGATCGCCGCCACCTACACGCCGTTCTTCGCGCAGATGAAGGATGGCTGGATGGCCGCCGCGCTGCTCGCCGGCGTCTGGAGCGTGGCGATCGCCGGCATCGTCATCAAGCTGCGGTACCCCGGCCGCTTCGACCGGCTCGCCGTATTGCTCTATCTCGCCATGGGCTGGAGCGGGTTGATGGCCTATGACGCCGTATTCACCACATTGCCGACGCTTGCGGTGTGGTTCATCGGCATTGGCGGCGCGCTTTATACGTTCGGCGTCGTGTTCCATGCTTGGCAGCGGCTGCGCTTCCAGAATGCCATCTGGCATTCATTTGTGCTGCTCGGCGCCGCCTGCCACTATACGGCCGTGCTCGACCTCGTCCTCAGCTGACCTCATATCATTGGTAGGAGGGGTAGAGCGTAGCGAAATCCATCGCTTCACTGCTGGCAATGATGGGTATCGCTGCGCTCCACCCATCCTACCGCTCAGAAAAACAGTAACAACAATCGGGAGTGTAACATGCAGGTAGCCGGCAAGGTTGTCGTCGTGACCGGAGGCGGCAATGGCATTGGCCAGGCGCTCTGCGGGGTGTTTCACCGGGCCGGCGCCGCCAAGGTGGTGGTCGCGGATCTCGACGAAGAACGCGCGAAAATCGTCGCCGCGTCGGTCGGCGGCGCTGCTTTTCGCTGCGATGTCGGGGTGGAAAAAGACATCGCGTATGTCATCGCCGAGACCGAACGGCAGTTCGGGCCGATCGCGCTGTTCTGCTCCAATGCCGGCATTGGCGGCGGCTTCGATCCCTTGACGGTCAATGCCGGCGGCAGTTCCGACGGGCCGTGGGCGGAGAGCTGGGCGGTCCATGTCATGGCCCATGTCTACGCGGCGCGGCATCTGATCCCGCTGATGAAGGCGCGCGGCGGCGGCTACTTTCTCAACACGATTTCCGCCGCGGGCCTGCTGTCACAGGTTGGCAGCCCGGCCTATTCGACCACCAAACATGCCGCGGTGGGTTTTGCCGAAAATCTGGCGATCTCGCATCGCGCCGACGGCATCAAGGTCTCGATCCTGTGTCCGCAGGGCGTCGACACCAACATGCTGCGCGCGATCCCCAAGGGTCCGCAATCCGGCGATGGCGACCTGTCGCCCGAGCAGGTGGCAAAGGATGCGCTTGACGGCATCGAGGCGGAAACGTTTCTGATCCTGCCGCATAAGCAGGTGATCGATTACATGCGCAAGAAGACCGAGAACTATGATCGCTGGATCGGCGGCATGGCCAAGATCCAGGCGAAGATGCGGGAAGAGTTCGGCGGCTAGATCACCACGGTCTCCGTTCCCCGGCTCTGCGGAGCGGCATGAAGAATGCCGCACCGCGACCGGGAAACGATCACCTCGGACAGCTCGCGATTACTCCGCCGCTTGCAGTCCTGGCTTCACCGCCACCGGCGGGTCAAACGCTTGGATGGGCGGCAGGTTGCCGGTGAATTTCTCCACCTGCACCGTCGTGAGCTGCCCGGTGCAGCCCTGCGCGAGGCGGGAGGTGCCGACGTCGCGCGTCAGCACATTGGGATTGCCATGCACGCACAGCGGCATGTCATCCTCGGCGTCCTGCGGATCGTACCAGGCGCCGGTTGGCAGTTGGATCACGCCGGCCATTACGTCTTCGGTCACGGCAATGGCGGCGAGGCAGGCGCCGCGGGCGTTGAACAGTTTTGCGATATCGCCGTCCGCGATGTCGCGCGCCGCGGCGTCGGTGGGATGCATGCGCGCGACTTCGCGGCCACGGCGCTTTTCCGCGGCGCTGTGGCCGCCGAAATCGAACTGGCTGTGCAGCCGGCTGGCCGGCTGGTTGGCGACCAGCTGCAGCGGATTGGCGTCGTCGACGACGTCGACCGGCGGCAGCCAGACCGGATGGCCGGGACAATCGGCATAGCCGAAGCCGGCGATCCGCTCCGAATAGATCTCGATCCGGCCGCTCGCGGTCGGCAGCGGCTTACCCGCGGGATCGTCGCGAAAGGCGCGGATACTGCCGCCATCGATCGGCAACTGCGGCAGGGTGATCTCACCGCGTTCCCAGAATGTGTCGAAGTCCGGGGCGTCAAAACCCTTGGCAGCCAACGCATCCTGCGTCGTCTGGTAGAGAAAGCGCAGCCACTGTTGCGTGGTGCGCCCCTCGGTGAAAGCCTCGGCACAGCCCATGCGTTCGGCGAGGTCGCTGAAAATTTCGTAGTCGTCGCGCGCCTCGCCAAACGGTTCGGCGAGGCGATGCATCGCGATCATCAACGGGTCGGTCGGCGCGCCGCCGATATCCTCCCGCTCCAGCGTCATCGTGCAGGGCAGCACGATGTCGGCATGGCGCGCGGTGGCGGTCCACGCGATCTCGTGCACCACCAGCGTGTCGACCTCGGCAAAGGCGCGGCGCAGCCGGTTGAGATCCTGATGGTGGTGGAACGGGTTACCGCCGGCCCAGTATACCAGCTTGATGTCCGGATAGGTCATGCGCTCGCCATTGTAGTCGAACGGCGCTCCGGGATTCAGCAGCATGTCGCTGACGCGCGCGACCGGAATGAATTCGCTGACATTGTTCCTGAGCTGGTTAAACGCCGCGATCGGCACCGCATTGTGGCGGCGGCCGTAATTGGCAATGGCGCCGAGCGCGTAGGAGTAGCCGCCGCCCGGCAGGCCGTGCTGGCCGAGCATTGCGGCGAGAACCGACGCCATCCACACCGGCTGCTCGCCGTGTTCGGCGCGCTGCAGCGAATGCGCCACCGTCACCAGCACGCGCCGGCCGGGCAGGCGTCGTGCCATCGCCAGCATCTCGTCGTCCTTGAGACCGGTGATCGGAGCGGCCCAGGCGGCATCCTTCGGCTGGCCGTCGCCGCGGCCCATCAGGTAGTCTTCGAAGGTCGCCCAGCCCGAGCAATGGCTGTCGAGGAAAGTGCGATCATGCGCGTTGTCCATCACCAGCGTATGCGCCAGCGCCAGCATCATCGCGGTGTCGGTACCGGGCCGGATCGGTAACCACTCCTTGTTCACTTCGTCGGGCAGGTCGGTCTTCAGCGGGCCGATCAGCACCAGCTCGCAGCCGCGCTGGCTCGCGGCGATCATATCGCCGTGTTCGGTGTGACGGCTGATGCCGCCGGAGGCGACGCGGGAATTCTTGGTGTTCATGCCGCCGAAAGCGAGGATGACATCGGTGTATTGGACGATATCTTCCCAGGCGACGTTCTTGCGCGAGACGTCATCGTAATTGCCGAGGATGTGCGGCAGGATCACCATCGAGGCGCCGGCCGAGTAGCTGTTGACCGAACGCACATAGCCGCCCAGCGCGGCGTTGAGAAAGCGATGCAACTGGCTCTGGGCGTGGTGAAAACGGCCCGCGCTCGACCAGCCATAGGAGCCGCCATAGACGGCCCTGGCGCCGTGCTTGTCGGTGACCCGCTTCAACTCGCCGGCGAGCAGGTCGAGCACTTCGTCCCATTCCATCTCGACGAATTCATCACGGCCTCGGCGGGTGTCCTTGCCGGGGCCGTTTTCGAGCCAGCCCCGTCGAACCATCGGCCTGGCGATGCGGGCCTTATGACGCAGCGCCTCAGGAAAGTTCTGGATGATCGGATTCGGATCGGGATCGATCGGATGCGGGACGATGACAAGCCTGTCGTCCTTCCACGCGCCGGAGAACGCGCCCCAGTGCGAAGAGTGCGGCTTGGCCGGGCTGTCCTTCATCCGATCGGTCATGCGTGGTCCTATCGCGTTGTCACATCAGTGCTTTTGTCCATAAAGCACCGGCACGGCCGAGTCGACGATCACCTCGACAAGGCTCGCACCATTATAGCTCAGGCCGCGCGACAGCGCTGCCGCAAGATCGGACGCCTTGCTCACCCGGACGGCATCGCAGCCCATCCCCTCGGCCAGTTTGACAAAGTCGAGGCCGGGCAGGTCGAGGCCGGGCACGTTGCGTACCTGCATCACCTGGCTGAACGAGCGCATCGCGCCGTAGCCGGCATTGTTGATCACGACCACCGTCAACGGCAGCTTGCGCTGTGCGGCGGTCCATAGCGCCTGGATCGAATACATCGCCGAGCCGTCGCCGATCAGGCACACGGTGCGCTGCTCCGGATGCGCCAGCGCCATCCCGACCGAGGCGGGCAGCGAATGGCCGAGGCCGCCGGAGGACATGGTGTAAAAGCTGTTGGCGCCGCGCATCGGCATGAATTTTTGCATGGCCGGCCGATGCGAGGGGGCTTCTTCCACCAGGATCGCATCCGCGGGCATGGCTTTTGACAGGCTATGCAGCAGGTAGTCGACCGGGATCGGATCGCTGGCGACAGGCGGCGGCGGCAGGATCCGCCCGGGCGCGGCGCTGCGCTGGGTCGCGGGCAGCAGTTCCAATAGCAGCATTAGCGCCGCCTTCATGGTGGCGATGATGCTGGTACCGACCGGCGCCACCGCGGCCGAGTCGGCATCGTCGGTGATCTGGAAGATGGTGGTGTCACCGTCGAAGATCGCCGCATGGCCCTCGACATGGAAGGTAAACACCGGCGCGCCGATCACGACGACCAGGTCATAATCGCGCAGCGCATCGGACAGTTGCGCCGGCGAGGCGTGCAGGAAGCCCGCGAATTGCGGATGCCGCTCCGGAAAGCTGCAGCGTGCCGAGAACGGGCTGACCCACACTGCGGCCTTGGTCTTCTCCGCCAACTGCACCATCAGCTCGACTGCCTGCGCGCGGTCGATCCCGGGGCCGACGATCAGTGCCGGCTTCCGGCTTTTGCTTAGCGCCGCAACGAGTTCTTGCATGGCTTTGATATCAGGACCGATTTCGCGGCTGACCTGACGCGCCGCGACAGCCTGCGCCGGATGATTCCAGTCGTCGACCGGCACCGAGACAAAGGTCGGGCCGCGGGGGGGCTGCATCGCCACATAATAGGCCCGCGCGATGGCCGCGGGAACATCCTCGGCGCGCGCCGGTTCTACGCTGTATTTGACATAGGGCCGCGGGAATTCCGAGGCGCGCTCGGCGTAGAGAAAGGCCTGCAACGGCAGGATACTGCGCGCCTGCTGGCCGGCGGTGATCACCATCGGGGTCTGGTTGCGATGCGCGGTATAGATGTTGCCGAGCGCATGTCCGACGCCGGCGGCGGAGTGCAGGTTGACGAAGGCCGCGTTGCGCGTCGCTTGCGCATAGCCATCGGCCATGCCGATCACCGAGGCCTCCTGCAGGCCGAGGACGTAGTCGATGTCGTCGGGCCAGTCCGAGAGGAACGGCAGCTCGGTGGAGCCGGGATTGCCAAACACTTTCCTGATGCCGAACGCGCGGATCAAATCCAGCGTGGCGTCCTTGACGGTGATGGCTTTCGGGATGGTTGTTGCTTTGTCGCGGGCCAAGATTGTTTCCTCACCAGGCGGCGTTGAAATCGCCGCGATTGCCCTGATCAATCAGGGGAAAGGTGGGGAAGTCAACTATCGGACAGGGAACGTTCAGAGGTCATCGGCGGTCGCCGAGCATGCGCCCCCGTCTCATGCTCGCTCGTATGGTTGTGTCCCCCAGGGGCGGGGAAAGGTGAAGATCAGAGCAGCGCTCGATCAGCGAGTCCGCGTCCAGTCGGTACTCTTGCAGATCACACCGCCGAGGATGCAGCCGCGCGTGGTCATGCGGTCGCCGTTGACGACGATAGTCGCGGAATAGCTCTTGCCGGTCTTTGGGTCGAGCACGGCGCCCTTCAACTCATCGCCCGATGATTTGACGTCGAATTCGAGCCGCTCGCCGACTTTCTCGTCCTGCACGCCGGGCTTGATGTAGGTGTTGGTCATGCAGATCACCGTGCCGCATGGCGCCACCTTGACCCGCGCGATGCCGTCGCCGCGTTCCCACGCGCCCATCATGCTGCCTTCGGCGTGCGTCGCCGAAGCGGCGAGCAGCAGAGTCAGGACCAGCGTGGCGCGTGCGATCACCAAGTAGCGGTACCCTTCATGGTCGGGGCGCCCGCGGCGTTGGCGGTCCATACCTCATAGCCGCCGTCGGCGGCCGGATTGGCATTGACGGAAAATTCCGCGCCATCGAACAGGGGTTGCACGCCGCGGTAGCTGAATTTGGCGGGCGCTTTGCCGTCATGCAGCCTGGCGGCGAATTCGATCAGCAGCGCGGCCTGCATCGGGCCGTGAAACACCAGGCCCGGGTAGAATTCGACCTTGGTGACATAGTCGCGGTCGTAATGGATGCGGTGGCCGTTGAAGGTCAGCGCGGAATAGCGGAACAACAGCACCGGATCAGCAAAATGCGTTTCGCGATGCGCGGCCGCCGCCACGTCCTTCGGCGCGGCGACCGCCGGGGCCATGTCGGTCGGCATGTCGCGGTAGACGATATCCTGGCGCTCGCGAATGGCGAGGCCGCGCGGCGTGGTGATGAGGTGTTCGACGGAGACGAAGCACAGCGCGCCGGTGGAGCCGGTCTTCAGCGTGACGTCGAGGATTTTCGAGGAGCGCGTGACCTCGTCACCGACCCGAAGCGTGTCGAGAAATTCAAGCTGGCCGCCGGCCCACATCCGGCGCGGCAACGGCACCGGCGGCAGGAAGCCGCCGCGGGCGGGATGCCCGTCCGAGCCGAGCTGGTCGGCGGGCGCGACCGGCTGCGCCAGGCACCAATGCGTGGTGAAGGGCGCGGCATCGCCGGGAGCGGGCATGCCGATGTCGAGGAACAGCGTGGCGCGCAATCCCTTCACCAGCTGGGCGGTGACGACGTCCGTGGCCTGGTCGGTGCGACCGATCCAGCTACGCAGGTGATCGAGATCGAGTTTATCGGCCATGATGACTCCGTTAGCTCTGGACTTCGCCGATGGCGGGCACGGCGCCATAGCGGCGCGCGCCGTCCATGAAGATCGCGGCTGGCGCGGGGTAGGCGACATCGCCGTTCGGTGTACCGACGGTAATGCGGCGCAGATGCGGATGTCCGGCGAGATCGGCCATCGTATTGACTTCGGCGAAGGCGATGTCGGCTTCGGTCAGGCGCCGCAGCAGCGCGTCACGCGACAGCGCGCCGAAAATGGCGCTGACGGTCTGGTCGGTGAAAGCGCGGTTGCGCACCCGCTCGACGCCATTCACGAGGCGCGGATCGGCGGCAAGGTCAGCATTATCCAGCACCTTGGCGCACAGCACCTTCCATTCCCTTTCGCTCTGGATCGAGATCAGGATGTCCTTGCCGTCCATCGAGCGGAACACGCCATAAGGCGCGATCGAGGGATGCGCCAGGCCCATGCGCTTAGGGGGATTGCCAGCCTCGGCATTGAGCAGCGGCACAGTTAGCCAGTCAGCCATCACGTCGAACATCGAGATGCGGATGTCGGCGCCCTGGCCGGACACCGCGCGGCCGATCAGGGCCTCGAGGATGGCGGCGTGGGCGGTGGCGCCGGTGGCGACGTCGACGATCGAGACGCCGACCCGCGACGGGCCGTCCGGGCCGCCGGTGATCGAGGCCAGCCCGCTCTCGGCCTGGATCAGCAAATCATAGGCCTTGCGGTGGGCGTAGGGGCCGTCGTCGCCATAGCCGGTGATGGTGCAGCAAATCAGCCGCGGATAGTCGGTCCGCAAACGCTCCAGCGTAAAGCCAAGCTTGTCCATCGAGCCGGGCTTCAGATTCTGGATCAGCACGTCGGCGGTGGCGATCAACTCCTCGAGGGCGCGGCGGCCTTCCGGGGTGGCGAGGTCGATCACCACCGAATCCTTGCCGCGGTTGAGCCAGACGAAATAGCTGCTCTGGCCCTTCGCCGCATGGTCATAGCCGCGGGCGAAATCGCCTTCGGGGCGCTCGACCTTGATGACATGCGCGCCGGCATCCGCCAGCCGCGAACTGCAGAACGGCGCGGCGACCGCCTGTTCGACGGCTACGACGGTCAGTCCCTTGAGCGGCAGCATGAATGTTCTCCGGAGTATCGGTCGTCATTGCGAGGAGCCACTTGGCGACGAAGCAATCCAGTTTTTGCCGGGCTTGTGGCTCTGGATTGCCGCGTCGCTTCGCTCCTCGCAATGACGGGGAGGGGGCTGAGCCCCATTATATCAATACGACCTGGGCATGCCGAGCACATGCTCGGCCACGTAGGACAGGATCAGATTGGTGGAGATCGGCGCCACCTGATACAATCGCGTCTCGCGGAATTTGCGCTCGATGTCGTATTCCTCGGCAAAGCCAAAACCGCCAAAGGTCTGCACGCAGGCATTGGCCGCGTCCCACGAGGCGTCCGCCGCCAGCATCTTGGCCATGTTGGCTTCGGCGCCGCAGTCGAGACCCGCTTCATATTTGCGGGTGGCTTCCTTGACCATCAGATCGGCGGCGCGCATTGCCGCATAGGCCTTGGCGATCGGAAACTGGATGCCCTGGTTCTGGCCGATCGGGCGGCCGAACACGACGCGCTCCTTGGCATAGGCCGACGCCTTGGCGATGAACCATTTGGCGTCACCGATGCATTCCGCGGCGATCAGGATGCGCTCGGCGTTCATGCCGGACAGGATGTAGCGAAAGCCCTTGCCCTCCTCGCCGATCAGATTGGCCGCGGGCACCTTGAGGTCGGTGAAGAACACCTCGGTGGTGGCGTGGTTCATCATGGTGCGGATCGGACGGATCTCGAGGCCGTTGCCCTTAGCCTCTTTCATGTCCACCAGGAATACCGACAGACCGTCGGTGCGCTTGGCCGACTGGTCTTTCGGCGTGGTGCGCGCCAGCAGCAGCATCAGGTCGGAATGTTCGGCGCGGCTGGTCCAGATCTTCTGGCCATTGACGATGTAGTCGCCATTCTCGTCCTTCCTCGCGAAGGTTTTCAGCGAGGTGGTATCGGTGCCCGAGGTCGGCTCGGTGACGCCAAAGGCCTGCAGCCGGACTTCACCGGTCGCGACCTTCGGCAGCCACTGCGCCTTCTGCGCATCGCTGCCATGCCGTAACACCGTGCCCATGGTGTACATCTGGGCGTGGCAACCGCCGCCATTGCCACCGGCGCGCTGAATCTCTTCCAGGATCGCCGCGGCGGCCGACAGTTTCAGGCCGGAGCCGCCATATTCCTCGGGGATCAGCACCGAGAGATATCCGGCTTGGGTCAGCGCATCGACAAAGGCGGAAGGGTAGGCACTCTCGCGGTCGAGCTTGCGCCAGTATTCACCGGGGAATTGGGCGCAGAGCTTGGCGACGGCGTCGCGGATGTCATGGAACTCGTCCTGTTCCGCGGCTTCGTTTTTCATCAGGGAAGTTACATTCTCTTAATCGGTGAAATCAGGAAATGCGAACCGGCAAAGACTCGTAGCCTTTGACGAAGCTCGAATATACCCGCTTGGGCTCGCCTACAACTTCAATGTTCTCGAACCGTTTCAGGATCTCTTCCCAGACAATTTTGAGCTGCAATTCCGCCAGCCGCATGCCGACACAGCGGTGGATGCCGAAGCCGAACGACAGATGCGTGCGCGGCCGCGCCCGGTCGATGATGAAGTCGTTCGGGGTCTCGATCATGTCCTCGTCGCGGTTGCCGGAAACGTACCACATCACCACACGGTCGCCCTTTTTGATGGTCTTGCCGCCCAGTTCGGTGTCGACCAGCGCGGTGCGCCGCATATGGGCGAGCGGTGTCTGCCAGCGGATTACTTCCGGCACCAAGGTGTCGATCAGGCCTGGATTGTCGCGCAGCTTGCGGTATTGCTCGGGGTTCTCGTTCAGCGCCAGTACCGAACCGGTCATGGTGTTGCGGGTGGTGTCGTTGCCGCCGACGATCAGCAGGATGATGTTGCCCATCAGCGTGTCAGGATCCATGTGGCGGGTCGCATCCGCATGCGCCATCATCGAAATCAGGTCATTCCGCGGCTCGGAATTCACCCGTTCGTTCCACAATTTTCCGAAATAGGCGGCGCATTCGTCCATCTCGCGGCGACGTTCGGCCTCGGACGACACGATGCCGCTCTTGGGCAGCGCGGTGGCAACGTCGGACCAGCGCGTCAACTTGCGGCGCTCTTCCCACGGGAAATCAAACAAGCTCGCCAGCATCTGCGTGGTCAGCTCGACCGAAACGCGTTCGACGAAATCGAACGTCTCGCCGCGCGGCAGGGCGTCGAGCACCTTGCAGACCCGGCCGCGGATCAGCACGGCCATCTCTTCGAGATGCGGCGGTGTGAACATCGGCGAGACGGTCTTGCGCTGCGGCCCGTGCCTGGGCTCGTCCATCGCGATGAAGCTCGGCCAGTCATAGCCTTCCGGCACGTCGCGGATGGCGATGCCGCCATGCTTGACATCGGACGAGAAGATCGCGGCATTGGTATCGACATGCATGATGTCATTGTATTTGGTGACCGACCAATAGGGCTCGATCGGCGCGTTGGTGCAGTAATGCACCGGCTCTTCCTGGCGCAGCCGCTCGAACCACGGCCACAGCGTGTCGGTCTGGAACAGTTTTGGCGCGCCGGGATGGAAGTCCTTCAGGGGGGTGGCGTAGGCCAGCTCGCGGGCAAGGCGCTGGCGCGTGGATTTGTCGCTGTCGATGCTGCCGTGCATGGCGGTCCTCCTGGTTCGTCCCGTGGCGCACCGTGTCAGATCCGGTGGCCGAATTTTGCCGAATTACACTCGGTTGCGGGGCTCGACGCAAGGGTGCCGCGCGGCGTTTACGCCAAACGAAGGGATTGATCTGGCACGGCACTTCCTGTCTTCAATGGGGAAACGCGCGAGCTCTGCCCCGCGCTGCAAATGATAACGGAGGCCACGTCCCGATGATTGCAAACGCGCAACGGATGTTCAATTTCGATCTTGGCGAAACCGCCGACGCGATCCGCGAAACTGTGCAGGGCTTTGCCGCCAAGGAGATCGCGCCGCGCGCTGAGGAAATTGACAAGAGCAATGTTTTCCCGCGCGATCTGTGGCCGAAGCTCGGCGAATTAGGCCTGCACGGCATTACTGTCGAGGAGGAATATGGCGGCGCCGGGCTCGGCTATCTCGAGCATTGCATTGCGATGGAGGAAATCTCGCGGGCGTCGGCCTCGGTCGGCCTGTCCTATGGCGCGCATTCCAACCTCTGCGTCAACCAGCTGCGCCGCAACGGCAGTGACGCGCAGAAGCGCCATTATCTGCCAAAGCTGATTTCCGGCGAACATGTTGGTGCGCTGGCGATGTCCGAGCCGGGCTCGGGCTCCGACGTGGTGTCGATGAAAACGCGGGCCGACAAGAAAGGCGATCGCTACGTCCTCAACGGCAACAAGATGTGGATTACCAACGGCCCCGTCGCCGAGACGCTGGTGGTCTATGCCAAGACCGATCCCGCCGCCGGATCGCGCGGCATCACCGCCTTCATCATCGAGAAGGGGATGAAGGGATTTTCCACCGCGCAGAAGCTGGACAAGCTCGGCATGCGCGGCTCCGACACCTGCGTGCTGGTGTTCGAGGATTGCGAGGTGCCGGAGGAAAATGTGCTGGGCCACGTCGGCCGCGGTGTCAACGTGCTGATGTCCGGACTGGACTATGAACGTTCGGTGCTGGCAGCAGGGCCGCTGGGCATCATGCAGGCCTGTATCGACGTAGTGATGCCGTATATCCACGAGCGCAAGCAGTTCGGCCAGCCGATCGGCACCTTCCAGCTGGTGCAGGGCAAGGTGGCGGACATGTATGTGAACATGAATGCCGCGCGCGCCTATGTCTATGCGGTGGCCAAGGCCTGCGACCGCGGCGAGACGACGCGGGAGGATGCCGCCGGGGCGATCCTGTTCGCCTCGGAGAAGGCGACGCAATGCGCGCTGGACGCGATCCAGCTGCTCGGCGGCAATGGCTATATCAATGACTATTCCACCGGGCGGCTGTTGCGCGACGCCAAGCTCTACGAGATCGGCGCCGGCACCAGCGAAATCCGGCGCATGTTGGTCGGCCGCGAATTGTTCGACAAGAGCGCGTGACGGGGCGCGCTCATTCCGGGGGGCGAGCGCAGCAGCGCGAGCGAACCCGGAATCTCGATATGAAGCGATGAACAGTTCGGGATTCCGGGCCTGCGCCAGCCGGCTTCGCCGTCTGCCGCATCCCGGAATGATAACTATTTCAAGGCCGCGCTACTCCGCCAGCCCGTTGACCTTACCGACCCAGCTCCGCACGTCCACCAGCACCGCGGGCAGCACCAGCTTGACCTCCTGCACGGTCATGCCGGCCTTGATGCGGGGGTCGTACAGGATGTTGAGAAGGTACTGGTCGTAGACATCGAAGAAGCCCATCTGGACGTTGTCATTGAACATCGTCCACGGCACCGTGCTGGTATCGTTGATCGGGCCCAGCGACTGCAGCAGTTCCTCATAAGCGCAATCGAGGAAGATGAAGTCGCCATTGTCGACGGTGAGGATGACGTCGGAATGTTCGATCTCGTAGGCGTCGTTCTTGCGGAATCCGGACAGGCACTGCGGATCGAGCGACTCGCGGATCTCGCTGGCGCGGTCGGCGCCGTAGAAGGTGGTAATGGTGCGGTAGAGGTCGCGGTCGCGCACCAGCTTGACGAGCACATTGGCATCGTCGCTGCTGTCCGACATCGCGATATTGAGATGCTGGATACGCTTGGCGATGTCGGTGACGACCCGGGCGATCTGCGATTTGCGATCGGCGCGGCCGTCCGCATAGACCCGCACCGGCAACTCATATTTGCGGATCCGGTCGACGCGGCCGGCCAGGTGGTATTCGGCGCCGAACGCGGTCTTGAAAAAGCCATCGACAATCTCGCTGTCGGTGAAGACCTTCTTCTCGGTGCGCTGGCGCGAGATCACGGCGGCGGGTTCGGCGGTGGCGATCGCCGGCGTTTCCAGGCCAAGCGGCACTGTCGCGGCGATCAGGGCCGCCAGGGCATTCAGGAGTTTAGCTGAAAGGCGCGTCCGCATTGCCGTCAAGTTCTCGCAATGCATACGCCAGCGCAAGCCTGAATGCTCGCCGGGCGGGGAAAACGGCGGCACGACTGGCGCCGCCGCCAGAAGCCTAGTTCTTGACGATCACCGTGGCGCCGACCTGGACGCGGTTATACAGGTCGATGACATCGTCATTGACCATGCGGAAGCAGCCCGAGGATACCGCCTGGCCGATGGTCTCCGGCTCGTTGGAACCGTGGATACGGTACAGCGTCGAGCCGAGATACATGGCGCGGGCGCCCAGCGGGTTGTCGGGGCCGCCTTCCATGTGGCGGGGCAAATCGGGGCGGCGCGCCAGCATCTGCGACGGCGGCGTCCAGCTCGGCCATTCCTTCTTCGCCGTGACGCGGTGCACGCCGCCCCAGCGGAAGCCGTCGCGGCCGACGCCGATGCCGTAGCGAAGCGCCTGGCCGTTGCCCTGTACAAGATAGAGGCGCCGCTCGGCGGTGTTCACCACGATGGTGCCGGGGGCATAATTGCTCTCGAAGCCGACCACCATGCGCGGCACCGGCCCGGAGCCGCTCGGCGTGCCCAGATTGGAGAAGAAGTTGGCAAACGGGGAGTCATTGACCTGGGCTTCCGGTGCCGGCGGCTGTTGGCGCATCCGGGCCTCGGCCGGCAGCGCCAAGGTGATCAGTGCGGCGGCCGCAAAAAACAGCGAAAACAAACGCCTCATCGTATTTCCTCGCCCCTGTGAAGTGAGTCCCAGACAGGCCACAATTTGCCGGAATCCGCAAGCCACCGCCGTGTGATAGGTGCCCTGAAGGCGGTTGCACGCGATGCCACCGGGGGGCCGCCCTGCCGCACACAGGGGTTGCGTTTGCGCCCTTTGACGGGAACCGCGAACAATGGTTGATCTGCCGGGTCATTGAAGAAGTTTGAAACGGGAGTGAGACGATGAACGGTGCGGAAAGCCTGGTACGGACCCTGGTCGCGGGCAAGGTCGATGTCTGCTTTGCCAATCCCGGCACCTCGGAGATGCACTTCGTCGCCGCGCTCGACCGCGTCGAGGGTATGCGCTGTGTGCTCGGGCTGTTCGAAGGCGTCGTCACCGGCGCCGCCGACGGCTATTACCGCATGAAGGGCACGCCGGCCTCGACGCTGCTGCATCTCGGCCCCGGCCTCGCCAATGGCCTCGCCAATCTGCACAACGCCAAGAAGGCCAATTCCGGCATTGTCAACATTGTCGGCCAGCACGCCGTTTACCACATCGAATATAACGCGCCGCTGACCTCGGACATCGAAGGTCTGGCGCGACCGATGTCGCAATGGGTCCGCACCTCGCCGGACTCGAAGATGATCGCCAGGGACGGCGCCGACGCCATCGCCGCGGCCAAGAACGCGCAGGTCGCCACTCTGATCCTGCCCGCCGACACCGCCTGGGGCGAGGCTGATGGGATCGCCGAAGTCCCGCTGGACAACCAGCGCGGAAGCTATTCGACGCAGGCGGTGGACGCCGCGGCGAAGGTGTTGAAGTCCGGCGAGCCGACGCTGCTGCTGATGACCGGCGGCGCGTTGACCGAGCACGGGCTGGCGCTAGCGGCGCAGGTGGCGGGCAAGACTGGCTGCAAGGTGATGGGCCAGACCTACAATCCGCGGATGGCGCGCGGCGCCGGCCGTTTCGCCATCGACCGGATTCCTTATGTGATCGAGCTGGCGCTGCCGATCCTGAAGGATTTCAAGCATATCATCCTGGTCGAGGCCAATGATCCGGTGGCGTTTTTCGCCTATCCGAACAAGCCGAGCATGCTCAAGCCGGAAGGTTGCGAGGTGCATCGCATGACCTCGGGCGGCGAGAATTCGGTGGCGGCGCTGGAAGCGCTGGCCGGCGCGCTCGGCGCCAAGCCTTCGGATGCGCAGCCGCAAAAGCTGCTCGAACTGGTGAAGCCGACCGGTGCGCTGAACCACACCACGATCGCGCAGGCGATCGCGCGGGCGATCCCGGAAAACGCCATCATGGTCGACGAGTCGCTGACCACCGGCCGCGGCTTCTTCCCGCCGACGGCGGCGGCGAAGCCGCATGACTGGCTGCAGAACATGGGCGGCTCGATCGGCTTCTCGACGCCGGTGGCGACCGGGGCCGCGGTGGCGTGCCCGGACCGCAAGGTGATTTGCATGGTCGGCGACGGCAGCGCGATGTATACGCTGCAATCGCTATGGACCCAGGCCCGCGAAAGTCTCGACGTCACCACCATCGTGTTTGCCAACCGCAAATATCAGATCCTGCTCGGCGAGTTCAGCGGCGTTGGTGCCGGCGAGCCGGGCCAGCGCGCGCTCGACATGCTCAACCTCGACCGTCCCGCGCTGGACTGGGTGTCGCTCGCCAAGGGCATGGGCGTGCCGGCGCGCTCGGTTACCTCGGCAGATGAATTTAATATCGCGCTCGCCGATGCTATGGCCGAGAAGGGACCGAAGCTGATCGAGGTTGTGACGTAGATTTCGCGCTGCCTATACGACAGGTCAAAAGGCTCCGGATCGCTCCGGAGCCTTTTTTTGTCGAGCGGCATGTCTGGAGTTAGTTCCCGCCGCCACCCTTAGCGCGGCCTTCGACAGAGATGTTCGATCCGGTCGCGCCGGTTGACGCATTCGATCCGCTGTTCCGCGTTTTCAGGCGATGCCCGCGGTTCGAACGCGGTTCGATAAAACACGTTCCACAACTAGCAAAACGAATCGGCGGGAACCGCAGCTATACTACGCATCCGCGCCGGATGACGCGCCCTGCGTTCGCAGCGAAGCAGTCATCTCATGATGAATTGTCCAGCAAAGGGTCCGCGACCGAACAGACAGAATGGCGCGCGGTTGCCATAAGAAAACATGGCCAGAAATCGTTGGGACGATAAGCAGATCGAGGTTTTGAAGGGGCTGATTGCGCGCAATCTGTCGCTGGCGCGGGCTGCCGTGATCATGAAGCGCCCGCAGACCTCGGTGCAGATTCAGGCGCGCAAGCTTGGCACGCCATGCCCCGGAATCCGCGCCGTCAAGGCGACGCTGAAAGCCAGGATTGAAGCGGCCGAGAAAAAGGCTTCGTTGCGTTGAGTAGCGCGATCGAAGTGATTGTCGCCCTCTATGTTGATTTGGGCCAGTTGGTGACACTGCAGGACCTCAAGGCGCATCGCGAAAAGCTCGCCGCCAGCATGCGGAGCCGGGACGACTTCGAATACAGCCTGCTGCTCCGTCAGATTGGCGATGATGTGGTGGCGATCGACGCCGGCATCCGCCGGCTGCGTGCCCAAACCGAGGCCCGGCTGGCAGAGGGCGTTGATGGCTATACGGCGGCGGCCGGCATCTTGTCGGCGCTCCAGCGCAGATAATCGCGCGGCGAGATTCCCATCGAGCGGCGGAACATGGCGCTGAACGCGCTCGGGCTATCATAGCCGAGATCGAGTGCTACCGACGTCACCGGCTCGCGCTGGTTCAACCGCGACAGCGCCTCCATTAATCGGACCTGCTGCCGCCATTCCGCGAAGCTCATGCCGGTTTCGCGGCGGAACAGCCGCGTCAGCGTACGGCGACCGAGGCCGCCGACCTGCGACCATGATTCCAGATCTTGATTATTGCCGGGATCGCGCAGGATCGCTTCGCAGATCCGCGCCAGCCGGCGATCTCGCGGCATCGGCGCGCGCAAAGGCACCGCCGGCATGCGGCCGATCTCGGCCAGCATCAATTGCATGATCTGGCCCTCGCGCCCGGCCTGGTCATATTCGGTCGGGAAGGTGACCGCCTCGTTGATCAGCGCCCGCACCAAGGTGGACACTTCCAGCAGCCGGCAACTGTTCGGCAAATCGACGGCGGCGTCCGGCTCGATATAGAGCGTGCGCAACTGCACGCTGCCCCAGCAGCGGCTCTGGTGCATGACGCCCGGCGGAATCCACAGCGCATGCTGCGGCGACACCGTCCAGCTACCGGTTTCCGTAATGACCGTCATCACCCCGGTCAGGCCGTGCAGGAACTGGGCGCGGCGATGGCTATGGCGGACGCCGACGCCGCCGGAACAGAATTCGGCGGCCATCGCCACGACAGGACGTTCTGCGTCCTGTAACGCGTCGGCCTGGCGACCGCTGGCCTCGAAGCCGGAAAAGCTGACGATTGAAGGCGGCGCCACGCGGCGGCGTGGCGTTTCGGACGAAACAATAGCGATATGGCCCATACGCGATAGATCCTGACCCGATGCAGACAGAGTTGACGCGCGCAGCTCGTGCATCCCGGGTGAGGGATTGCGCACGCCGCCTGCGGACGTCACAGATCCACCGAGCAGACTTCATGCCAGCGCTGCCAATGGAACGCGAATGACACGTATTACCGTACTGACCACCCTTTCCAGCCAGATGGACTTTCTCGACGACCATCTAAAACGCGCGGTGCCCGATGCCATCGTGACGCACTGGCCAGATGATGGCGCTCTCGAGGGCGAAGTCGCGGTGTGCTGGAAGCCGCCCGCCGGCGTGATGGCGACGATGCCAAAGCTGCGGCTGATCCACTCGATCGCCGCCGGCGTTGACAACGTGTTGTCGGATCGGGATCTGCCGGCGCTGCCGTTGTGTCGCATCGTCGATCCCGATCTCGCGGCGGCGATGGCCGAATATGTGCTGTGGGGCACGATGTATTTTCATCGCGATTTTGATCGCGTGGCCACCAATGCCCGCAACGGGCACTGGCATCGCTACGACCAAGTCGCGGCGGCCAACAAGCGGGTCGGCATCCTCGGCCTTGGCACGCTGGGCATCGAGGCGGCGCGGTTGCTGAAGGCGGTTGGCTACACCGTGTCGGGCTGGTCGCGGTCGGCGAAACAGGTTGACGGCGTGACGATGTTTGCTGGCGACGCGGCGTTGGGCGGGTTTCTGGCGCAGACCGATATTCTGGTCTGCCTGCTGCCGTTGACGCCGGCGACGGCCGGCATCCTGAATGCGGAATTGTTTGCGCAGCTTCCGAAAGACGCGGCGCTGATCCTGTGCAGCCGCGGCGAGCATCTGGTGGCACCGGATCTGGTGGCGTCATTGCGGTCGGGCCATCTGCGCGGCGCCGTACTCGACGTGTTCGACCAGGAACCGCTGCTGCCAGACAACCCGCTATGGACCGAGCCGGGTATTCTGGTGACGCCGCATATGGCTGCGCTGGCGAGACCGCGGGTGATTGCCGACCAGATCGCCGAGAACATCCGTCGCCTGAACGCCGGTGATGCGCTGCTCAACTGCGTCGATCCCGCGCACGGTTACTGAATCCGCAAATCGGCTGGCCCGATCGCGACGATGGTCGGCCCGGCAGCGGCGGCGGTATCGATCTTGCAAGAACATCCTCACCTGTCGCCGCGCATCGCGCGTTCGACCGAAGTCGGCATCAATCAAGAGGAACGGCATGAACAGACGTGAATTCACCAGACTGATGGCGCTGACCGGCACCGCGATCAGCGCCGGGATTCCGCTCGGCCTGACGCGCGCCGTCGGTCAGACCAAGGGCGGCACCCTCAACACCATCATCCAGCCCGAGCCGCCGATCCTCGTCACCGCGCTGAACCAGCAGCAGCCGACGCTGACGCTGGGTGGCAAGATCTATGAAAGCCTGCTGCGCTACAGCCCCGAGCTGAAGCCGATGCCGGGTCTCGCCGAATCCTAGACCGTCTCGCCGGATGGGCTTGTCTATACTTTCAAGCTGTTCCCCAAGATCACCTTCCATGACGGCCATCCGTTGACATCCGAAGACGTCGTGCTCTCGGTGATGAAGGTGCTGACCGAAACCCATGCCCGCGCCCGCGGCACCTTCCTGCGCATCGAGAAGGCGGAGTCGCCCGATCCGCTGACCGTGGTATTCACGCTGAAGGCGCCGTTCGCGCCGTTCCTCAATTCGTTCGACTGCACCACGGCGCCGGTGCTGCCCAAGCACATCTATGACGGTACCGAATTCCGCAAGAACCCGGCCAATGCGCAAGCGATCGGCTCTGGTCCGTTCAAGCTCAAGGAATGGGTCAAGGGGTCGCACATCCACCTCGTCAAGCACGACGGCTATTACCGCGCCGGCGAGCCGCATCTCGACGAGATCATCTATCGCGTGATTCCCGATGCCGCATCGCGCTCGGTGGCCCTCGAGCAGGGCATCGTGCAACTGACGCAGTGGACCGACGTCGAATTGTTCGACGTGGCTCGGTTGTCGAAGCTGCCGAACCTGGAAATGACCACCAAGGGCTACGAGTTCTTCGCGCCGCATTTCTGGCTCGAGATGAACAACCGCGTCGCGCCGATGAACGACAAGCGCTTCCGTCAGGCCGTGATGTACGCGATCGATCGAAAGGCGCTTCTGAGCCGGGTGTTCTTCAACCTCGGCAAGGTCGCCACCGGTCCGGTGTCGTCGAAGACCCGGTTCTATGAAAAGGACGTGCCGCAATACGATTACTCGCTCGACAAGGCCAAGGCGCTGCTCGACGAGATGGGCTTGAAGCCGGGCGCCGACGGCAAGCGCGTCAGCATCAAGTTCCTGGTGCCGCCCTATGGCGAGCTGTGGCAGCGCGGTGCGGAATTCTTCCGACAGTCGCTGTCGCGGGTCGGCATCGACTTGCAACTGGTCGGTCTCGATCTTGCCGGCTGGGCCGAGAAGACCAGCAACTGGGATTTCGAGATGACCAGCAATTTGCTGTACCAGTTCGGCGATCCCGCGCTCGGTGTGTCGCGCAGCTATATCACCGCGAACATCCGCAAGGGCATCCTGTTTTCCAACATCGCCGGCTATTCCAATCCGGAAGTCGACCGGCTGTTCGAGGAAGCGGCGGTCGCAACCGACGACAAAAAGCGCCAGGAGCTCTACACCGCCGTGCAGAAGATCGTGGTCGACGAAGTCCCGATCGCCTGGATGATCGAGCAGGATTTCCCGAATTTCTACGACAAGAAGCTGAAGAACGTCATCACCACCGGCATCGGCGTCCACGAGACCTTCGGCGTGGTCACGATCGGATGAGTTTGACTTCTGTCAACGCAACGGGCGGACGCGTATTTTCTTACGCGTTCGCCGTGGCGAACTGGGCGGCAAGGCTTGTAGCCGTCGTTCTCGTCATCGCCACCTTCAACTTCATCCTGGTGCATGCCGCGCCGGGCGATCCCGCGCAGGTGATGGCCGGGCAGAGCGGTTCGTCTGACGAAAAACTTCTGGCCTCGCTGCGTGCCGAATACGGTCTCGACAAGCCCTATATCATCCAGCTCGGCACCTATCTGAAACGCGTGGTGACGCTCGACCTCGGTTATTCCTACCGCCAGCAGCGCCCGGTGCTGACGCTGATCGGCGAGCGCATGCCGGCGACCCTGTTGCTCACCGGTACCGCCTTTCTGGCCGCGCTGTTCGCGGGCATCCTGCTCGGCACGCTGGCCGGCATTCGCGCCGGCAAATGGTCGGACACCATGCTGACGGTGGTGTCGCTGCTGCTCTATGCGATGCCGGTGTTCTGGCTCGGGCTGATGCTGGTGCTACTGTTTTCGGTGCAGCTGAACTGGCTGCCAGCCTTTGGCTACGTCACCATCGGCGTCACACAGACCGACTTCGAACGCGCGCTGGATATCGGCAAGCACCTGTTGCTGCCAGGTCTGTCGCTGGCCGCGGTCTATCTGGCGATCTATGCGCGGCTGATGCGCTCCTCGGTGATCGAGGTGATGCACCAGGACTTCATCAAGACCGCGCGCGCCAAGGGCCTGAGGCAGGGCCGCATCATCTTTCACCATGTCCTGCGCAACGCCATCCTGCCGGTGGTGACCGTCGCGGGTATGCAGGCCGGCGCGCTGGTTGGCGGCGCGGTGGTGGTGGAAACCGTGTTTGCCTGGCCCGGCCTCGGACGGCTGATCTATGACGCGGTGCTGCAGCGCGACTATCCGGTGATGCTCGGCATCTTCCTGGTGATGTCCGTGATTGTCATCATGCTCAATCTCGTGACCGACGTGATCTACCGCATGGTCGATCCGCGCGTCACCACCAACGCGTCCTGAACGGAGAGTCCCGCCATGGACAGCCTCAAGATTTTCCTCCGACGTCCGGCCGGTGTGATCGGGCTGCTGTTCCTGATCGTCATCATCGCGCTGGCGATCGCCGCGCCGTATCTGTTTCCCGATGATCCCTGGGACATGGCCGGCGCACCGTTCCAGCCGCCGCTGAGCGAGGATCTGCCGCTCGGCTCCGACATGCTCGGACGCAACGTCGCCGCCGGCGTCGTCTATGGCGCGCGGGTGTCGCTGACCATTGGGCTGGCTTCCACGCTGGCCGCGGTGCTGATCGGCGTTCTTGTCGGCGCCTTCGCGGGTTATTATGGCGGCAAGGTCGATGACCTCTTGATGCGCGTCACCGAACTGTTCCAGACCATCCCCGGCTTCATCCTCGCCATCCTGCTGGTGGCGACGCTGGGTCCGACGCTGCGCCACGTCATCTTTGCCATCGCGGCGGTGAGCTGGCCGCCGCTGGCACGGCTGACGCGCGCGGAATTCTTGCGATTACGCAACCGCGAATTCGTGCAGGCCGCGGTGTGCCAGGGGCAGGGGGCGCTGTCGGTGGTGCTGCGCCACATTTTGCCCAATGCGATCTCGCCGATCATTGTCACCGGCTCGCTGACGATTGCCTCCGCAATCCTGATCGAGAGCGCGCTGAGTTTCATGGGGCTCGGCGATCCCAATCTGATGTCCTGGGGTTTTATGGTCGGCTCCGCCCGCTCCGTGATTCGCCAGGCGTGGTGGATGAGCGTGTTCCCGGGCGTTGCCATCCTGCTCACGGTGCTCGCCATCAATCTGGTCGGCGAAGGTCTCAACGACACGCTGAACCCGCGAATTTCACGCAAGCGGGGCCACTGATGTCTGACACCACACTGCTCTCGATCGAGGATCTGTCGATTGCGCTGCCGGAGGGCGCCGATCGCGCCTTTGCGATCGAGGACGTTTCGTTCAAGGTCCATCGCAACGAGATCGTCTGCCTGGTAGGCGAGTCCGGTTCCGGCAAGTCGATGACCGCGCATGCGATCCTGCGGCTGCTGCCGGATGAAGTCCGCATCAGTACCGGCGCTGTCAAATTCAATGACGCCGATATCGCGACCGCCGACGAGGCGCGGATGCGCCATCTGCGCGGCGGCGAGATCTCGATGATCTTTCAGGAGCCGCTTTCCGCGCTCAATCCGCTGACCCGGGTCGGCCAGCAGATCGCGGAATCCATCATCACGCACACCAGACCGGTTCCGTCGCGCGCGGTGGTCGACGCCCGCGTACAGGAGCTGATCGGCGCGGTCGGCCTGCCGGATCCGGCGGCGCTGGCGCGCAGCTATCCGTTCCAGCTCTCTGGCGGGCAGCGCCAGCGCATCATGATCGCGATGGCGATGGCCAATAATCCGGCGCTGCTGCTGGCCGACGAGCCGACCACCGCGCTCGATGTCACCACGCAAAAACAGATTTTGGCGCTGGTGAAGCGGCTGCAGACCGAGCGCGGCATGGGCGTGCTGCTGATCACTCATGATTTTGGCGTGGTCGCCGACGTCGCGGATCGCGTCGTGGTGATGCGCCACGGCCGTGTCGTCGAGCAGGGCACCGTCGACGAGGTGCTGCGCCATCCCAAGGATGACTATACCAGGAGCCTGATTGCCGCGGTGCCCGGGGCGCGCAAGCTGTCCAGTGCCAATCGTCAGATCGGCACCGAACCGCTGCTCGATGCCGTCGGCCTCAGCAAGACTTTTGTCACCAGCCAGGGCCTGTTCCTGCCGCCGCGCCGCACAGCGGCGGTGCGGAACATCTCGCTCAGCCTGAAGGCCCGCGAAACCATCGCCATCGTCGGTGAGTCCGGCTCCGGCAAGTCGACGCTTGGACGCATGCTGATGCGGCTGATCGAGCCCGACCGGGGCTCGGTGCATTTCGTCGGCGATGATCTGCTGGCGCAGCGTGGCGCGCGGTTGCGCGAGATGCGGCGAAAAATCCAGATCGTGTTTCAGGATCCGTTCGCGGCGCTCGATCCGCGCCAGAGGGTGGGCGACGCCATCGCGCGTGGGCCGATGGCCCATGGTGCGTCGAAGGCCCAAGCCTATGTTGATGCCCGTCGCTTGCTCGCCTGCGTCGGCCTCACGGAGAGCGCCATCGACCGCTACCCGCATGAATTCTCGGGTGGTCAACGCCAGCGCATCTGTATCGCCCGCGCTCTGGCCCTGAAGCCCCTGGTGCTGGTAGCCGACGAGGCGGTGTCGGCGCTCGACGTCTCCGTGCAGTCGCATATTCTGGCATTGCTGGCGGAACTGCGCGAGGAGATGAATCTGGCGATGATCTTCATCACCCACGATCTGCGCGTCGCCGCCGAGATCGCCGACCGCATCGTCGTGATGCGCCGCGGCGAGATCGTCGAGCAGGGCGCGACGCAGGATATTTTCGACAATCCCAAGGACGCCTATACGCGCGCGCTGCTCGATGCGATCCCCGGCCGCGGCATGTTCGCTGGTCCCGGCGCAAGGCCGGTGCGGGCGGTGGTCGCGTAACGATCCGGCTGGCTAAGCGCGAGGCGGTCAAGCCTGTGTGTCGAGCACCGCGTTGCTTGGCGTCGCGCCAGCGACAGCAGATGACGCCGTGGTAGCCGCGGCTGCGGTCGCTTCCTGCAAAGCCTTCTGGTCGGCCTGGATGATACTCGCCGCTGCTTTCGCCGCCTGATCGGCGGCCAGTTTGGCCTGCGCCTGGGCCAGCGTGCTCGCACTGCTGGATCCGGAAATGCTTGTCATGATAGGCCTCTTTTCGGGCGCAAATCCTGGCCCGGCTCGATCCTGTTGGCAGAACGATCCATCACAGCTACGCCGCCGTGGTTAACCGGTTGGGTATCGTACCCATCAGCGCAGCTTTAACTACCTGCAAGCGCAGCCATTCTTGTTTCGTATTGTTTCCGCAAGCGACGATCTCCGCACAAGGCATGCCCGGCGCACCGGAGCCATCCGGCCGCGGTGGTTGTCCTCGCGGCGAATGCCGGCCATGTTCGCTGGCAAAAGCGACCATGGAGGAGACGTCATGATAGCGGCCAGCGGCTTGCCGGGCGGCGCATTGCGCATCGAAACGCATTTCGGCCGCGAGATGCGGTGTTTTTCCGAGCGCCCCGCCAATCTTGCGGCGATGTTTGCCGGCTCGCTGCTGCGCTTTCCGCGGCGCCCGGCGCTCGTGGAAGAGGGCGCGGCGCTCAGCTATCTGGAGCTGGATGATCTGGCGTCCCGGATCGCGTCGGGGCTGCATGCCCGCGGTGTCTTGCCCGGTGATCGGGTGGCGCTGTTTCTTGGCAATAGCACCGAATTCGTCGCGAGCTTTCTGGCCTGCAGCCGTTGCGGCTTCATCGTCGTTCCGATCGGCATTCGTCAGCAGCGCGCCGAGCTGGAATTCGTGCTGAACGACAGCGGCGCCAAGGCGATTCTGTTCGAGGCGCGATTGTCCGAGCTGGTGCCATCCATAGCGGAAGCCAAAACAGTTGGCATCCGTATCAGCGTGAACGGTACCACGGCCGGCGCCGAGGAATTCGACGCGCTGCCGCATGGCGGACCGTCACCGGTGTTCTCGCCGAACGAGGATGATGTCGCCGTCATCCTGTACACGTCGGGCACCACCGGCAAACCGAAGGGCGCGCAGCTCACCCATCTCGGTGTCGTCCACTCCGCGCTACATTTTGCCCGCGGCAACGGGCTCGACGAGAATGACCGCGGGCTGGTGGCGGTGCCGTTGTCGCATGTCACCGGGCTGGTCGCCGTGATGCTGACCATGCTGGCGGTCGGCGGCTGTGCCGTCTTGATGCGACGCGACTACAAGACCGAACTGTTTCTCGATCTCGTCAGTCGCGAACGCATCACCTACACGCTGGTGGTCCCCACCATCTATACGCTATGCGCGATGCACCCGAATTTTGCCGCCTATGACCTGTCGGCGTGGCGAATCGGCAGTTTTGGCGGCGCGCCGATGCCGGTGCCGACTATCGCGACGCTGGCGAAGACGTTACCGCGGCTCGAACTGATCAACGCCTATGGCGCCACCGAGAGCACCTCGCCCGCGACGATCATGCCGCGGCCGCTGTGGCGCGATCACCTCGACAGCGTCGGGCAGGTTGTGCCTTGCGGCGAAATCGTGGTGGTGGATGACGCGGGCCAACGCGTCGCACCGGGCGAACCCGGGGAGCTCCTGATCGCCGGGCCGATGGTGGTGCCGAGCTACTGGAACCGGCCCGAGGCCAATGCCAGCGAATTCGTCGATGGTTTCTGGCGCTCCGGCGATATCGGCTCGATGGACGCGGACGGCTTTGTCCGCGTGTTTGACCGCAAGAAGGACATGCTGAACCGCGGCGGCTTCAAGGTGTTCTGCGCCGAAGTGGAGAACACCATCTGCGGCCTCGAGGGCGTCGCCGAATGCGCGATCATCGGCCGTCCCGATCCGGTGCTCGGCGAACGCGTCCACGCCATCGTGGTGCCGCGCCAGCCAGGCCTGCTGTCGCCGGACGACGTCCGCGATTTTTGCTCGCAGCGGATGGCCGACTACAAGGTGCCGGAAATCATCACGCTTCGCGTCGAGCCCTTGCCGCGCAACGCCAATGGCAAGATCCAGAAAGCGATGCTGCGCCAGATCTTCGCCGCCTGATCAGCGGGTTCAGTCCAGCTTGACGCCGGCCTCGGCGACCACCTTGCGCCATCGCGCGGTTTCAGCCGACACCATCTGGCTGAACGCCGCACCTGACACGTCGGGCACATCCGAGCCGTTGCGCTCCCAGGTGTCCCGGATCGCTGGGGTCTGCAGGGCGGCCTTCAGCTCCCTGGTCATCCGCTCGATGATCTCCGGCGGTGTGTTCTTCGGCGCGAACACGCCGTACCAGGTTGCCACTTCAAAGCCGGGCAGGCCGGCTTCGGCCGCGGTGGGGAGATCGGGAAACGCCGAAACCCGCTTTGGCGCGGCAATCGCCAGCGCGCGCAACTGTCCGCTCTTGATCTGTGGCGCCGACGAGCCGAGGCCGTCGAACACCACCGGTACGTGGCCGGCGATCAGGTCCTGCATCGCCGGTCCCGCGCCTCGGTAGGGCACGTGGAGGAGACGGGTCCTGGTCAGGCTCTTGAACAGCTCGCCCGCCAGATGATGCGTGGTGCCCGCGCCGGCGGAGCCGTAATTGACCTTGTCGGGATTGGCCTGCAGATAGGCGATGAACTCGGGAAGCGTTTTGGCAGCGATCTTGTCGGGGTTGACGACGACGACCTGTGGTGGCCGCGCGATCAGGGCGACGGCGATGAAATCCTTCTCGATGTCGTAATCGAGGTTGGGATAGAGCGACGGCGCAATGGCGTGATGCGCGGCGCCCATGAAAAAGGTGTAGCCGTCCGGCGCGGCCTTGGCGGCGAGCGAAGCTCCCACGGTGCCGCCGGCACCAGCGCGGTTTTCGATCAGTATGCGCTTGCCCAGCTGGGTGTCGAGCTGCTGCGCCAGCGGCCGGGCAAAGGCGTCGGTGCCGCCGCCGGCGGCAAACGGGACGCTGAAGGTGATCGGCTTCTGCGGCCAGGTTTCAGCGTGCGCTGCTCCGGCCAATCCGGAACAGAGGACCGCCAGGACAGCACAGGCGACCCTGCGGCCAGCTTTGATAGGCATGGTGTTTCTCCCTATTGGAACTGCTGCGCTTGTCGCGGATTTTTGCGGTTGTTGCCGATCGCCCGATGCCGAGCGACAAATTGTCTCAACTGCCCAAGATTGCGCGCATGATCCGGCAACCGGCCGCGGCGTACAAGCGGGGCAGGCGAGGCGTTTGGTCGCTGGACTTTCGTCGCAGAACGGCTCCGGTTGTCGGTAGGTCGCCCGAGGAAGGCCGTTTCATGCGCCGGGGAACCGAAGGCCGGTTGCCCGATTATTTTGCAGAACGTTTTGGAGGCAGGCATGTCCCACCATTGGCGCGCGACAGTTGGAAGACCGGACGACATTCAGAACGACCATGATTTTGAGTACCTGGCCGGCTGGATCGTCAGCGCCCTGGCGCTAGTCGCGACCATCGCGGTGGTATGGCGTTTTGGGCTGTAGGCGAAGTCGTGCGTAAACCATCACCAAAATGGTGGGCGATGCAGGGATCGAACCTGCGACCCCACCCGTGTGAAGGGTGTGCTCTCCCGCTGAGCTAATCGCCCGCAGCCATTTCACCATAAGTTACCAGGCAGATCGACCCTGGCGGTGGATGACGTCAGTGGCGCGATTTACGGAGTCGGGGGTGGGGGTGTCAAGCATGCGCTGCGGGCTGCCCGAACATTGTTCGCGAGATCGCTGAAAACACCGCCTTTTTAGACCGGCTGCTGAGCCCGCGAGGCATGGGACTGCAAGGCCCGTATCCGGTCGGCGAGGGTTCCGCCGGCAACGAATCCGTTGCCATTGGCGGATGTCGGCGGCTGCTGCGGGGGTGGTTCGGCGGCAAGGATCGCGTTGATCGCAGAATTCGGCCCTTCCAGCGTCATCGCCAGCTTCGCGACCTCGGCGGCGATATCGTTGATGCGCTCCCGCAACAGGGCGTTTTCCATGCGCTCTGTAGCCCATGAGCTCTCCGCCTGCTGCTGGATGGCATTGAGGTCACGCTGCAGGCGTGAGCGTTCCTCCTGGGCGGTCCGCAGCGCCTGATCGGCGGCGGCTTTTTCGGCCCGCAATTTCTCCACCAGCGACGAGGCGCTGCCGCCGGTCTTGGCGGCGATCTCGACACGCAGGTCCTGCGCGATTCGTTCGGCGGCCGCGCTGGCGTGGCGCAACTGACTGTTCTCGAAATCGCGCTCGGCCAAAAGCTTGGTCTGCAGGTCGAGCTGTGATTCCAGTTCGTTGACGCGCAGCCCGAGCTGTTCGGCGGCGCGGACCTGGCTCATTAGCTGCTGGTCGAGATCGGTGACCCGCTGGCTGAGGTTTTCGACGCGGGCGCGCGCCTCGGTCAGTTCGCGGGTCGCTGTATCGGATTCGCCGCGCTGCAGTTCCAGTCGCTGCTGCGTGCTGGAAAATTCCTTCTCGGCGTCTTCCACGCGATTCTTCAACGCCTCGATCTGGGCGCGTACCGCGACCAGTTCGATCTGGCGGCTGTCGGCGACCATGGTGCGATCGGATAATTCGTGGCCGAGCCTCGCCAGTTCGCCCTGCTTGTCGGCGAGTGCGCGTTCAGCCGCGCGCAGCGATTCCATCTTGGCTGCGAACTCCGTTTCGGTCGCGGCCAACTTCTCATTGACCGCGGTTTCACGGGCTTCAAGCGAGAAGATGGTCGCGTTCTTCTCGCCAAGCTCCAGCTTCATGCGGTTGATAGCGTCGGATTTCTTGCCGAGTTCGGCGAGTTGGCTGGTGGTCTTGTTCTTGAGCTGGTCGACACTGATCTCTAGACGCCGCGCCGACATCGCGAATTCGGCACGCAGCTGGTCCTTGTCAGCCTGGATTTCCGCCATCGACAGCGGGGTAGCGGCCTCCAGCCGCCGGGTGGTGAGCCGCACCGCGCGGTTATGAACCAGCGGTACGATCATAAGGCCAAAAAGCATGGAGACCAGAAAACCGATCGCCAGATACATGATCGGTTCAACCATGAATAATACTCCCACGTCCTGAAATTAGTCGGTACCATGCCATGGCGGGCGCGAAAAACGCTAGTGTAACGCCACGTTAACCTTTATTGCGACGCGGGAGGTGACGGCAGGCCGTCCGCTCAGAACGGGTTCCAGGTCGCACTCGGTGTGAATTTGAGATAGCCAATATTGGCGCCCAGCCGCAGCCCGAGCCCGGAGCGGATCGGCACCAGCACGATGTTGTTGGATGTCAGCGCCGTCATGCCGAAGCCGCCAATAATATAGGCAGAGCCGTCGATGCCGCCGAAACGCTGGTATATCGCGTTGGTGGCCGGCAAATTGTAGACCAGAGTCATGGTGCGGGCGCCGTCGCCACCCCAGTCGAAGCCGACAGAGGGGCCCTGCCAGTAAACCCGGAGATCACCGGCGTTCTTGGTATAGAGCGTACCCTCGCCGTAACGCAGGCCGGCGACGATGGCTCCGGAACCTTCCTCGCCGAGAATATAGCCGTTCGGCAGGCCCCATTGGCTGACGGCCCTCTCGATGATCGAGGCAAGGCCGCGCGAGACGTTGCCGAAAAAGCGATGGCCGGCGCCGACCACCTCATCCGAACGAAACGAATCGGGCGCGA
>JACMOT010000296.1 GCA_014377915.1 Tardiphaga sp.
AACGCCAGCGGTGGGCGGCCATGCCAATGCAGGGCGGCAGTTCAGACCCCAGCAGCTCGGCCAGCGCCTGCTTGAGGGCCCCCGCAACCCAGTCCGGATCAGCCTCAAGATGGCGCCTGGACCAGTCCGGACCGGCTTGCACGACCCAGCTCTCAGGCCCGGTTCTCATCGGCTTGGACGAGTTGCGGGCGGCCCATCCGATGACGGTGTCCCCCCTCCAGCAATCCTGTACGACCTCGACGGTCTCCGAAAACGCCAGCATCAGCGTCCAGCACGGCTCGCTCACCGCGGCATTCGCACGGGCGGCCAGATCCGGCGCCACGGAAGCCAGCAAGGCCGAGGCCTGTTCCGCGGGCACCGCGAGGATCACGGTATCCACATCAACCGCGTCCCCGCGTTCAACCGACAGGCGCCAGCCATGGCCAACGCGTTCGATTTGCGTGATTTGCGTCTTCCAGTGAACGGTCTGTGCCACGGCCATCTGCCGGACCGGCGCATTCATGGCGGGCACCCCCACATAGGCCTCGCTGCCAGCCGCAGGCCAGGGAGCGACGACACCGTCCGCGATCCAGCCGTCGACGCGTCGCCGGAAATCCTCGTCGCGGACGGTGAAATATTGCGCGCCATGGTCGAACTGCGCCTCGCCCGCGGCGGTCGGCACCCGGCGCGTCGACATGCGGCCGCCCGCGCCTGCGCCCTTGTCGAGCAGCACGGCCTCAAGCCCCTGGCCTGCCAAACCCTCGGCGCATGCCAACCCGGCCATCCCGGCTCCAACGATCCCGATCCGCATCAATAATCCCTGCCCGACCTATCGATTTAGCGCCGGGTTGGCCTTCAGCCAGGCCAGCACGTCACTTGCATTCCGATCCGGCGGAAACACCGGATAGAACACATGCGTGATCTTGGCATCGTCGATGATCAGCGCCAGCCGCTTGATCAAAGTGAGATCGGCGACCTCCATGATCGGCAGATCGAGCGCGTGGACCAGGTCCAGCGCCTCGTCCGACAGCACGGGAAATGGCAGATGCAGCCGGGCCGCCATCTCGGTCTGGTAGTCGTTGCTCTGCGTCGACAGCCCGAACACGTGGGCGGCGCCGGCGGCTTTCAGCTCGGCGAACAGGTCGCGAAAGGCGCAGGTCTGCGGGGTGCAGCCGCGCGCGCCCGGGATCATGTCCCAATCGTCGACCAGCGAGATCTTGCCAGGCTCGCCGGTGCGCGGATAGGCGAACACCACAACGCGGACCTTCAATTCGGACAGCACGACCGAGGTGTCGTTGGTGGCGCGCAGGCTGAGCGGCGGAATCGCCATGCCCGCTAGATGCGCGGCCGCGCCGTCATCTTCGGGCGCCGGGATTTTGCTCCAGTCAACTTCAAGCAGGTTCAATTGCGCCATCGAACAATCCTCATATGCGTAGGATGGGTTGAGCGCTTGCGAAACCCATCAATCCCCGATCATGTTGTCGATGGGTTTCGCAAGCGCTCAACCCATCCCACAAAAGACGGCCGCTTACCCCCGCGCCCGCATCAGGCGACCCTTTTCGCGGCCCCAGTCGCGGTCCTTCTCGCTGGCGCGCTTGTCGTGCAACTGCTTGCCCTTGGCCAGCGCCAGCTGCAGTTTCACCCGGCCGCGCTCGTTGAAATACATTTTCAGCGGCACCAGCGTCATGCCCTGGCGCTCCACCGCGCCCATCAGCTTGTTGATCTGCTTGCGGTGCATCAGCAGCCGGCGCGGCCGCTTCGGCTCGTGGTTGAAACGGTTGGCCTGCAGATATTCCGGAATGTTGCAGTTGATCAGCCAGATCTCGCCATCCTTGGGATCGGCATAGGATTCCGCGATCGTCGACTTGCCATTGCGGATCGACTTTACCTCGGTACCGGTCAGCTCGATACCGGCCTCCAGAGTATCCTCGATCGCGTAATGGAACCGCGCCTTGCGGTTCTCGGCGATTACCTTGATCGGGCGGTCTTTTTTCTCGGCCATCGTCAGTTGCCCTGGGCGTTATCTTGAAAACAGGTCCGATAACGCTCGCTGAAAAGGCATTCAGGCCTTTTTCAGCAAATCGCGGATTTCGGTCAGCAGCTCTTGTTCGCGGGTCGGCTTGGGCGGCTCCGACGGTTTCGCCGCATCGTTGCGCTTCAGCTTGTTCATGAAGCGGATCACCGAGAACAGCACGAAAGCGACAATGATGAAGTTCAGCGTCAGCGTCAGAAAACTGCCCCAGGCCAGTACGGCGCCCTGCTTCTTGGCGTCGGCCAGATTGGTGGCGGTCACCGCCTTGGACAGACCCGTGAAATAGTTAGAAAAATCCAGACCGCCAGTGATGGCCCCGATGATGGGCATGATGATGTCGCCGACCATCGAGCTGACGATCGCCCCGAATGCCGCGCCGATGATCACGCCGACGGCGAGATCGACGACATTGCCCTTCATCGCGAAATCGCGGAATTCCTTCAGCATTCCCAATCCCTTCCCATCAATATCGCAGACTGTGATTTAATCCGGAAACGGCCTTGCTTCAGTTGATCAGCCCGGCATGGACCATGGCGCGGTGGATCGCCTGGCCGGTAGGCTGCGTGACCGGCAGCAGCGGCAACCGCACCTCTTCCTTGACGCGACCGAGCAGGGTCAGGCCATGCTTGGCGCCCGCCAGACCTGGCTCCATGAAGATCGCGTCGTGCAACGGCACCAGCCGGTCCTGGATCTTCAGGGCAGCGGCATAGTCGCCCTTGAACACCGCCGCCATCAGCTCGGCGCAGGGTTTTGGCGCCACATTGGCCACCACCGAGATGCAGCCATGGCCGCCGGCCGCCATATAGGCCAGCGCCGTCATGTCCTCGCCGGACAGCTGGATGAAATCCGGCCCCATGGCATGGCGCTGCTGCGACACCCGCGCCAGATTGGCGGTCGCATCCTTGACGCCGGCGATGTTCTTCAGCTCGAATAATCGCGACATGGTATCCACCGACATGTCGACCACCGAACGCGGCGGGATATTGTAGATCAGGATCGGAATCCCGATCGCATCATTGACCGCCTTGAAGTGCTGGTACATGCCCTCCTGGGTCGGCTTGTTGTAATAGGGCGTGACCACCAGCACCGCGTCGGCGCCAGCCTTCTCGGCATGTCGGGCCAGTTCGACGGCTTCCCGGGTCGAGTTCGAACCGGCACCGGCGATCACCGGAACGCGGCCCTTGGCCTCGTCGATGCACCATTCGACGACCTTGCGGTGCTCGTCATGGCTCAGCGTCGGGCTTTCGCCGGTGGTGCCAACCGGAACCAGGCCACTGGTTCCCTCGGAGATCTGCCAGCTGACGAGGGCGCGAAACGCCGCTTCGTCGAGCGCGCCGTCCTTGAAGGGCGTCACCAGCGCGGTATAGGATCCACTGAAAGTCGCGGTGGTGGCCATATTTGTCTCCGAGCGCGCTGCGGCTTGAGCCGTCTGCTTACCGACTGTTTGAGCACCAAGTTCTATCGAGTTCGGCGCGGCGGCGAAAGACCGCCGGAAGCCGTTCAGCCGCGATTTCGCCGCGGTGGTCAGGCAGAGATAAGGCGAACGGCAAAAATTGACGTTTTGTCCATCATTTCAATTAAATACAGCAGTGACCGACTGCGATTACCTTGATTCGCCGCGAAGGAGCGCCATGACGCGACTGGCCCCCAACTCCGCTGTGCGATGGACGGCCCTGGGCATCACCCTGGCGCTGCTGGCCAGCGTGTCCACCCTGAGCCTGCAAGCTTATGCGGCGACACCGGTGCCAATGCCAAAACCCCCACCGACCGCGCGCAACGTCGTGCCGAAGAACACCGCTCTGCCCGCGCCCGCCAAACCGTTGTCACCCGACGCGGCAAGTCCGGCACCGGCGATGCAGCCGGCCACACGACAGCACGCCGCGCTGCCGCCGCCGGCCCGCAAGCCGATCGCCCCGGCGGCGATGGCCGCGACCGCCTCGACGTCGCAGGCCGACACCGAGGCGCTGGAAAACGTCATCGAACTGGTGCGCAAGCGCAAGCCGGTGGATGCCTCGCAGCTCGCGCAGGGAATCGGCGATCCGGTCGCGCGCAAGCTGGCGGAATGGATCATCCTGCGCAGCGACGACAATGGCGCCACCGTCGAGCGCTACCGCGCCTTCCTGGCCGCCAATCCAAGCTGGCCGTCGCAGACCTTTTTGCGCCGTCGCGCCGAGGCGGCGCTGTGGGACGATCACCGCGACGACGACACCGTGCTCGGCTATTTCCAGAACGAGAAGCCGCTGTCGGCGAAGGGCAAGTTTGCGCTGGCGCAGGCCTTGATGGCGCGCGGCGATCGCAGCGGCGCCGAACGCCATGTCCGCGATGCCTGGCGCAATGATTCGATCTCCGGCGATGTCGAGACCACCGCGCTGGATCTATTTGGCCCCTTCATCACGCCCGGCGATCACAAGGCGCGGATGGACCTGATGCTGTATGGCAGCGACACCGACGCCGCCTTGCGCGCCGCCAAGCGGCTTGGCGCCGCGCAGATGGCGCTGGCCCGGGCGCGCATCGGCGTCACCAAGAAGGCCGGCAATGCCAAGGCGCTGCTCGACGCGGTGCCAAGCGAGTTGCACAGCGATCCCGGCTACATGTTTGCGCGAATCCAGCAATTGCGCCGCGACGAGCGTTTTGCCGAGGCCGCGCAATTGATGATCGCGGCGCCGCGCGATCCCGCCCGGCTGCACAATCTCGACGAATGGTGGATCGAGCGCCGGCTGCTGTCGCGAAAAATGCTCGATGTCGGCGAGCATCGCTCGGCCTATCTGATCGCGCGCGGCGCCGCATTGCCGGCGCGCGACATCTACAAGACCGAACAGGAATTCACCGCCGGCTGGATCGCGCTGCGCTTCCTCAAGGACCCCGCGACCGCCGCGCAGCATTTTGCCCGCATCGGCGTCGGCTCCGTCAACCCGACCGCGCTGGCGCGGGCCGG